>CAZQBZ010000012.1:0-19263 GCA_964592355.1 uncultured Candidatus Saccharibacteria bacterium
CTGAAAAATTATAATCAGGATATTTTTTATGATATTTTAGCATTATTTTATCCCTCGTCACTTTTGCGATAATACTGGCGGCTGCAATTGAAAAAACTTTTGAATCTCCGGCCACAATACATTTCTGATATGTCGCACAATAAATTTTGGCATTGCCGTCGACAAGCAAAAAGTCGCAATTCAAATCTTCCAAGGCTGTAAGCATCGCCAGCTTTGTCGCCTCTAAAATGTTTATTTTATCAATTATCTTTTCTTGCACAATGCCTATCCCCCATTTTATATTTTTATTATTGGTTAAGATTTCAAAAAATTTCTCGCGCTGGCTTTCTGTAAGTTTTTTGGAATCATTTATGCCCGCCAAATTTATTTTTGCATTTTTGTCCACTAAAACGGCAGCTGCCACCACAGGGCCGGCCAATGGCCCGCGGCCAGCTTCATCAACTCCCGCAACAAAATTAAAGCCCTTTGACCACAGCTTTTTTTCCTCATTAAAATTCGGCGATTTTTTCTTTGGCATGCCTATATCTGCAATATAGAAAAAAATAATAAAAATATTCCGGAAACAAGCGGGGCGTATTCGGCTATCCAATTGAAACGCGAAACCATTTGATCTCTAAAAATACTGAAAAGATATGCGAAAATCATCAAAACAATGAACACTCCCAATCCGAAAGCGGCTAAGGCTGGCAATAATAGCCACATATTTCCGGAAGAAACAATAAGCATAAATATAACCCATCCGGTCAAACACGGCGCCAACCCGGAAATAAATGCAATCATCATTTGCTCTTTAAAGGTGCCCGATCTAAGGATGCCGACATCTTTTGATTTCTCTTTTTTTGCGGCATAATTATCTGTCTTAAATAACCCATACAGCTCTTTGTTTTTATCTTTAATGACAGCATTATTAAAAACTCCGGGCTTTTGTTTGTTTTTTATAAGAATAATGGCCTCTTTGACTATTATATATGAAGATATAAATAAAAGCGCCCATATTGAATACTCTTTCATTGCAGGAATTTTTTCGTATATATTTACATAAGAATTGAAAAATAAAAGTCCGACGGACAGTATTATAATGTCAGACATGTGCGTTATCGTAAAAATAAGCACATATAAAAAACTGCCCTTAAAAGTTAATTTATTGTTTATCATCAGGCTGGCTAAAATGACTTTATTGTGCCCGCCCTCAAGACTATGCAAAGCCCCGATTAAAACTATTATCAATAATATACCCGTGACAGAAGACGGCGACAGCCCATCAAGCATACTTGCGATATTCTCAATAAAATTAGATCCAAAAGAACCTGTGGCAATCTTTTGGTATGCACTGATATTCTGCGGAACTTTTCCATCAAGATAATAGTTTCCGTTTTCTTTTAATATTCTCGTAAGACTCTCTTCATTAGAAGAGTGATATAGAGTAGCAAGAAGGTTGTCTTTTGAGGTGTAAATGTCCAACTCGTTGGCTTGATATGAATTTTCCCCAAGCAGAATGTCGTTTTTAATATAAAAGTCTCCAATCGGTTGACCGCAAGAAATATCTAAATTAAAACCAATTCCGTTTACAAAAAATTCGGCGCTGCTTCTTGGTAAAATTTCTTTAATCCCAACATCACATTTTTCCTCGTTATTTGTAAATGAAATATGATTTGCCACATAATCAGAAAAAATTTTTTTATTATTTTCTATGTCCGAAAAAATTTTTTGCGGGTCTTTTCCTTGACCTAAAATTAATGCGGCGTTATAAGAATTAATATTTATATATCCAAAAACTTTATTTTCTTCCAAGGCTTGTCCATTATCGCCTGACCCCAAATTTATGTATACAGAAGTGACTATCTGATGCCCGAAAACTGCCAGAGGCAAAAACAATAAAAATAAAATCGCCAGAAAAACCTTTTTCATAGTTTTATGGAATAAGAATTGGGTATTTTTAATTTTTTAATGGCTTCTTTATCCGTTTCCACGGCCAAAAAATCCGCGCCAAAATATTCATTGCACGTCTTTTCCCTTATAACCGGAGAATGTTCGTCTGAATACCCCGCCTTGATCGCGTCAACAATTGAAAAGACCGGATAAATTTTCAAAGCTCCCGCAACTTCATTAATATAGGCGCTATAATCCGGATCCAAACAAGATTCATACATACTGCGTCTCAAACCTGAAAAATCCCTGTCTGTCCTGGTAAAAAGCAACCCTATATTGTGAAGCCCGCCCCAGAATGTTTTTTTTGCATGATGCCTGTGAACCACGGCATTGGAAATTGAAATTCTGATGTCCGCTTCAGCCCAGCTTTTGGGAATATACAGACAGAATTTTCCAAGAACATTTACTTCCAATCTTTTTTCTTTGTCTGCCTGGGCCAACATTATTTTATTTTCTTTTAAAAAATCTATTTTATCGCCCATTCGGTCCGCCCAGCTGGCTCCCAAAAACTCCGGCTCAATCAAAAACATCTGGCCTGAATATTTTTTTCTTATCTGGCCGATTATTTTTTTAAAAAAATCAAACGATGTTGAAAAGGGATAATCTTTTTCACAAAGAAAATTTGTCTTTATGGCAATGCTTTTGGGTTTTTTGACTTGTAAAAACAAATTATCCTCTATCTTTTTTATTATGCTGATAGTATCCATTCTGCGATTTTATTAACCGCTAATTCCAACTCTTTGTCAGATTTTAATGCCTGGTCAACCTTGCCCTGCCTGAGCAATCCCGTATCGACGCGCCTTATTACAAACCAGCTCGAAGGTTGCAGCGCGTATTTTTCAATGTAGTCTTTTGCGTCTTTTTCTGATTTGCAATTATTTAAAATATCGTTAATGACAAGCAGTCTGTTTTTTGTGGAGCCCAAAATATCGGCCGTATCGTTTATTTCTTTTATGACGCTAAAATAATCGTCAGAAAGCCAGCTTGTTAAAACCAAAAAGTCAGACGACGAAGGATAAACATTTCTGGTTAAATGCTCCAGTCCCGCTTCCCTGTCCACCACCACGACATCATAAGAATTATTTTTATCCAGCGAATTTAAAAGCAATGACAAAGCTTCGTTATACCCGCAAAAACATTCTTTGGTTGAGTGGTGGCCCATATAGGCAAAATCCATTGGCAACCCTGCCAGAGAAATTTTCATCAGGCATTTTTCTTTGAATTGCTCCATATTATTCTCTTCTTCTTTTTCGTCTTTAACTCTTGGCCTCAGTTCCCCCACTGGCATATACTTTTTAAAATCTTCTCCTACGCCAAGGCTTAACGCCAAAGTCGAAGACGCGTCCCCGTCAATGACGAGCATTTTCAGCGATGGATTTTTTTCTGCTATCGCAAAAGAAAGCAATGAGGCCAATGTGCTTTTTCCGGCCCCGCCTTTTCCGGATATTATAATTTTTTTCATTTTCAAAAATTTAATTATTAGACTTGTTACTTAATAAAACATCTACTGCAAACTGAAGCTTTGGGCTCCGAATTTGTAAAATTTCGTCAGCTTATACAGAGTATAAACTTCCTCAATTTTTCAAATTCTCGCCTACAAAGCTTCAATTTTCGCTACGAATTTTATTAAGCAACAAGTCTATTGTTTGATTATACATAAAAAGCCGTCCCGAGTTCAAACAGAGGGCGGCTTTTTTGCTATTCTGCAGTTTCCAATGCCTTTTCTTTTGGAATAAAATTGGACACTATCCAAATTCCAAGAATAGGGAGAATCATTACAATCCCCAATGTAAATCCGCTGGAGATAAGTCCGTCGGTCTGGGCTTCTACGAAAGCTCCTCCTTCGTATCCGAGCACATGGTCAACTGCTATCATTATTGTCGAACCCCAAAACATCAGGCTTAAAAATCCAAGCCTATATTTACCCTTTAGGGCAATGGAAAAAATTGTCGCAATAATAGCAGCAACGGTTGTTGTTATAAGCCACATAATCACATTGCAGCAATCTGGACATTTTTCCCGCGCGACTTTTCAACCGCATTTGCGATCGCAACCATTGCAATCCAGGCTACAACAATAGCCAATGTCATTGCCGTTCCGATTGTCGCTATTTCTTGAAGCATTACAGGAATGTCGGCCGGATTTTCCATTGCCGTTAAAAACGGCGGAAACGGCACGACTTCCTTGTGGGCAACATGCTCAACCGCAAGCATAACTACCCCGCCCCAAAGCATGGTATTAAGCCACTCTATATGATACTTTGGCGGAACTTTTTTCTTGATGCTGGTTGTAACTATTGCCACTGCTGTTGGCGCTAAAAAACAAGCCATATTTTTGCACTTTTAATTTTAATATTCCGACCTTTGCTCATTGTCTGTCTATTGCTTGATTTTATCATTGCAAAGGTTAAAATGGAATATCAAAATAATCTTATGCCAAAATTTACACATCTACACGTTCACAGCCACTATTCCCTGCTTGATGGATTGCCAAAAATTGACGAGCTTTTGGATTACGTAAAAGAGCTTGGTATGGACTCTGTCGCCATCACCGATCACGGAGTGATGTACGGCGCTGTTGAGTTTTACAAAAAGGCAAAAGCAAAAGGAATAAAGCCCATCATAGGCTGCGAGGTCTACACTGCCTTTGAAAAACTGACTGACAAAAGGCCCGGCATTGACGCCCCGCGCAACCACTTGATTTTGCTTGCCAAAAATGAGCAAGGCTACAAAAATTTAGTAAAGCTTGTTTCCATTGCACACCTTGACGGATATTATTACAAGCCCAGAATTGATGACGAAGTTCTTGAAAAATATGCCGATGGCCTGATTGGCCTGTCGGCCTGCGTGCAGGGCAAAATACCCCGCCTGCTTTTGTCTGGGAGGCTCGATGAAGCCGAGGCTTTGGCAAAAAAATATGAAAGCTGGTTCGGCAAAGGTAATTTTTATTTAGAACTTCAATATCACGCCAGCATACCCGAACAAAAAATTGCCAATGAAAGGCTTGTGGCCCTGTCAAAAAAGACCGGCATCCCCCTGGTTTGCACAAATGATATACACTATTTAAGAAAAGAAGACGCAGAGGCCCAGGATATTTTAATGCTTATCAACACAGGGGCGGATATTAACGACCCCGAAAGGCTTTCAATGACGCAGGATGATTTCTCTATGAAGTCGCCTCAGCAAATGGCCGAGGAATTTAAAGATTATCCGGAAGCCATTGAAAACACGCAAAAAATTGCAGATTTATGCAACCTCCAAATGGAACTGGGCAAAACAAAACTGCCAGTGTTTCCCCTGCCCGAAGGCAAAACAGATATGCAATATTTAGAGGAGCTTTGCTATAAGGGGATTGAGAAAAGATATGGCAAAAACCCGGAACCAAAAGTAATTGAAAGGCTGAATTACGAATTGGGCGTGATTGGCAAAACGGGCTTTGCCGGATACTTTTTGATTGTGCAAGACTTTGTGAACTGGGCAAAAGAAAACCGCATTGTGGTGGGGCCGGGCAGAGGCTCTGCGGGAGGGTCATTAGTCGCATATCTTTCCGGCATCACCAACATTGACCCGATAAAGCACGTATTGCTTTTTGAAAGATTTTTAAACCCTGAAAGGATTTCCATGCCCGATATTGATATGGATTTTGCCGACCGCCGCAGGGATGAGGTCATAGAATACGTCGCCCAAAAATACGGCCGCGACCATGTTGCCCAAATCATCACATTTGGAACAATGGCAGCCCGCATGGTGGTGCGCGACATTGGCAGAGCCTTGCAATACACTTATTCGTATTGTGACGAGCTGGCAAAAATGATTCCCATGGGCATGGATTTAGCAGAAACGCTTGATAAAGTTGATGAATTTAAAGAAAAATATGAATCCGATCCCCAGGCAAAGAGGCTTATTGATTTGGGCAAAAAGCTCGAAGGTGTTGCAAGACACGCGTCAACGCATGCTTGCGGGGTTGTGATATCAGCAGACCCTTTGACAGACTCCACCCCCCTGCAAAGGCCAAGGGATTCTGAAACAGGAGTCGTTACACAATTTGAAGGCCACAGCATTGAAGACCTGGGTCTTTTGAAAATGGACTTTTTGGGCTTGAAAAACCTGACTATCATAGAAGACACGCTGGCGCGCATTTATGTATTGCATAACAATCTAAAAATTGACTTGGATAAAATCCCCTATGACGATGCAAAAACTTTTGACCTTTTGCAGCAGGCCTTAACCACATCTGTGTTTCAGCTTGAATCCGATGGAATGAAGAGATACTTAAAAGAATTGAAGCCCTCAAAATTTGAGGACATCACCGCCATGGTGGCTCTGTACCGCCCCGGACCAATGCAATTTATCCCAGACTATATTGAAAGAAAACATGGCCGCCAGGAAATCACGTATTTGCATCCAAAATTAGAGCCGATCCTCAAAGACACCTATGGCATTTGCATTTACCAGGAGCAGCTTATGAAGATTGCCCAGGAAGTTTGCGGGTTTACCCTGGGGGAAGCCGACGTTTTAAGGAAAGCTGTTGGTAAAAAAATCAAAGAGCTTCTTGATAGCCAAGAGGTTAAATTTGTTGATGGGGCTGTAAAAAACGGCGTTGATAAAAAAATCGCCAAAGAGTTGTGGCAGTGGATTTTGCCCTTTGCTTCTTATGGATTTAACAAATCCCACTCTGCCGCCTATGCCATCATCGCCTACGAAACAGCATACTTAAAGGCCCACTACCCTGTTGAGTTTATGGCTTCTGTTTTAACCTCTGAAAAAGCCGATGTTGAAAGAATTTCGTTTTTGATTGACGAGTGCAAAAAAATGGAAGTTGAAGTTTTGCCCCCGAACATAAATGAATCTCTAAAAAACTTTACCGTGGTGCCGGGAAAAAACCAAATCCGTTTCGGGCTTTTAGCTATCAAAAATGTCGGTGAAAACATCATAAATTCCACCACAGAAGAAGTAAAAAATAATGGCCGTTTCAAATCAATTTCAGATTATATCAACAGAATCCCGGTAAAGGATTTAAACAAAAAATCAATGGAGGCTTTGATAAAGGCCGGGGCTTTTGACGAGTTTGAAGAAAGAAACAAGCTTTTGCAAAACCTTGAAAAAATGCTTGAAATAGCAAGGGAAAATAATAAAAAGGCCAACACAAACCAGATAGGTCTTTTTGCCAACACGAATATAAAAGTCAGCAGTGAAATAAAATTGGAACCTGCCCCCGCTGCCAGCAATTTTGAGCGTCTGGCCTGGGAAAAGGAATTGCTTGGCCTATATGTTTCTTCGCACCCGCTTTATGAATTTAAAGGGCTTTTGGAAAAACGCACTACCCCAATATCAAAACTGGATAAATCTTTGGTAGACAAAAAAATGGTTTTTGGGGGGCTGATTTCTTCTGTAAGAAAAATTATCACTAAAACAGGCAAGCCCATGATTTTTATGAAGCTTGAAGATCTAACCGGAAAAGCCGAAGTTACTGTCTTCCCAAATCTCTTGGAAAAAAATCCCCAGGCCCTGCAAGAGGGCAAGATAATCTTGGTGGCCGGCCGCGTGCAAGACCGCAATGGAGAAATACAAATCTTAGCCGACGACGCGCAAGAGATAATTGTTCCAAGGTCTGCTTAGGGTTGACTAACGCCCTGGGTTATACTAAAATATTAATAAGCAATAAGCAGTTGCCTTGTCCACCAAGCAAGGTGCCGTGAAAACGGCAAGCGAAAGCTCTAAGCCCAGATTGCTTCCAAATAAGCGTCCCGAGCCCAAGGGGCAGAGGAAAACTAGATGGAACCGCGTGGCAGAAGCCTCGTTCTAGTATTAAATAATTAATTTAGTATTGGAACGAGGTTTTTTTGTTCCCAAAAAATATATGGAAAACATAGAAAAAATAAGGCATTCGTTATCGCATATTATGGCCCAGGCTGTTTTGGAATTTTGGCCAAAAGCAAAAATCGGCATGGGACCCGCAATAGAAAACGGGTTCTACTATGATTTTGAATTTCCCGCTCCACCAACCACAGATGACCTTGCAAAAATAGAAGACCGAATGCAGGAGATAATCCGCCAGGGAGAAAAATTTGAAAAAGAAGAAATCTCAAAAATCAAAGCTAAAAAACTTTTTGCAAATCAAAAATATAAATTAGAACTGATTTCTGAATTGCCAGGCAAAACCGTCACTATTTATACGTCAGGAAGCTTTGTGGATTTATGCAAAGGCCCTCACATCAAGTCAACCAAAGAAATTGATGTCAATGCATTCAAGCTCACAAAAATAGCAGGTGCTTATTGGAAAGGAAATGAAAAAAATAAAATGCTGACAAGAATTTATGCAGCAGCTTTCGCAACCGAAAAAGAGTTGTCCGACTACACAAATATGCTGGCTGAGGCCGAAAAAAGAGACCACAGAAAATTGGGGCAAGAATTAAAATTATTTACCATTTCAGAATTAGTCGGCGCCGGACTTCCTTTATTGCAGCCAAATGGAATGATTTTGAGAAAGGAAATTGAAGACTATCTTTGGGATTTGCATAAAAACAAGGGTTATAGTCGAGTATGGACCCCGCATATCACCAAAAAAGGATTATACGAAACTTCAGGGCACGCGGCAAAATTTGGCGACGAGCTATTTCGCGTAAAAGCCGGAGATGAAGATTTTTTTATAAAGCCGATGAATTGCCCGCACCATATGCAGATTTTTGCAGACAACCAATTTTCTTACCGCGATATGCCTGTCAGATATTTTGAGCCGGCGACGGTTTACAGATACGAAAAAACCGGCGAGCTTTCCGGCCTCACAAGAGTTAGGGCTGTTACCCAGGACGACGGACACCTCTTTTGCAGAGTGTCGCAAATTTCAGAAGAAGTCGATACAATTGTCAGCATCATCAAAGAATTCTACACCACTATGAAAATGCTTGAAGGATATTGGGTAAGATTATCTGTGCGCGGAAAAGACAAATCAAAATATATCGGAACAGACAAGGCCTGGAAAGAAGCTGAAGCCGCTCTTGAAAAATCCGCCAAAGAAAATAATTTAAACTATAAAAGAGTTGAAGGCGAGGCCGCCTTTTACGGCCCAAAGCTGGACTTTATGTTTAAAGACGCCATTGGCAGAGAGTGGCAGCTGGCCACAATCCAGTGTGACTTTAATCTGCCAGAGCGCTTTAACCTGTCTTTTGTGAACGAGAAGGGCGAAAAAGAAAGGCCTGTCGTTATCCATCGCGCAATTTCTGGCAGTTTGGAAAGGTTTATGGGCGTGATGATAGAGCACTTTGCAGGAGCTTTTCCTGTTTGGCTGGCGCCCGTTCAAGTTGCCATAATCCCCATCTCCGAGAAGCATCTTATTTATGCGTCAAAGATCAAAAAGGAATTACAGGAAAACAATATCCGTTTTGAATTAAAAGATGAAAATGAAACTTTGGGCAAAAAAATCCGCGCCGCCGAAATGCAAAAAATCCCTTATCTTTTGATCATCGGCGACAAAGAAATTGATGCCAATGCGGTTTCTGTGAGAGAACGCGGTAAGGGCGACCTTGGCCAAATGCCAACAGAAAAATTTATAGAAAAAATAAAAGATGGAATTATCAAACGCAGCTAAAAAATTAATACTGCAATACGAGCTTGCCAAGGGCAACTCAGATGAACTTGAAACCCAAACCCTTCATGTTGATGAAGTGGCTTCAAGCGTAGCTGCTTTTTATGAGCATGTTCGCACAATAGTTGACTGGAAGGAAGAACATTTAATGCGAAGAGCTGCCATTATCAGAAAACTGAAAAGAAAGTTTTTTGATATGGAGATGGCCGGTTTTGCAAATCAAAACGATGCCGCTGAAGCCCTTATTCTGGAATTGATAAGGGGAGGCCATTTGCCAAACGACAAAATACCGGAATCAAAAATCAATGAAGTCCAGGATATAATCAACCGCTATGTTTTTATCTTAAAAAATTCTCCCGAAAACCAAGCGGGCACGGCCAGCTTGAATTTCTATAACTGGTTTTTAGAGGTGGCAAGTTGCGAAGTTGAAGATGCCTTAGTGCCATCCATCAGAGAAAGATCTCTGATGGATTTCATGTTTTCTTCAATGAAAGACAAAATAAAAGTCTCTGAAAAAATTTATGATGCGGGCCTGTTAAAAAAAGAAAATACAGATGCTCAAATTTATATCGCAGTGCAGCAGTCTCTTTTTAAATTAGACAAGCCCATGATCAGTTACAACCTGCTGATGTTTAAATATCCCCGCTGGAAAAAATCAGATGAGCAATTTTTACTGGGCATGGCGCAGGCAATCGTAAAAATCTGGCAGGCAATAGAAAAAGATTTGGCCAATCCCCTTTCTGTTAAATTTTATAATATTTGTGAAAAATACGACACGCCATATCTCCTTCTTGGCGACATCCTCTCTCAAGAAGGGCCGCAAAATATTATGGAGTCTTCCACCCTCGAGTCTTCGGTGAAAAAGGCTTATCAAAAAAGGCTTTCTACTCTAAAAACAAGGACAAAAAGGGCGGCGATGTATTCAACTATTTCAATTTTTGCGACAAAAATTTTGTCATTGATATTGTTGTCTATCATATTGTCAAAAATTCTTCCCGAAGAATCCCAGAGCATTCAAATGCTTATAGCTGATATTTTAATACCCACAGCATTGATGTTTGTTATGGTCTCATCAATAAAACCCCCTTCTCAAAGAAATATGAAAATCGTAGTGCTTGAAACTATGAAGATTGTCTATAACAGAGAGGCTCAAGATGTTTATGAAATAAAAATGAAGCGTAAAAAGGGCTTTGCAATGCGCATCACCCTGTCTTTGATGTATGTTGCCTCCGCCTGCATCTCTTTTGGCGGCATATATTATGCTTTCCATTATTTTGGATTCCCGTTTTCCTCTATCATTATAAACATGGTTTTCATTGCCCTTATATTATTTGCGGGCACCGCCTTGGGAAAACGCGCGCAAGAGCTTACAATAGAAGACGAAAAGGAAAGCTTCGTAAGCTTTATGACCGATATGTTATTTTTGCCCGTGCAGGGATTGGGCCAATGGCTCAGCAATAAATGGAAAAAATACAACGCCTTTACCGCCATTTTTAACGCTCTGGTTGATATGCCGTTTTCAGCCTTTGTGGAGTTTCTTGAAAAATGGCGATACTTTATTAAGGAGCGCAAAGAAGAAATACGATAAATCTTCAAACAAAACCGACTTGAAAAAGTCGGTTTTTGGTTGTATTATTGACAATATGCAAAAATATCATGTAATTGTGTTTGGGTGCCAAATGAATATTTCGGATGCCGAGAGGGTGGCTGCCGTTTTGGAGTCTTCAGGATACAAAGAAACTGATGATATAAACAAGGCCAACCTGATTGCTATTGTAATGTGCTCTGTTAGGCAATCGGCAGTTGACCGAGTTTATGGAATAATTGAAAAGTTAAAAAACAAAAAGGTGAAAACCATTTTAACGGGATGTATCCTGGAAAAAGACAAACAGGTTTTTGAAAAGAAGTTCGATCAAGTCATGGATATAAAAGACTTTGCAAACTTTGACATTATGCCCAAGTTTTCGGGGGAAAAAGCCGCTTATATTCCAATAACATCCGGCTGTAATAATTTTTGTTCCTATTGCGTTGTTCCCTACACCAGGGGCAGAGAAATTTCTTTTCCGTCAAAACGAATTATCAATCAGATAGAAAGCAAGATAAAATCCGGAGCAAAAGAAATTTGGCTGCTCGGTCAAAACGTAAACTCGTATAAAGATGGAAAAACAAATTTTCCAAAACTTTTAAAAATGGCAAATGCAGTCAAAGGAGACTTTAAGCTAAACTTTACTTCAAGCCACCCAAAAGATTTTTCAGACGAGCTTATAATCGCAATGGCTGAATGCCAAAAGCTTTCAATGGATTTAAATTTGCCGATACAATCTGGCGACGACGAAGTTTTAAAAAAAATGAACAGGCCTTATACGGTGTCTCAATACAAAGCTTTGGTTAAAAAAATAAGAAAGGCTTTGCCCAATATAAGGCTTTCAACCGACATAATTGTGGGCTTTCCGGGCGAAACAAAAACCCAGTTCAATAACACGGTAAAAACGTTAAAAGAAATCGGCTATGGCGTCGCTTTCATAAACAAATATTCTCCAAGGGCCGGAACCGTGGCTGCAAAAATGGATGACAATGTCCCATGGGAAGAAAAAAAGAGAAGAGAAAAAGTTTTAATAGAATTGGTAAATGTCAAAAACACAAATAAAAAACAATAAATTATTGGTGATTTTAGGGCCTACGGCTTCGGGTAAAACCGATTTATCTGTTAAGCTTGCCAAAAAATTCTCCGCCAAAGGCGGACCTCCGCCAGAGGCGGATGCGCCTCGGGAGCAAGCCTCTGGCTGGAATGGCGCAGAAATTGTTTCGGCTGACTCCCGCCAGGTCTACAAAGGCCTGGATATCGGCTCGGGTAAAATTACCAAAAAAGAAATGCAGGGTGTGCCCCACCACCTTCTTGATGTGGCAAACCCAAAAAGAAAATTTTCGGTTAGCCAATATCAGAGACTGGCTTTAAGGCAGATTAAAGATATACAAAAACGCGGCAAGCTGCCAATTTTAGTCGGCGGTACGGGCTTTTATATTCAATCTATTGTTGACGGCATTGTCATACCTCAAGTAAAGCCAGACTGGGAGCTTCGCAAAAAACTTGAAAAATTTAGCCTCCCTGAGCTCGTAGAACAGCTTAGGGCAATAGATCCGAATCGGGCAGCCACTATTGATCAAAACAACCCAAGACGCGTTCTGAGGGCATTGGAAATCGCCACAAAACTTGCCGGGCCGGTTCCAGCTATAAACACAAAAAAAACTGACTTTAACGTACTTCAGATAGGCGTCGCAAAACCCAAAGAAGAACTGAAAAAACTTATTGCAAAAAGGCTCAAAAAAAGGCTGAAAAACGATGCAATGATAAAAGAGGTCAAAAAACTTCACAATGCCGGCGTATCTTTCAAGAGATTGGAAGAGCTTGGCATAGAATACAGATTTGTCGCACAATACATGCAAAAGAAAATTGCCTACCGGGAGATGGTAGACAAAATTCAAATAGAATCAGAGCATTATGCCAAGCGCCAAATGACTTGGTTTAAACGAGACCAAAAAATTATTTGGATAAAATCTCCAAAAGAAGCTCTCTCGCTTTGTCGGGATTGGCTGTCCCGCGGGTAGCGGCCATCACCTGCCCCGCCAAAAATTGCACCGAGTTTTGCTTGCCTGCTTTAAAGTCGGCGACCGCTTTTGGATTTTTTTCTATAACTTCTTTTATAATTTTTTCCAGCTCGCCCGAGTCTTGCATTTGCCTCAAATTATTGTCATCCACAAAGCTTGAAGGGTCTACTCCCGTGTTGAACATTTCCACCAAAACGGTCTTTGCCACCCTTGAAGAAATTTCATTTTTGTAAATCATCTTAATAAACTCAGCAAAATTTTCCGGCTCAATTTTAAATTCTGTTTCCACAAATTCCTTGTCTCCCAGAAGGCCCTTCAAGTCGGAAATCAGATAATTTGCCACCAGTCTGGAAGCCTTTTTATGAGCTTCGTTCTTTTCTTCTTCAGGAGTCCATTCCTCAAATTCCGAAATCACTTTTTCAAAGTATTCTGATAAATCTTTATGCACAACAAAAATTTCGGTAAAGTTTTTATCTAGCCCGTATTCTTCTTCAAATCTTATCCTTTTTTGTTCTGGCAACTCCGGCAAGGTCGCCTTTATATCCTCAATGTATTTATCATCAAAATGCATTGGGGGCAAGTCTGGCTCAGGAAAATATCTGTAATCATGCGCCTCTTCTTTTTCTCTCTGGGAAAATGTTATTTCTTTTTTGTCGTGCCACCCTCTCGTTTCTTGTACAATTTTTTCTCCATTTTCCAAAAGCTCGGTTTGTCTTTTGATTTCAAAATCAACCGCTTTCTCAACCACCTTAAAAGAGTTCAAATTTTTTATTTCAACCTTGGTTCCAAACTTATCTGTTTTACTTAAAGAAATATTTACCTCAACCCTCATCTCACCCTTTTCCATATTGGCTTGAGAAACCCCCAGATATCTTAAAATCGTTTGCAGTTCTTCCGCAAATAATCTGGCCTCTTTGCCTGAGGTTATATCCGGTTCTGTCACCAGCTCCATCAATGGCACGCCTGCTCTGTTTAAATTCACCAAGGAATAATCAGCTCCTTCCGGGTGAGCCAAGCTGCCAGTATCTTCTTCAATATGAATTCTGGTAATTCGTATTTTTCGCCCCTCTATTTCCAAAAATCCGTTTTTACACAAAGGCATATCATATTGTGAAATTTGATATCCTTTTGGCAGATCGGGATAAAAATAATTTTTTCTGTCAAATTTTGAATCTCTTGAAATTTCGCAATTTAAGGCAAGTCCTGCTTTTACGACATTTTTGATTGCCTGCTCGTTGGCAACCGGCAATGTCCCGGGGTGTGCCAGACAAATCGGGCAGACATTAAAATTGGGCCTCTTTTCATCGGGATCATTTTTGCAGCTGCAAAACATCTTTGAATTTGTTTTCAGCTCCGCGTGGATTTCTAATCCTATTGTGGGTTTGTACGACATAATGTTGCTGATTGACCGTCTGCTGAAATCTCAAAATCGTCAAACAAGACGGGTATTTTTTCTTTTACTTCTTTTAATAATTTTACCATCACTTCCCTGATTTCCCAATGGGCATCTATCGCGCATCGCATCTTGAATATATGTCGCCATTCGCGAAGATTCGCAGTAATAACGATTTGAGATTTTAATCCATTTGGCAAAATCTGTCTGGCGTCCTGGGGCACCCAGCCAACAGCCCTTAAACCCTTATACATTTGCTCATTCAAATTAATCCAATCATTAAAAGAAACCTTAAGAGAAACTTTTAATCCCGAGTTTTCGCCGCTGGGCAAAACCAAGTCAACCAGCTTTTCGTCCAAATCCTTTTTTGGCGGGGCAATTACGCGAAACTCTTTTTCATCCACATATCTGGTGGATTCCTGTGTATATGCGGCAAGTCTATGTCTTACCAATTCGTGCGTAAACCCGCGCGAAACATCGTTAAATTCAACAGTCATTGCCGAGTGTTCAAATACGCTTTCGTGGCCTCTCACCCTTAAGGCCTTGGCAAATTTTACCGCAGACTCAGGTGTTATTTTATCGCGGCTCTGATATGCTGTGCGACCGGCTGTCTCGATAAGACTGATTGGATCCTCTCCATTAAGCCCGGCCATTATCGACAAGATTTTATATGTTCCCGCGTTTTGCAAAACCTTCATATTTTTTTAGAAACTATTTTTATTATTTTTTGATTTATTTGGTCTGGCCCCAATAATTCTCCATTTTCCAAGCATTCAATGACTTTAAAATCCCTTGGATATTTTTCAGCCACCATCAAAAATGACTTTAGAGCATTTGCCAGGTGGTTTTTATCTTTTTCGTGTATGTCTTGTTTTTTGCTGCTTCCAAGGTACGCCTTTCTTCTGTTTTGTTTGTCTTTGTCAGTAATATTATGAGCCAATTTCAAAGAAAATTCCGCCGAGGTTTTCAGTATGAGGGTATAATCAGGTTTTGGAATTCTAAATATGTTATATTCTAAATTATAAAGCCAGTCAACATACTTTTCCCATTCTTTCTTGCTTCGTATCTTCCCCCCCTGATGCCCTATATTTGAAACCAGATATCTGTCTGAAATAACTATTTTTCCTTCGTCCAGCCACTTTTTTATCTTAAAACTTGCATCGTACCGGTCTTGGGCATAAAAAATTGAAGCAATATATGGTCCCACTTCCTCTGAGCTTCCATATTTTCCTGTTAAGTAATCATCCACCATTGCCGAGGACCTCTCTCCATGCTGGGGAAAATCTATCTTTTCAACCTTATGCCCCTTGGTCTTAAAAAACTCCGTAAGCAATTTTGTTTGAGTTGATTTTCCAGAGCCGTCGATTCCTTCAAACACAAAAAATTTTCCTTTGTTTTTACTCATGATAATAAAATATTTTCTAATTCTTTTATATTATGCGCGATATAATCCGGCCCAACAGATTTAAGCTTTTCTTCGCTTGTAAATCCCCATGTCACAGCAATCGATTTTATCCCAGCATCCCTTGCAACTTCGATTTCATGGTTGCTATCGCCAATAAAAACGGTTTCTTCTTTTTTAAAATTATTCTCGCCTAAAATTTTGTTTACTCCTTCTGTTTTATCGTGAACGTCCATTATTATCTCGTCAAAAATATTTTCCAAATTCCATTCTTTTATTTCCGGCAAAAGAGTTTTTGGAGAATCAGAACTGACTACCGCCAAAAAACATCCATTATTCTTTAACTTTTTAATAAGCTCAACGATTCCGGGATAGGCATAAGTTTTTGGGTTGTCTGTTCTCGCAATAGTCTCATGATAAACTTTATTTTGGTATTCAATTTCCAAATCAGGAAAATACATATGCCAAAAATCCATATACGGCTGACGCCAACTTTTTCTTAATTCTTCGCTGGTTATCGGGATTCCGCCAAACACCTTCATCATTTCCCCTACGCTCCAAACATGGGATTCAAAACTGTCTTTCACAACTCCCGACCAGTCAAAGACAACATTCTTAAACATTATATTTCTTCGATTATCTTTTTAATTTGCAAAAATAATTCTTCTTTCGAGCCATCGTTGCTTATTTTAAAATCCGCCTGCTCCCCGATTTTGGTGATTTGCTGCTCGGCCTCGGCGTTGCCAAGCTCGACAAATTTTTCAAAAGGCACATCATCATCAGCCTTTTCCTTCCTTAAAACAACCCTTTCCCATCTCTTTTTGATGTCGGCTGTAATGTAAACTAATTTTCCGCCGATTTCTCTTAAGCCGGAAAAATCGTCCGGCCTTCTTACTCCGTTTAAAATAATAATTCCCTTGTCTATGCTGTTTACTTTTTTAATAAGAGCCTTAACCAAAATATCCTGCCCAAATCTTTCGCGTAAAGCCCGACTAAGCCATTGCTGGTCTTCCCTTTTTATATCATCAAAAAAAACTTTCAATGCCGCGGTAAGCCCGTCTGAAAATCGCAGAAAATAAACATCCTGGTAATTTTCCTTTACATATTCGCAGAAAGTGTCTTTGCCCGCGCCCATTTCGCCTACAATGCCAATTATTTTTTTCATTTTTTAATATAATTATTTACAACTATTCCCATCCATGGGCTATGCGGCAAATTTGAGATTTCCTCAACCGAAAACGTTTGGCCCGCCATTTTATCCGTTTCTTTGATTTGTATATCATCTGTGTCGCCAACAAAATGGTATACCAAACCGACATGCACTTCTTCCACAGGGTTTGTGTCGTCATTTATTATCCCCACCAATTTCTTTTGCAACAAATTGCCCTTAAAATTAACCTCCTCTTGCCACTCGCGCATCATTCCCTGATCCAAGATATCCCCTTGGCCGACGTCTTCATTATTTATATGTCCGCCGACTCCCAACTGGTAATTTTCGTTTATCAAACGGGTCTCGCCGGCTGAACCGATATATTTATATGCAAAAAATCTATTTGCATCGGGCCCTGAAAAAATCATATAAGGAATTATCTGCTGAAACGAATTGTCTGTTTCCATGTCTCCCCTCCTTCTGAATTCGCAATTATTCTTTATAAGCTCCAAATAGTAATCCAGATTTTCTGTTTTTAGCCCTTGCCAAACTCCTTTTTCAAAAAGAATATCAGACTTTACCACCAAAATTTGTTCATCGTCTTTTGACATTTTAGATTTCTTGAATTTTATTAATATTTTGAACTTTGCCCTCTTGCATCAAAACTTCTTTGATGCTGACAAATTTATCTTCTGGTTTTTGTTCAGATTTTGATTTATCAAAAAGATTGGCTGTGTTGCCGCCTTGATTGCTGTATTCTTCAACGGCGTTATCCATTATTACCAGGTTTATTTCTGCATCGCGAAACAGCTTTATTGTTTTTTGGTCGGCATGATACCTCTTTTGAGCCACCACTCTTTTAATGCCCACCCTTACAATTCTCATTGCGCAGTTATAGCAAGGCACCATTTTACAGTAAATGGTGGCGCCCTCCACTTTTATGCCATCCTTTGCGCATTGCAAAATTGCGTTTTCTTCTGCATGCAAAGTTCTCACGCAATGCTGAGAGCTGGTGCCGTCCTCATGTATAACGGTATTCATTAAATGTCCAACCTCGTCACAATGCGGCTGGCCTGGCGCCGCCCCCACATATCCTGTGGCAATTATGGTATGGCCGGGGCCTACGATTACAGCCCCCGACCTTCCTCTGTCGCAGGTGCCGCGGCTGCCAATCGGGTCTAATAAATTTAAAAAATATTCATCCCATGAAGGACGAATGTGCTTCTTTTCCTCTGCCATATTATTTTAAAAAACTTAATTTTAGTTTAGTCATTTTACCACCCTGCCAAATTAAAAAGCAAGGGCTTTTCGCACTTGCTTTTTAATAGATTTATTGTATTAGTCTTTTACATCCACTCCCATATTGCGGGCGGTGCCGGCTATCACTTTCATTGCCTGTTCGATGTCTGTGGTGTTAAGGTCGGGCAGTTTTTTTTCTGCGATTTCCTTCAACTGGGCTTTTGTGATTTTTCCGGCTTTTGTCTTGTTTGGAGTTCCAGAACCCTTTTCAATTCCAGCGGCTTTTCTGATTAATTCAGAAGCCAATGGAGTTTTCAATTTAAAGGCATATGTTCTGTCCTTATAAATTGTAACTTCTGTTGGGATTGTGTAACCTGCCATTTTCTGAGTTTCTGCGTTGAATTTCTGGCAGAACTCGGCAATGTTTAATCCGTGCTGAGCCAATGCAGGGCCAATTGGAGGCGCTGGAGTGGCTTTTCCGGCTGGAATATTTACTTTCACAACCGCTTTAATTTCTTTTGCCATTATTTTTTATCAAATACTATGTGATAGACTAATGCCTCAGCATATACCTAAAATCAATATTTGATTTAATTAATTTAATTTCCTACTTTTTGAACTTGCAAAGTGTCCAGCTCCACGGGCGTATCTCTGCCAAACATGTTGACCAGCACTTTGATTTTTCCTCTTTCTTTGTCAATTTCAGATACCTTACCTTCTGACCCCTTAAATGGTCCGTCTGTAATTTTAACTGTGGCTCCGATTTCAAAGTCAACTGTAAATTCCGGCTCGCCGACTTCCATCCTTTTCATCAGGTCATCAATGTCTGATTTAGACACTGGCACTGGAGTGGTTCCTGCTCCCAAGAATCCTGTAACTCTTGGAGTGTTTCTCACCACAAACCATGAGGCGTCTGTAACTATCCTAACCCCCAAAACATAAACCGGGGAAATCTTTTCT
>CAZQBZ010000012.1:19273-19561 GCA_964592355.1 uncultured Candidatus Saccharibacteria bacterium
CAATCACGATAAAAATTTTGTCCTCCATTCCGAATGACTCAATCCTTTGCTTTAAATTTATGGCGACGGCGTCTTCGTATCCCGAATAGGTGTGAAGCACATACCAATTTCGCTCTTGTTCTACTACTTGTTTTGGCATAGTAAAATGTTTTTATTGAGTAATGAGTTCTTTTAGCAAATATGAAAACAAATAATCCAATCCGCCCAAAAACAAGGCTGCCACAAAAGTAAATCCAATCACAATCATTGTGTATTTGATGATTTCTTTTTTGGAAAGCCAGCTTACTC
>CAZQBZ010000013.1:0-17882 GCA_964592355.1 uncultured Candidatus Saccharibacteria bacterium
TTTAAAAGGTCAATATATGCTATATTAGAAATGGTTTTGTTTTTTAGTTATTCAGTAGAAAGACGAAATCAATAACAAGAGGAAAAATAACGCCAGTATTTTTTAATGGATCTTCGATCAAAGTAGTTGATTTTTTGATATAATTAATTTAAATTATCAATAATAAAAAATGTTTTTAAAATACAATTTTTACATAATTAAGGCATTGTTTTTAGTTTTTTTATTTTTAGCTCCTTGCGCCGTTGACGCAGCAACTTATTTTGTTGATAACACACTGATAACAGGGAATAACGATGGCTCTACGTGGCCAAATGCTTTTCATAGTATTTCTGACCTTATTAGCGTATTAAATATTAACGATAGTGATATAATATATATTAAAGCTACGGGAGTTCCATATAGAGAACCCTTAAATAGTGTTAAATTTCAAACTAAAATTATTTATGGCGATGCTGTTGGCGGAACGGGAACCGAAACTACTCGCGGGCCTGCAAGAGCAGAATTTTGGAGTTCTATTGACTCAACTAGTTTTACTTGGTTTCAAGAAGGATCGTCAAATGTATATAGATCTGATGGGGTTGATATAAGTGATTTGGGCACGGTTGTTGCTAATAGTCTTCGTGTAGTCGCTTGGTATTATGTCGATTCATCTACTATTACTAATATATTGGGCAACGGAGCATCTTGTCCTGCTACGGTTACAACTTTAGCCTTAAATAAGTTTTGCTACAACAATACTACTAAACAGATTTGGATTAATATCGGAACGGATCCAAGCGGAAAACATATAGAGATTGTAAAAAGAAACCATGCTATAAGAACCATGGGTGGGTGAAAAAATATACGGCGTAGTTGCAAAACATGGTAAATACGGCATTTTCAATACAGGATGTGATGATTGGATTATTGATGGCACGGAATTACTTTACAACGATATTGGAGCGAGCCCCGTGGCAGGACAACTTGATACATCTTCTTACTTCAGAAGATCATCTATTCATAATAATTATTCGGGGGGTATTGTTATTAATGGAGCTAATCTTAGAGGTGTGCACTTCCAAAATAATCTTATTTACAATAACGGTTCGTATGGAATATACATCCGTTCAGCAAACGAAACCAGTGATCCTAACGAAATGAATTATATAGAAAATAATACTATATATGGTAATACGGGATATGGAATATATCTTAGAAACAATAACGCGGGAGATATGGGATATCCTTATTTTTTTGTGACAGTAAAAAATAATATAGTATTTGGTAATACCACTGCTCAATTATATTTATACAACTCTGCCGACGAAAATCTTACAGCCAGCAATAATGCTCCAGGAGCCACAAATGCTTATGGCGGAATATGGTCAACGTACAAAGGAACAGGAAACGTAGAAACAGATCCCCTGATGGTTTCTCCTGTCACTGGAAATTTTAAATTACAATCTTCTTCTCCTGCAAAAGATGCGGGAGTTGACGTTGGAATAACTTCTGATTATCTTGGCACGGTTGTTCCTCAAAATACAACTCCAGATATTGGAGCCTATGAATATGATGCAACCGCTCCGGTCATATCTGGGGGGCCTGATATTGGATTAACAAATGATAATACTCCTAGTTTTACCTTTACTACCAGTGAGGCAGGGATAATATTTTATTCTGGAGATTGTAGTTCAGCTATCACCTCGGCAACAATTGGAAGTAACACAATATCATTTAGCTTATTATCGGACGGAACCTATTCAAATTGCAAAGTGATAGTAACCGATCCAGCTGGAAATGCGAGCGATCAACTGAGCGTATCCTCTTTTGTTGTCGACACCATCGCTCCAACTAATATTGGTATTTCCAGTATAGTAATAGATTCTCCAACTCAACTTACAATAACAGCAAACGTAGCGGTTGATTCTGGTTCAGGATTGGCATCGGCTCCATATTGGTTTACTGAAACAACAGGTCATGCAGGGGCATCATCTTCGGCCGACTGGCAAGCATCAAATATATTTACGGATTCGGGCTTATCCTCAAATATTGGCTACAGTTACAAGGTAAAGGTAAAAGACTTGGCAGGAAATGTGTCCGAATACTCTGCAGAGGTCTTACAATCACCAGTGCCTACTGGAGGAGGAAGTGCATATACACCGATAATAGAAGTTCCAGTTGCAGAAACGACGATTCAGCCTTTAATAGTTAAAGAAGAATTGGAGGCTACGGTTTTGACCGTAGACCAAATTAAAGCTAAGATAGCAGAGATTCAACAGCAAATTTTATTAATATCAAGCCAGTCTTCAACAATTTCTCATATTTTTAATAAGAACCTCTATTTTGGTGATATTGATTTAGAAGTTAAATATCTCCAGCAATATTTAAATAGTCACGGATTTTTAGTGGCAACAACTGGTCCAGGCTCTCTTGGAAACGAAACCACTAAATTTGGATATGCCACGAAGCAAGCTTTAAGTAAATTTCAAGAAATTAATTCGGATGCAATATTTAAATTTTCTCTTGTTAGTGGTATTGGAAATTTCGGACCAAAGACAAGAAGATTTATAAATGAGGGACAATAATATAGTCGAATTAAACAAACTTAACACCAAATTAAACATACCGAGTGTTGCACTTGCAGGTTAAATTCACAAATCAGATTATGTACATTCGTCAAGCGTTGGTTACACTTTTCTCCATTTCCCGGAGCTCGACCTTTGTTTGTTCAATATATCTTTTTAATTGTTCAAAAGGCGAAATTCCCCCTAAAGACTGGTGCGGGCGAAGGTGGTTGTAATATCTCACAATGGAATAAAGAATTCGTCGTCGTTCGTCTCGGCTCGGAAAGCGGTGTTTGCGCATCAGCTTTTTGATTGTTTGAATAACGCGTTCTGCTTTTCCATTTGTCTGCGGACGGTACGGACGTGTGAATTGCTGCGGTATTTTGTGGAGCTGGCACTGATGTTTAAACTCGCCCTTGAATTCCTTCCCGTTGTCTGAATACATGCTTCAATCTTAAACGGCATCATCTGTATAGCTTCATCTAATACAATGGCTGCTGAATAGCTGGTTTGGTCTGGCAATATGTCTGCGAACAGAGCACGCGAATAGTCGTCGACGAACACATACAGATACTCCTTGGGCGTCGTGGCAGCTTCTCCGGAGACCAACGATAACACGGATGAGTCTGTGTGAACCATCTCTCCAGGGTGGTTCTTCTGGTAACGGTTCAATCTGATTTCTCTTTTTAAAAGTTTCTTCTCCAACTTCTTTTCTGTTCTCTGAAGCTGTTTCAATCCGAATTCGAGGTTTCGATATCTGAAATTCTTGCTGGAATAGTTTACAAACACACCCAACTTGGCTTTCTTAAACACTTCGTAGAGTGTTTTGCGTGAAACGTGGTAATACTCGGCGAGATCGGTGGCGCGGTCTCCGTCCCGCCATCTTCCGTATACCTCTCTTCTCTGGTAGGGCAATAATTTGGTATTCTTATGCATAGGAGCTTGGTTTAATGGTATGCTTTGAACACATTCATTTTACCGAGCTCCTTTTGGTTTTTAAACGGACACGATGTTAAAAAGTGTCACCAACCCGATGATAATGTACATGAATACTTGACAATATATATTAAATATGATATAATTAATTTATGTGGAGTTAAGTTAATTCTGACTTAATTCTTCGCAAATTGAAAACCATAGCCCTATCGCCCCATTTTTTAGGAGAATACCCGTGTTTGACAAGCAATTGCAGAGGAAGTTGGACAAGGCAGCGCGTCATTTTTCAGGTGAGCTCAAGAAGATACGAATGCGCTACCGCCACAAGTTAGGCACATGGATCGCCGGTTGCGCCGACGAAAAGTGCGTATCGGTCTATATCTGGTTTGTGCACGACAGCGTGATTCATAAGTGTCGGGAGCACACAACATCAGACGGTATGCCAAGGCTGGCCAGGCTTTCGCTTGTAGAGATCAACTTGCTGGCCGAGATGGTCGGAACTGCCGCCGGAAACGAATTTGAAGTCGAGTTTTGTCGATTTCATGACGGCAAGGCCGAGTATCGCCTATATCCGACCGAATTTCTGGACAGGGCTTTAGCTTGAGGCGGATTAAGTTCCGCGTGTAAAAGACCAAAGATTTCACTTGAAATCGGAGGTCTTTTTTCTTACTTCTTGAAGTAAAAAAATGAGGGTGATACAATTAAGAATAATAATATGAAGGCAGACCTTTTAACAATTTCAAGCGAAAGAATTGTTAGCCAAATTTATATTATCCACGGAAAAAAGGTGATGCTTGACAGGGATTTGGCTAAGCTTTATGGCGTAGCAACAAAAGTTTTTAATCAAGCGGTAAAAAGAAATATAAAAAGATTTCCATCTGATTTTATGTTTCAACTTTCAAAAGATGACTTTAAAAATTGGAGGTCACAAATTGTGACCTCAAGTTGGGGAGGATTGAGATATGCTCCTTACGCTTTCACTGAGCAAGGCGTGGCAATACTGGCAAGCGTGTTGAATTCAGACAGAGCGATAAATGTCAATATTCAAATTATTCGCACATTTGTTAAAATAAGAGAACTAATGGCGACAAATGAGCTTTTACAAAGAAAAATTATGGAGTTAGAGAAAAAATATGGCAGCCACGACGACAAAATCAAGAAAATTTTTACAACATTAAGTCTTTTAATGTTAGAAGAAGAGAATAAGCCAAAAAGAGAGGAAATTGGCTTTAAATAATTAAAAACAAGATGGCAAAAAGAGACAAAGAAGAGCAAAAAAACGGCAAAAAAAGAAATGGGTCGGAAAAAGACAAGCCCAAAGATGTTATTTTAAGCAATTGGGTCAAAAAATGGATAAAGGCCATTTTCTTGTTTTTGCTGGCAATAATCTCAGTTTTGTCATTTCCATACTTTAATAAAGCGGGCAAGGCCGGCGAATGGTTTTATATCTCTGCCAATTTTTTGTTTGGAAAGGCTTTATATTTTATCCCCGTTCTGCTGGTGATTGCAGGCATAATATTTTTAAAAACCAAAAAGCGCGGCAAGAATTTGGCAATGTTGGTTGCCATATTGGTTTCGTTAACGGGAATTTCGGGACTTTTGGCGGTAAAAGATTACAGCTTGATTAGTTGCAGCTGGTTTTGCCAGGAAAATAATATAGGTTCAAGGTTGGCCCAGCTTTTTAATGGGTTTTTTGGCAGCATAGTGGCAAATATTGTTTTTGGAGCCACCATATTGGTCGGTGGGTTGATTTTCTTGCAGTTTGTGTGGCAAGAAATTCAACAGGAAAAAGAGAAGAAAAAAGAAGATAAAAAAACTGCTGTTCTCAGTAAAAAAGAAGAAGAAAATATTAAGATCAAGGGCGTTCTGCCTGATGTTTCCAAGTTGCAAGAAAAGCCGAGGCCGTCTCTGTTTAAAAAAGAAAGCGCAGAAGAGCCGGAAAAGGTTAAGCTTAACAAGCCCGGCGCGTCAAAATCAAAATCGGATTATATCCTGCCGCCCCTGGATCTGCTCAGCAAAAATGAAACGCCTCCGACTTCCGGGAATATAAAAGAAAATTCGATGATTATCAAAAACACGCTGGAAAACTTCGGCATCCCCGTGGAAATGGCCGAGGTTAGCGTTGGTCCTGCTGTCACTCAGTATGCATTCAAGCCTGCCGAAGGCGTGAAGCTTTCAAAAATCACAACTTTGTCAAACAATTTGGCCTTGGCTTTGGCAGCTCACCCAATCAGGATAGAGGCCCCGATTCCAGGCAAATCTTTGGTGGGCATTGAAGTGCCGAATAAAGTAAGGTCAATCGTCACTTTGAGAAACTTGATTTCACAGGGAAATTATCAAAATTCAAATGCGCCTCTGCTTATTGCTTTGGGCAGAAATGTGGCGGGAGCGCCAGTTTACGCAGATATTGCAGACGGCCCGCACGTGTTGGTGGCAGGGGCTACCGGAACGGGAAAAACAATCTTTTTAAACAGCTTGATTTTGTCGCTTCTTTATAAATACACACCCGACCAGCTTAGAATGATAATGGTTGACCCGAAACGCGTTGAGTTTCAGAATTATAACGACATTCCTCATTTGCTGTGCCCGGTGATATTTGACGCCACCAAAACAATAAATGCTTTGCAGTGGCTTGTGCGCGAAATGGAAAGGAGATTTGAGGTGTTTTCCGAGGTTTCATCAAGAAATATCGGCAGTTATAACGCGAATAAAACCGTTGTTGCCAATAATGCCCAGATGCCATATATTGTTTTTGTGGTTGACGAATTGGCGGACTTGATGGCGGCAAAAGGCAAAGAATTGGAGGCCGGAATCGTAAGGCTGGCGCAAATGGCCAGGGCCACGGGCATTCACTTGGTGCTTGCAACACAAAGGCCGTCGGTGGAAGTTATCACGGGTTTAATCAAAGCCAACGTGCCAACCAGAATTACTTTCCAGGTTTCTTCTCAGATTGATTCGCGCACGGTTATTGATACTTCGGGAGCTGAAAAACTGCTTGGGATGGGAGATATGCTTTTCCTGTCGTCAAAATCTTCAAAATTAAGCCGTGTGCAGGGCCCTTATGTGTCTGAAAAAGAAGTTAAAAAAGTCGCGGACTTTATTGCCGATCAGAAAAAGGCCTTTGAAGATCCTCAGTCGACCTTATCACAGAATTTGCAGGACGCCCTTGAAGCTCCCGACCCCAAAGAAGCCAAAGAGCAAGGAGAATTTTTCGGCGATGACGACCCGCTGTTTGGCGAAGTAAAACAAATTGTTTTGGAAACCCAAAAAGCCTCGGCATCATTTTTGCAAAGAAAACTGAGAATCGGATATTCGAGGGCGGCCAGGCTTATTGATATGCTGGAAGAGCAGGGAATAATCGGCCCTGCAGACGGAGCCAAACCAAGAGAAGTGTACGGCGACAGGGCAATCTCGGCAAGCGTTAAAATGATACCCGGCGGCGGCCTTGATGAGTCCGAAGACGGCTCAGTTGAGCCGGAGGAAGCGGAAGACGGATGGAAGAAAATTTAATAAATACATAAATATTATTTATTTTAAAAAATATGATAGGCGGTAAAAGAGTATCGGAAAAATTTGGCCTGACGCTCATATTCTCAATTATGATTGTTTTGGCATTGCTGATTTTTTTGTACCAATATTTAGCCTTAAAGGATATTGAAGTGGTTCAACCTTTGACAACACCCGAATCCGTTGGCGCAGATATCGTATGCGCAATGGACACAAGGCAATGCCCGGATGGCAGTTTTGTTTCAAGGATTCCGCCAAATTGCGAATTTTCCGCCTGTTTGGGTCTTACAGAAAATTGGAAAGATTATAAGAACGAAGAATATGGATTTGGCCTGACGTTTCCTGAAACTTGGAATGGATACACCGTTGAAAAGCAGACATGGGAGGGACAGCTGATCAGCAATACCGCCAAAAAATATACGGGGGTAAAAATAGTAATAAAGAATCCTCAAACCACGGCAGTCCAGCCTTGGCAAGACATTCCGATTATGGTAATTAATAAAGAAGTCTGGAAGCTTATAGAAGAGGAAAAGATTGCCGTGTCGGCGGCTCCGATCGGACCGGCAAAAGTGGGAGAAAATGAAAAGTATATATTTGCCACTCCGCCAAGATGGTATGGATTCAGCAATGCTATCGGCTCACAGGAGGCAGTGGATATTGTGAAAACTTTCAAAGCCTATTAAAAAATAAAATAAATTTATGGCAAAAAAAGAAGTTAAAAAAGACGACAAGCAAAACAAAGCCTTGCAGTCGGCAGTGGATGAAATCAAAGAAAGATTTGGCGAGGGCGCCATTATGATGATGAGAGAAATCCAGGCTGTTAACGTGGATACGGTGCCAACTGGTTCAATTGCCATGGATTTGGCCTTGGGGGTGGGCGGAATGCCGCGAGGAAGGATTATTGAGATATATGGCGGAGAAAGTTCGGGCAAGACCACATTGTCTTTGCATGTGATAGCCGAGGCCCAAAAGAGGGGAGGCACTTGCGCCTTTGTCGATGCGGAACATGCAATGGATCCAGATTATGCCCGCAGAATCGGGGTAAACACAGATGATTTGCTTATTTCCCAGCCCGATTCCGGAGAGCAGGCTTTGCAAATTGTTGAAACACTGGTGAAAACGGGCGATATTGATGTGATTGTGGTGGACTCTGTGGCGGCCTTAACTCCCCAGAGGGAAATTGAAGGGGAAATCGGAGACCAGCATATCGGTTTGCAGGCCAGAATGATGTCGCAGGCGATGAGAAAGCTCACAGGCATTATGGCTAAGACAAAAACCATTGTGATATTTATAAACCAGACAAGGCAAAAAGTGGGTTTGGTGTTCGGCAACCCGGAAACCACGCCAGGAGGCCTTGCATTGAAGTTTTACGCCTCTGTGAGGGTGAATTTGACCAGGACAGCCCAGATAAAAGGAGGTGACGAAATCATAGGCAACAGGGTAAAAGCCAAAGTTGTGAAAAATAAGGTGGCAGCCCCGTTCAAAACAGCCGAATTTGATATTTATTATAACGAGGGAATTTCAAAATCTGGCGATGCTTTGCGCACAGGACTTAATTTTGGAATTGTAAAGCAGGCAGGGGCATTTTTTTCTTTCGAGGGCGAAAAGATCGGTCAAGGCACAGAAGCTTCCAAAGCATGGTTCCGCGAGCATCCCGAGGCAATAGAAAAAATAAAATTGGCAGCAATCGAAAAAGGCGGAGTAAAATCAGAAGGAGAATAAAAATTAAACTTTAAAAAGTATGGCAGAAAATTTTAAGGAACAACCAAGTCAAGAAAACGAAGAGCCTTTTGAATCAAAAAGTGGCGTGGAATTGTGGAAAGAAAGATTAGAAGTTGCCAAAGAAGCAAGTACAGAAACGCAAAAAGAAATTGCCGATATCCAAGGCGCGAAATTTGAGACGAGCCTTTTGAGGCTTATGAACAGGACAGAAAACAATCCTGAGATTGTAAATAATTTGAACGAATTTTTGGATGCCCTTGATCATCAGTCGTTTTACGGAGATAATTCGCAAAACATTGGCAAGGGCAGGCAGGAAGACCTCGCCAAATTCTTAGGAGAAGCCGCAAAGGCTGCAAGATGGACAGTCGGGGGAGGAAACAGGCCATCCGATGTAAAGATAGACCTTAGCAAGTGGTCATTATAGTTAAAAACCCGCCCGAGCCGCGACTCGGCGGGTTTTTAAAAAAGCCCCATTTAGGGGCTTTTTTGTTTAGCGAGGTGTGTATGGCATCAATCCCATTTGCCTTGCCCTTTTAATGGCTGTGGCAATTTTTTTCTGGTGATGCGAGCACAAATTGGTTTTCTTTCTTGGTTTTATTTTATAAAACCCGGAAACATATTGTGAAAGCAATTCTGTATTTTTATAATCAACCTCGTTGATGTTTTTTTGGCAAAAATAGCACATTTTGTTTTGGTCGGAGGATGAAAAAATATTTTAAAAAATATTTTTCTTGTTCCGCCCTGTTAATTGTTTAAAATGGTATGTCTTTAATATCAATCTCATCGGCTGCTCCGTCTTCGAATGTTACCGGTCCCGATGATGCCGGATAATCTTCTTGGATTATCGGAATCTCGTTTGAGTTGTCTTGTCTCGGAGCTTCCGGCTCTGGCCTGTTGAATTTTGCGAATCCGGCGTTATTGCCTCCGGAAAACCCTCCTCCTTGGCCTTTCGGCCCCAACTGCAGGGCTTCTGCGACAATTTCTGTCCTGTATTGCTTGGCTCCCTGTTGGTTTTGCCAGCTGCTGGTTTTGATTCTGCCCTCTATCAGCACCAATGACCCCTTGTTGAGATATTGGCTGGCGATGTCGGCAAGCTTTCCAAAGGCCACAATATTGTGAAATTCGGCTTCTTGCTTCTTTTCGCCATTTACCGAGTAGAAGCGATTGGTTGCTATTCCGAAGTTGGCAACCTGCTGGCCCGATGGCAAAGACTTTGTCTCGGGGTTTCGTGTGACATTTCCTAAAACGAAAACTTTATTGAGATTCATATGTAGACTTTTTTAATTTGTTATAGTCTTTATATTATACTACTCTCCTAAAAGTTCTTCCAGTTTTTGTTCGATGTCTTTTAATTCAACCTTCTTGTCATCAGCTTTTGGAGCTGGCTGCTCCTCGGCAGCTTTTTCAATCACAACCTCTTTGACTTCGGGTTTTTCTGCCTTTGGTTCTGCGATAAAGGCGTCAACATCTTTGTTTCTTGTGCGCCTCTGCTTTTTCGCTCTTTCCGGATATTTTATGACTATCATGTGGCGTTTTACCTTTTTGTCTTTGGCCACAGTATCCTTTAATTCAGCCAGAAATTCCGGTTCAAGCTGAAACTCTATTGAGCCCACAAATCCGGAAGCGGTTTTTTGGATTGGGTAAGCTAATGTTTTAGCTACCGGGCTCGCTTGCTTTACAACTGAGCCTTCTTTTGATTGCACAAAAGTTTCCAGGCTTTTTGCAAATGCTTCTATTTCTTCTGAATTTGTTTCAGGAGAAATGATATACGTTAATTCGTATGTCTTCATTTGTTTTTGAATACGGAATCCTGGCCTTTTAAAGGCCAAGACGACTACAAGTAGCCGCGTGGAAATCCATATCCTATTAATATTTAATTTTCTAAATTATATCAGATATTTTAAAAAAATCAAGTAAAACAGCTTTTAAAACGCAAAATCTCTTGATATGAGATACGATGGGAAATATAATAAGATATTAATAGTATGTTTTGCATTTACCATGAATAACGGCAGGCGATATCCTTGCAGTTCCGGTTTTACGATTATAGAATTGATAGTAGTGATAGCTATAATAACAGTTTTGGCGAGTGTAATCATAACCCAGGTAAATATTTATATAGTAAGGGCAAGGGCAGCAAAAATAGCAGGAGATTTTAGGAATATCGAGATAGCATTAAGACTTTTGAAGGCCGAGCAGAGTCTCTCTAATTGGCCGAGGGATGCAAATTATCCTCCGGCGGGATATTGGGACAGCTCGATAAATGAGATAGCGGGCCTTAGGCAATTTCTGGGAAATGCCGCCTATACTTACGATAACGATGGGGATACTATGGTTAATGGTTCTGGTTGCACGTCAGCGGCCGGGGTAAATATAGTGATAGGAGACAGCAAGAACCTTCAAAGTGTATTTGATGTGCTTGATGACACCTTTGATAATGGAGACGGTAATTGTAGCGGCAAAATAAGGTATTATGTTAATATAGCCAATACCCATATTATTCTTTATACAATTTCTACAAACGAGGCGATTAATTAAAAAGCCGAATACGCAATGGCATTTACATTTTTTTACATTGGAATAATATAAATCAAATGGATAATATAAACAAAGAAATTTTTAAGTCATACGATATTAGGGGCGCTTATCCCGGTCAGCTTAATGAACAGGCGGCTTTTAACATCGGCAAGGCTTTTATAAGGCTTACAGGGGCCAAAAAGGTGGCTGTGTGCAACGATGCCCGCAATTCGGGCCCAGAGCTCTTATTTGCCCTTGCAAGGGGCATAATCTCGGAAGGCGGACAATTAAGCCATCTGGGCCAATTGCCCACAGAATGCCTTTATTTTGGCGTTGGCAATTATGATTTTCCCGCCGGCGTCATGGTTACCGCCAGCCATAACCCAAAAGAATATAACGGATTCAAAATGATCAAGAAGGTAGACGGCAATATCGAAATGGTTAGGGGAGAAGCTTTGCGGGATATTGTAGGCAACGAAGACTACACGAATGGCGAACCCTTGGAGCTTAACAAAAAAGATATTTTAAAGGATTATTCAAACCATATTTTAGGGTTTGTGGACTTAAGCCAAATAAACCCATTAAAAATTATTGTTGACGCAAGCAACGGGGTTGCGGGTAAAATTATTTTGGACATCAAAGACAAGCTACCCGCAGAAATTATTCAAATAAATTTTGAACCGAATGGAGATTTTCCAAATCACAGCCCGAATCCTCTGGCGGAAGGGTCTGTAAAGCAAATCTCAGACAAAATAAAAGCCGAAGCAGAAGGGGTGGATTTCGGCCTGATTTTTGATGGCGATGCCGACAGGGTGTTTTTAATTGATGAAAAGGGTCAATTGGTAAGGGCCGACGTTGTTCTTCTTATTTTGGCAAGATATTTTTTAAGGAAAAATACAGGTTCGGCAATTGCCTACAATGCAATTTGTTCAAGAGCAGTGCCTGAATTCATCAAAAAATGGGGAGGAAATCCGGTGAAAACAAAAGTTGGCTTTGTGAATGTGAGGGAAGGTCTTTTGCAAAATAATGGGGTGATGGGGGGCGAGCTTTCCGGGCATTATTGCTTTAAAGACAATTTTTATATGGATTCAGGAATGATTGCGATGCTGATTCTGATGCAGGAAATATCGGCCGATGGAAGAAAAGTTTCAGAAATTGTGGCAGAACTGTCTCCCTATGCAAAAGGAGCCGAGCTAAACTTTGAAGTTGCCGACAAAGATGCTGTTTTAGCTAAAATAAAAGAAAAATTTTCAGATGGCAAACAGGAATTTCTCGATGGCATCACCGTTGAATATAAAGACTGGTGGTTTAATGCCAGGCCCTCAAACACCGAGCCGTTGCTAAGGCTTACGATTGAGGCTGACACAGAGGCGATTTTAGAGCAGAAGCAAAAAGAGCTGATTGAAATAATAAAATAAATTAAAAACCGCCTTTGGGGCGGTTTTTAAAAAAAAGCTTACTTTACAAAGAGATTGCAGAGGCAATGGCCATCTTTTGCGATTTCGTCTTTATGCCATACGCAAGGGCAGATTTTTTTTGCATCTTCCGTTTTGTCGCCGGTAACTCTGCGGCAGGGGCAGTATTTTTCTCCGTGTTTCTGCTCGTTTAAAAAAATGCCATTAACTATTCCCGCAACAATTTTTTCATTTGGATTTAAATTAAACCCATTTTCTGAGGCATGTTTTTTGGATTTTTCTATAAATTCTTGTTTTTCGTCCATAATTTATTTTTCCAAGGCCGATTTGAGCCAGTTTTTAATTGTATTTTCGGGTACCATTCCTAAAAATCCATCAACCGGCTTGCCGTTTTTGAATAAAAACACATTTGGTATCCTGTCTATGCCGAATTTGGCGGAAGTTTGTGGAAATTCATCCACATTTACCTTTGCCAGCACAATCTTGTCTTTAAATTCCTCGGCTATTTTTTCTAAAACAGGGCCCAAAACCTGGCAAGGTCCGCACCAAGAGGCATAAAAATCCACCAGCACGGGCTTGTCGGATTTTTCCATTTCTTCCTGAAAATTTTGATCTGTTAAATTTGTAATCATATTTTATCTTAGCAAAAAAACATTTCGATGCAAAGGGGAGGGGGCTCAAAATTAAATCAGTTCGGGCAAAAAAGTGAAAATTTTTAAGTTTGACACGAGCTTTTGTCAGCGTATAATAAGATTATAAGAATTAAAAATGCGACTATGAATGAAGATTTTACAGAATTAGTGGAATTTTTAGATAAAAAATTTGAAAAAATAGAAAATGACATCAAAGAATTCAAAGATGATGTGTATCGGTTTCAGGACAAAGCCCTGGAAGACTTGGAAATGTTAAAGCAAGAGAAAATTATGGGCGATGAATTAAGTAAAAGAAAAACAAAAGTCCTGGAAATCCATAATACTGCCCTAAAAGATGCTAAAATTTTATCAGAAGGCCAAATCGTTCAGATAAAAAACTTAGAAGCATTTTAAATCAGATCAAAAAAACCGCCTATTGGGCGGTTTTTTCTTTTGCGACTTCGTTAAGGATTGTTTTGACTTGTTTTAAGCTGGCTTCATCAATTATTGAAATTGGAATTGCTTCTTTTTTAAGTCTTTTGAAATCTTTTTGGATTTTTTTGATGGCTTTTTCGTCGGCTGTATCGGATTTGCTTATAAACACATATTCGGGCTTTTCCAAAAGCTGGGGATTATGTTTTTCCAATTCGGCGCGCACAACTTTATAATCTTCCACCGGGTTTGCGGAATCGGCGGCCACAAAATGAAACAGAACCTTTGTCCTTTCCACATGTTTTAAAAATTTGATGCCAAGGCCCTTGCCTTCGGCGGCTCCCTCAATAAGCCCGGGGATGTCAGCTAAAATCAAATCATAATATGCACCAAGATTTGGCTCCAATGTCGTAAAGGCGTAGTTTGCCACTTTGCTTTTGGCTGCCGTCAGTTCATTTAATAAGCTGGATTTTCCCACGTTTGGCAGTCCCACAAAGCCCACGTCAGCAATAAGCTTTAACTCCAAATGCAAGTCAAAAATCTGACCCTCTTTGCCCTCCTGAAATTCAAGCGGGGTGGTGTTGGTGGCAGATCTGAAAGACCAGTTGCCCCTGCCGCCTTTGCCTCCTTTTGCCACAAGCTCTTTCTGGCCGATTTTAGTGATTTCAAAAACAATGCCGTTGTTTGAATTTTTGCAAACCGTGCCCACCGGCACATTTAAAATCAAGTCTTTGGCGTCTGCTCCGTCGTGCAGGCCGGATTTTCCGTTTTCGCCGTCATCTGCCTTGTTTTCTTTTTTGTAGCGGAATTGTTTTAAAGCATCCAAATCGGCAACTCCTTGCAAATAAATATTGCCTCCGGAGCCTCCGTTGCCGCCGGTGGGGCCATTCATCATCATTATTTTGCTGAATGTGGCAATGCCCTTGCCTCCGTGGCCGGCTATCACCTTGATTTTTACATCGTCTATTAAAGCCATTTAATTTGCGAGATTATTTGAGTTATGATTTGGGAAATAAAGTTTCTTATATAATTTGCCCAGGTGTCAAAATTAAGATATTGAGCATATTCTTGAGGAACAAACTGTATAAGATTTATGTTAAAAAATTTTTGCAGGATATATATTATCAGCAGGATTGTTAAAATTCCGCTGATTATTTTGACGATAGGGTTTATGATGTATTTTATAAGAAGATATATCACAACCGCCACAACAACTATTGTAATTATTGTTGAAAATGTCAGTTCCATGCTTTTATTCTAACATATTTTAAAGCCCCGCAGAACGCGAGGCTTTTTTTATGCTTCTTCGAGCGGGTAGTTGTGAAATAGTTGCTTTTCGGCCTCCCCTGTTGCCTTGGCCTTGGCGGTTTTTTTTATTGATGCGAACTTTGCCCTGGGCTGGTTTTTCTTTAATGTCTGCTGTCCCGACAGCCACACGATAAACGGCCTTCTTAGCTTTTCTATCGGCCATGAGTCGTCTTTAAACAGCCCCGGTTTCTCATGTCTGAATTTATTGAGTAACTCCAAATCAGCCTGCAAATTTACAGGAGACAGCTTGTTGTGTTCCAGTAAAAATTTGTCCTGATTTGTCAACATACGCCATTATACGTCATGGGGGTTTTAAAATCAAGCCTCTGGCATAATTTTATTCCGCCAACAAAAAATCCCCATGCGGGGACTTTTTTTGTTACATCGGATTGAGCACGTAGCTTTGGCCGTTGTCTTGCGGATAGTAAGTCATTTCGCTGGTGTCTATCGGGAAATTTTCTGTGATATATCCTTCTTGTTTAAGCTCTTCTATCAAGCCTTGGGCGCCAGGTTGGGCGGGGTAGTGGCCGTTATCAATGTAATAAGCTTCAATGGCTGTGATAATCTGACGAGAGTTTGCGCGGTTTACGGCAAAGCTGGCTGAAGCCATCAAATCCTGGCTTTTTATTGCCACAGAGCCTATTGTTAGGGCCACAACGGGGAGTAATATAATTGTAGATAATATACTTTTCATATATATTAATAATACAACAAAAATATTATAATGTCAAGCAATAAGCGCAACCTGTGAATAACTTTTTAAAAGATAATAGGGGCATTTTCCTCCACGTTATTATATGATGGTTTGACATTTTTTAGTTTTTATGATATTATATAAAATTATGAAAAATTTTAGTAGAAATAGAAGCGGGAATGGAAACAGAAGGTTTAGTTCTCCCAACAGAAATCAGAGATCAGAAAGCATAAATCCGACAAAGTTTATCAACAAGGCCGTGGCTTTTGAGCAAGAACAGCCTTTTGTGGCTGAGCATAAATTCCAAGATTTTGCAGTAGATCAGGGGCTTTTAAAAAATATTTTAGCAAAGGGATACACCTCGCCCACTCCAATTCAAGATAAAGTTATTCCAAGCGTTTTAAACGGCGCTGATGTTATTGGAATTGCCAACACGGGCACCGGCAAAACAGCCGCATTTTTGATTCCCTTAATAGATAAAATAATTAAGAATCCCAAAGAAAATATTTTAATAATCGCCCCAACCAGAGAGTTGGCTTTACAGATTCAGCAAGAATTGGCAATATTTTCCAAGGGAATGAGAATTTTTTCTGTTTGTTGCGTGGGAGGCGCCAGTATTTTCAGGCAAATCTCTGAATTAAGGTATCAAAACAATTTGATTATCGGAACTCCGGGCAGACTGAAAGACTTGATTGAAAGAAAGAAGATTAACTTATCCAAATTTAACACAATTGTTTTGGACGAAGCCGACCAGATGCTGGATATGGGATTTATCAACGAAACCAGGTTTATAATGAACTCAACGCCAAAAGAAAAGCAGGTTCTTTTCTTTTCAGCCACTTTTGACCCAAAAATTGAAAACCTTACAAGAGAATTTTTAAGAAATCCGGTAAGGGTTTCTGTAAAAACCAGGGACACGGCTCAAAATATTGAGCAGGATGTGATTAGGGTTCAAAATGGGCAGACAAAAGCCGAAATTTTGCACAGTCTTTTAGTGAAAAAGGATGAGTACAAAAAAGTTTTGGTTTTTGGAAGAACAAAACACGGAGTTGAAAAACTTTCAAAAATTCTTGGCCAAAAGGGATTTAAAGTAGAATCAATCCACGGAAACAAATCCCAAAATCAACGCCAGAGGGCCTTAACAATGTTTAAACAAAACAGAATTCAGGTTTTGTTGGCAACCGATGTCGCGTCCAGGGGATTAGACATTGATAATGTTAGCCATGTTATCAATTATGACATTCCAGCCACTTACGACGACTATGTGCACAGAATCGGCAGAACCGGCCGTGGCGCCAATCGAGGAATTGCCTTAACCTTTATTGGATAATTATATATAACTCGTAAATCAAAAACCCGTGGGAGTTGTGGCTCCCACGGGTTTTTTGCGTAAAGAGGTTTTATTTAGCAAGCCATTTAAACATCCAGCCAAACAAACTAAATCCTTCTTCAGAATTATTCAATAAATTTTCTATTTGCAGATTTTCTTGTTCGAGAATTTGAATTTGCTGGGATAAATTTTGTTGGTCTTCTGTATTAGTAAGCATATCCTTTACTTCATTTAGCTGTTCAATCTGCTGGCGATTTTCTTCTAATACCTTTTGGGCGCTATTTATTTCTCCATAATCAGCGCCGATAAAAAATTTAGTGAAACCGTTTCGGCTTTGAACTTTTTGCAAGCTGGCTTCCAATTTTTCTTGGTTTTGGGTTTGCGTTTGGGCGATAGTCTTAACCTGCTGACCAATTCCGCCATTTCTTTCCGCTACCTGTAACATCTCTTGTACGGCATTGGAAACACGGCTTCTTCTCTGTTCGGCTGTCTGGGTCGTTTCTTGTTCTTGATTTTCAACGGAGCCCATTTCTTCTTGATTTCTAACTTGCTCTTGATCGCCGACTCCACTTTCGTCTTGAAGTTGTTGTTGTGTTTGTCGTTGGACTTGAACATCTGTACCAGTCCCCGCTTGATTGTTAACTCCGCCTTGGCCCTGCTCGTTATTTTTTGTTTGGACTTGGCTATCTTCACCTTGGTTGGTGGTTTGTGTTTGTCGCTGAACCTGAGTGCCGGTTTTGGCGCCGCTGTTTTGGTTCACGGCCGAGGCACTGTTTGCTAAAACAAAAACGGCCACCAAAATACTAACTATTAAAATTTTAATTTTCATATTTTATAGTTAATTAT
>CAZQBZ010000014.1:0-16367 GCA_964592355.1 uncultured Candidatus Saccharibacteria bacterium
TGATGGCAATGATACCTTGGCATCCTTAACAATCCAGGAGAGAGCCGGAGACTTGAGCGCAAGCCGTGTTTCCGAAAAAGAATATTCAGACATAGGAGAAGAAATTTCTCAAGATTTTTCTAAAAAGGAGCTCGAATTAAAATCGGCTGTTTCAATAAAAATAAATCAGCAGCAGGAGTCAGAAATATTATTTGAAAAAGCCTCCGACTTGAAATTGCCCATCGCCAGCCTGACAAAACTGATGTCGGCCGTTGTATGCCTGGAAAATTATGACTTGCAACAAAAAGTTGTAGTAAGCAAAGAGGCTGATTCCATGCCCCCCATGCGTATTGATATAAAGGAGGGTCAGACATATTCTGTCGGAGAATTATTAAATATAATGCTTGTTGAGTCAAGCAACAAGGCAGCCTATGCATTGTCAGAAATTATAGGTCCTGATAAATTTGTCTCGGCAATGAACGACAAGGCGACAGAGCTTGGACTTAAAAATTCTTTTTTCGCCGACTCAACGGGCCTCAGCCAAAATAATATTTCAACAGCTCGGGAACTTGCCTTACTGGCAGAATATATAATAAATAGTCTGCCCGAAATTTCTCAGATGACAACCCAGAAAACATACAGCCTGCCGGACTTGGGGGAAGTTTCGAATACGAATAAAATGTTAGATGAATTGTATAACGTCGTCTTGTCTAAAACGGGCTTTACTAACTATGCCAACGGATGCCTTTTGATGGCGCTTGCCGCCCCCGATGGAGGGTATATCATAAATGTTGTTCTGGGGGCGGACGACAGGTTTTTGGAAATGAAAAAAATAATTAACTCTCAGCAATAATAATGGAACCCTTAATTTTCAGCGTTATTAAAATTTTTTTTGCGGCGTCAATATCTTCCTTTCTGGCAATTTTATGGAGCCCGCTTCTAATAAATTTTTTATATAAGCATAAGCTCTGGAAAAAAACAGCCCGGCAAAAAGCAATTTCCGGCGAAGATGCTTCTGTGTTTAATAGCCTGCATAAAGAAAAGGAAACGGGAACTCCGAGGTTTGGGGGCATGGTTATATGGGTTACCATTTTGCTTGTGATTTCTGTTTTGGCGATTATTTCATATCTCTTTCCTGAGAGTTCAATTGCCAGGCTTAACTTCTTATCAAGACAAGAAACATGGCTTCCGATTTTTACTCTGGTGGCAGCTTCAATAGTGGGGCTGGTTGATGACATACTTGTGGTTTATGGGGCAGGCAAATACATAGGAGGAGGATTGTCTTTTAAAAAGAGATTGGTGATCGTGGCTCTGATCGGACTGGTTGGAGCATTGTGGTTCTATCATAAACTGGGCTGGGATGTTGTGTTTATCCCGTTTTTGGGCAACGTGGCAATAGGATTTTGGTATATCCCTTTCTTTATAATAACAATGATAGCTTGCTGGTCTGGCGGAATTGTCGACGGGATTGATGGGTTAGCCGGAGGAACATTTGCCTCTATATTCGGCGGATATGCAATTATCGCGTTCTCGCAGGGCAAGATTGATTTAGCTGCTTTTTGCGCGGCTATATGCGGCACATTATTTGCTTTTCTGTGGTTTAATATTCCTCCCGCCAGATTTTATATGGGAGAAACCGGAAGTCTGGGGCTTACGGCCGTTTTGTCTGTCGTGGCTTTTTTAACTAATTCAGTTTTTGTTTTGCCTATAATAGCGGGTATATTGGTGGTGGAAGTAGCTTCTGTTATAATTCAGCTTTTGTCGAAAAAAATCAGAGGAAAGAAAATATTTTTATCCACGCCGATACATCATCATTTTGAAGCCATAGGCTGGCCTGCTTATAAGGTAACGATGCGTTTTTGGATAGTGGGAATTGTTTTGGCTTTTATCGGAGTTTCTATTAAGCTTCTTTCATAAATCCGTATTGACATAAAGGCATTTAATGGTAGAATAAGGCATGCTTAAAAAGACACTATTTATCTTAACTCTTATTTTGACGTCCCTGATGGCGGCTGATTTTACGTATGCAAGATGCAACACACATGCATACACCGATTGTGTCGGAAACAGAATTTATTGGTACAATTCATGTTCTGGGATGGAAGATATGTATCAAGATTGCGCCAATTATGGCATGACATGTCAGGGCGGCCAATGCGTTTACAGTTCTCAGACCAATAATAATTCTAATTATGTCAGGCAGTCTTTTTTGGGGTGTTATGCAAAGTCCATATATTGGTATGATTCTTTGCGCCAACCAAGCGATTTTTATTCGTCTTGCGCCGACAAAAATAGCTGCACGGTTGATGGATGCATAAATGCCAAATGTTTTAGTACGCTAAAATGCGACGGCTCCACATGCAAGGCCGGGTCTACGGATTATCAGTTGCATTGCGCTGCCAAAACGACTACCGCAACTACAAACACAAACACCCAGCAAACAACCACAAATAACGAAGAAAATTTAGCCCCGCTTGAAAACTTATCAATATCGTTTTCTGTTGCCAACACGGGCGATTCGCCACAATGGCAAAAAACATTAGAGATTGGTCAAAATGCCACAGCCTACTTTATGATGACCATCTCCAACAATTCCAACTTTCCATCAGATAATGTGATTGTGTCTGCAAATATTCCATCCGAGATTTTATATCTCGGAAACTTAAAAGTTGATGGAGTCGCCACCGAGGGCGATATTGTTGCGGGTATTGAAATAGGCTCAATTACGGCAAACGGCAAAAAAAATATTACATTTGAGGGCAAAACAGAATCGTTTGGTTATCAGGGTCAGAGAACCGCATCGGCCTTTATAAATTCCGCGCAAACTCCAAAATCGGATATCGTAACAATAGATTTTAAAAATGCATCAGCCTCTGTCGAATCATCGGCCAGTATAATATCGGCTCCGTCGCTATTTGGCATTACAGGATTTATAAAGAAGTGGTATATGTGGATAATAGCAGGGGGAGTATTGATTTTGGGGTTTGGGTTAATCGTTAAAACTTTATACCGTTCCCAATAACCAAAGGCCCCGTTAAGGTATGGGGCTTTTTTGTTGTATAAACTTTATTTTTTAGGCTATTTTTGATATAATTTAATATTATGATAGGTATTTTTGATTCTGGCGTCGGGGGGCTAACCGTTACAAAAGAAATTTTAAAGAAGTTCCCCCAGCGCCAAATAATCTATTTTGGCGATACGGCAAGGCTTCCTTATGGAACAAAAGGGGCAGATTTTGTTATAGAATATTCGGATAAGATTACTGGATGGCTCTTGAAAAAAAATGCAAAAATCATTGTCATTGCCTGCAATACGTCTTCGGCTTGGGCATCGGCGCACTTGAGAGATTCATACAAAGGCACACCAATTTTTGATATGATAAGTTCGGCGACAAGAGACGTTGTCGCTTCGACTAAAAATAAAAAAATAGGAATAATCGGCACGCCTGGGACAATAGAAAGCAAAGCCTGGGAGAAAAGCATAAAAGCAACAGACCCTTCGATAAAAATTTATTCAGAGGCTTGCCCTTTGTTTGTGCCTCTGGTTGAAATGGGGTTTGTCAGGGGGGCGGTGACAGAAAAAGTGGCGAGAGAATATTTAAAAAAAATAAAGGCCAAAAATGTTGATGTATTGGTTTTGGCGTGTACGCATTATCCTTTGCTCGAAGGGGTGATTAAAAAGATAATGGGTAAAAAAGTAAAAATCATAAATCCGGCTGAGGCCGCCGCAAAAGAAATCAAAAAGTTCTTAGAAAAAAATCCGGAAATAGAAAAAGAAATTAAAAAAGGCTCAGCGCATGAATTTTATTTTTCGGATAAGCCATATAACTTGGAAAAGATAACCAAGCTTTGTTTAAATAAGAAAATAAATCCTATCATAAAAGACCCTTTTAATCTTAATGGAACAAATTTATAAAGGAAAAAAAGTTGTAATTATGGGCCTGGGCTTGCATGGGGGAGGTGTTGCTGCGGCTAAGTTTTTTTGCAACCAAGGATCAAGCGTTCTGGTAACAGACTTGAAGACAGAAGAGCAGCTTATAGATTCAATAGAAAGGCTGAGCGGCTTGCCTATAAAATATACCCTCGGAGGACACAAAGAGGAGGATTTTTTAAAAGCCGATTTGATTATTAAAAATCCTGATGTGCCATGGAGCTCTCCGTATATTGAAATCGCAAAAAAGCATAATATAGAAATTCAGACGGATATCAGTTTATTTTTGAAACTGTCTGGGGCGTTTGTAGTCGGGGTTACGGGTACAAAAGGAAAAACCACAACCTCCAGTTTGATTTATCATCTATTAAAAAATAAATTTGATAATCTTTTTTTGGCAGGCAATATGGGCAGGTCAACATTTGAGCTTCTCGACAAAGTTAAAGCAGGCGATAGAGTGGTTTTGGAATTATCAAGTTTTGAGTTGGAAGAGCTTAATATTTGTCCCAACATAGCGGTTGTCACAAATATAATGCAAGACCATCTTAACAGGTACTCGGGCATGCAGGATTACATAAAGGCCAAAAAAAACATCTTTAAGCTTCAAAACTCGGATGATGCATTATTTTTAAACGCTGATGATTTTATTGTGCGACAATTTGGTAATGAAACAAAATCAAAAGTTGTATTTTTTTCAGGTAAAGAAGTTGATTTATCTGAAATGAAAATATTCGGAGACCACAACAAGGCCAATGTGGCGGCGGCCATCGCGGTTGCCAAGTTTTTGGGCGTTGACGACTCAGATATAGAGAAGTCTTTAAAGACTTTTAGCGGTCCGTCGTCCAGGCAGGAATTTGTGGCAGAGGTAAATGGAATAAAATATTTTAATGATACTACAGCCACAATTCCTGAAGCTGTAGTTGCGGCTATTGATGCATTCTCATCAAGATTTTCAAATGCTAAAATATTTTTGATATGTGGCGGGGTTTATAAGGGCGTGGATTATACAGAAATGACCAATAAAATAAAAGATAAATCTGTTTTTGTGATTTTGTTGCCGGGCAACGCATCGGAAAAAATAAAAGAACATCTCTTAAACTATAAAGACATATCAGAGGTTTCTTCTATGCAGGAGGCGGTTAAAACGGCAAGTGAGTTGGCGAAAGCAGGGGATTTGGTGGCGCTTTCACCGGCCGCTTCAAGCTTTAATATGTTTAAAAATGAGTTTGATAGGGGAGACCAATTTATCAAAGCAGTCAAAAATTTGAAATAGATTATGAAAAAGCATTTTGATTATCCATTATTTTTTTTAGTGTGCTTTTTAATGGCGTTTGGACTTGTGTTTTTGGCATGCTTATCTTCATTTACATCTTTGCAAAGATACGGCAACACGAGTTATTACCTCACGCACCAATTTACCTTGGCCATACTGGCATTAATATTGGGTTTCATTGCTTATAAGGTTCCGTTATCATTTTTGAAAAAGTGGGCCCCATTATTTGTATTTTTAAGTTTGATTGGGTTATTTTTAGTTTTTATGCCAGGTATCGGCACAAAAATTTATGGAGCATCCAGATGGATAACAGTTGCCGGCCATAGCTTCCAGCCGTCTGAAGTCTTAAAAATAACCTCAATTTTATATCTGGCGGCTTGGGTTTCTTCAAGGCTGTTGGAAATTGGCGCACCGGACAAAAAAAGAGGGGCAACAAAAAATTACCACAATTTTTTTCATATTTTATTGCCATTTCTTATTTTTTTAGGAACCATAACTATAGGTCTTTATTTACAAAAGGATGCCACAACTTTAGGAATAATAACCATTACGCTATTTGTGGTTTACTTTTCAGCCAAAACACCATTTTGGCATACGCTTGTTGTCTTGCTTTTAGGCCTGCTGGCGTTGGCAATACTAATAGGATTTACTCCTTACAGATTAGACAGACTATCCACATTTTTAAATCCCGATGCAGACCCTCTTGGCAGCAGTTATCAGGTTAAGCAATCCTTAATTTCTTTGGGGTCGGGAGGATTTATCGGAAAGGGTTTGGGCTTGGGAGATCAAAAATTTGGCAGACTGCCAATGGCAATGAACGACGCGGTATTTTCTGTTATAGGCGAAGAGTTGGGTTTTATAGGGGCTACTGGAATCGTAATTTTGTTCTGCCTCTTTTTCTGGTTTGGCATTAAGATAGCCCAGCGATCGACCGATAATTTTTCAAAATTAACGGCAATAGGAATTACTTTTTGGATAACGTTACAGGCGTTTATCAACATATCTTCTGCTGTTGGTATTTTCCCGTTCGTGGGGATACCCCTGCCGTTTCTGTCCTATGGCGGTTCACATTTATTAATGGAAATGATTGGTATAGGCATATTGCTTAATATTTCAAAAAACGGATAAAGCTGTTAATATAAACAAACATAGAAGTTATGAAAATATTATTTACGGGCGGGGGCACAGGAGGGCACATTTTCCCTTTGGTGGCCATTGCCAGGGAAATCAGAAGGATCTATCCAAGAAAAGACTTGGAGTTTTATTATGCAGGCCCAAAAGATGAGCTAAGTGGCATTTATCTGAGACAGGAAGATTTTATTGTAAAAAATATAACATCCGGAAAGATAAGGAGATATTTTTCTTTTGAAAATTTTATAGACATGCTCTTTAAGATTCCTTTTGGCGCCCTGCAAAGTTTTTTTCTTATATCTGACTTAAAGCCAGACCTGGTTTTCAGCAAAGGCGGGTCTGGGTCTATTTCTGTTGTATGGGCTGCCAAGGTTTTAGGCGTGCCGATATTTTTACATGAATCTGATGTGGCTCCAGGATTGTCAAATCAAAAAGCGGCTGGCTGGGCAACAAAGATTTTTGTTTCTTTTCCAAAAACCGAATATTTTGACCCGGAAAAAGTGACACTCGTGGGCAATCCCGTAAGAAAAGAAATATTAAACGGCGATGAAAAGACGGCCGGGGAAATGTTTGACCTGACTTTTACAAAACCGATTTTCTTGATAATGGGCGGTTCTCAGGGGGCAGAAGCCATAAATGATTTCGTATTGCTTTTGTTAAATAAGCTTTTAGCGCATTATGAAATTATTCATGTTTGTGGCCAAGAAAACGTAAAGCAGGTTGAAGCCGAAGCTCAAGTGGTGATGCAGAAAGGCCAAGAAAAATATTACCACCCCGTGGGATTTCTTGATGAAAAGAAAATATGCCATGCCTATAAGGTGGCTGATATGATAATATCCAGGGCTGGGTCGGGATCTATTTTTGAAATAGCGGCTGTGGGCAAGCCCAGTATTTTGGTGCCTTTGCCGGGTGCATCATTTAATCATCAGGCAAAGAATGCTTATATATATTCAGATACCGGGGCTGCCATGGTATTTGAGCAGCAAAGCCTGACCCCAAACTTTTTTATGGATGAAATTGAGCTTTTATTTTTGCATCCCGAAAGGCTTGAAAAAATGAAAGAAGCGGCTATGGCATTTGCAAAGCCTATGGCGGCCAGAGCTGTTGCCAGAGAAATTTTGGAATTTTTAATGTTGGATTAATCTATTGTGCGACAAAAACATAATACTATACTAATTTAAAAATGATTAAAAAAAAAGAAACAAAAGATATAAGAGTCAGGATCGCTCCATCGCCAACGGGAGCATTGCACGTTGGGACTGCGAGGTGCGCCTTATTTAACTATTTATTTGCCAAGAAAAATGGCGGCAAATTTATTTTAAGAATAGAGGATACTGATTTGGAAAGATCTGATTTAAAATGGACACAGGACATTATTGAGGGATTAAAGTGGCTGGGTATCCAGTGGGACGAAGGACCGGATATCGGAGGAGAATTCGGACCATACAAGCAAACACAAAGACTGGATACTTATGAAAAATATTTAAAACAGCTGCTGGATGAGGGCAAGGCTTATCATTGTTTTTGTACAGAAGAAGAATTGGAAGCAAAGCGCCAAGACCAGCTTGCACGCGGTAAAGCGCCCAAATATGATGGCAAATGTGCGAAGCTATCTAAAGAGGAAGCCGAAAAAAACATTGCAGATGGAAAGCCGTCTGTCATAAGATTTCGCGTCGCAAACAAAAAAGTAAAATTTAAAGATTTAATAAGAAAAGAAGTTGAATTTGATATGGGATTGGTAGGCGACATCGTGATTGCAAAAGATTTAAGAATTCCTTTGTACAACTTTGCTGTTGTGGTAGATGACAATGAGATGCAAATATCTCATGTAATAAGAGGCGAAGACCATGTGGCCAACACCCCAAAGCAGATTCTGATGCAGCAGGCCCTTGGATTTGAAGTTCCGCAATATGGGCATCTGCCGTTGATTTTGGCTCCCGACAGGTCAAAGATGAGTAAAAGATACGGTTCGGTGTCTATATCGGAATACAAAGAGCAAGGATATCTTCCGGAGGCCATAATAAATTTTATGGTTTTGCTTGGATGGAACCCGGGCACAGATAAGGAAATATTTTCCTTGTCGCAATTGGAAAAAGAATTTTCTATTGAGAAAGTGCAAAAAGCTGGAGCTATTTTCAACATAGACAGATTTAATTTTATAAACGGCTTATATATCCGCGAAAAATCAATTGAAAAATTAACAGACATATGCAGACCATATCTTAGCGGGGCGGGGGATAGCGTAACAAATTCTCAGTTGCAAAAAATCATTGAGGTGTCCAGAAGCAGAATGAAAAAACTTTCTGATATTGCAGAGCTTAGTGATTTCTTTTTTGCTGATGAATTAAATTATGATAAGACGTTGCTTAAATGGGATAATATGCAAGAAGGGGATATTAAAAGTGCGCTTTTATTGTGCGACAAATTGTTATCAGAGGAGGGGGGTCAAAATATAAAAGATTTGGAAACCAAAGTATTTGCGGCCATTATCGACTTCAATAAACAAAAAGGTTACCCCGAGAAAAACAAAGGGTTCGTTTTATGGCCATTGAGGGTGGCGCTGTCGGGAAAGCAATTTTCGCCAAACCCGTTTGAAATTATTGAAATACTGGGAATAGAGAAGTCCTTAAAAAGAATAAAGGAGGCAATTAACAAGCTTTAATTTTATAATAATGGAAAAGAAGAATATATTTTATGTTATCGGAATAGTTGCGGTTTTAGGGATTGTTTTTATAAGCCAACAAGGAGTTTTTAATAATTTTGGCCAGGCCGCCCAGGCTGCCATATCGGGCTATTGGGCCAAGGGCACTAACTGGGCATCAGACAATGCATATCAGCCCCTATCGGCAGAAGCGCAAAAGAGGGGAGAGATAATAGGAAATGAAATAAATTCCGGCAAAGAAAAAATTTCAGAAAATGTTTTGCAAAAAGTTGGGGATTATTTTTCTGGAATTGCAGATAGTATTGTGAATCCGGGAAACAATTCTTGCCCTGCGCCGGCAGAATAATTTTAAAAAGCTTTTTCGAACGCCTTGCGACAGCGCTGGGGCGTGTTATAATAAGAATATACATAATGTCGCAAAATGTAGGTAAACCGACCTTGTATATATAAAACATATAAAACCCAATGGAACAATCAAAAAAACCAATCAAAGACCATCTGCAAGATTTTATTGATTTTTGCGAGGTTGAAAAAGGTTTGAAAAAAAATACGCAGGAGAATTATAAAAAATATTTGGAAAAGTTTTTTAATTGGATGTCTTTGACTCAAAATAGCTCTCTTCTCCCCCACCAGCTGACCTCAGACCACATTTGGGCATACCGTCTATATCTGTCCCGCGAGCCAAGCCCGGCTACTGGCAAATTGCTGTCAAAAGGAACCCAAAATTATTATTTAATCGCTTTAAGGGCCTTTTTAGGCTACTTTGTGGCAAAAGACATACTTTCACTGCCCCCCGATAAAATATCCCTCCCAAAGCCCGATAAAAGCCAAAAATCCGTAAAATTTCTCACTTTAGAGCAGATTGGCAAACTTTTGGCTTCCGTCGAGCCTAAAAATAATATAGGCATTAGGGACAGGGCAATTTTGGAAGCCTTTTTTTCAACCGGACTGCGTATTGCAGAGCTTGTGTCTTTAAATCTTGAGCAATTCAGCAACCTGAAAAAGAAAACCGATTTGGAAATCGGGATTATTGGAAAAGGCGGCAAGCCCCGCACAGTATATTTTTCTGACAGAGCCCTAAACTATATCAAAAAATATATTGAAATCCGTGACGCAAGTCCGAATGCCGGCACCAAAGCTTTGTTTATAAACTTTCGCGACGCCGAGCAAAAAGACGCCAGGCTGACGCCAAGGTCAATAGAAAGAATTGTAAAAAAATACGCCCTGTTATCCGGCGTGCCGATTTTCACTACCCCGCACACTTTGCGCCATAGCTATGCAACAGATTTGATGAATCAAGGAGTGGACATCCGCAGTATCCAAGAATTTCTGGGCCACAGCAACATTGCAACAACTCAAATTTACACTCACGTGACAAACAAGCGCCTGCGCGACATGCACCGCCAATTTCACTCCGACCCAGACAAGAAATGAAAATACAATTCTGTCGCACAATAACATAATAAAAAAGAAGGCCCACTTGCCCTCTTTTTGTTTTATTATATCTTGTCGCATAATAAAAGAGCCGTACGGATGATTTTACTCATGCGTACGGCCTGGATTATTACTAGTCGCAGATCGACTTGGTCAGATAGCTGTAAGGAACTCTCGGAGCCGTGAAGCTCCCCAATCCTCGTCACCCACGTCGATCTCTGTGACCATCTTTCTGCCAAATCGGCAGTAGACTTCTTGTCTGATGGTTTCGGGCCACACATCGATCGTGTCGATGATTCTTGTCAGTGTATCGTCGCTTGGCGGCGGGTCAAAGCCGAGCTCGGCAGCCCGTTGTTTCAGTCTGTCAAACCAGACTGGCTTGGCAGATCCGAAGATCAGCACATGGTCTAGCTCCGGCGCAGGGTCGATTCTGGCAAGGTATTCCCAGCTCAGCACGATCTTTTCAGATCTGGTTCTGGCCGCCTGGCAATATCGCCTGGCGAAGTTGCCGACATACGGGATGTCTTGAGCCAGCAAGCGGCTGTAATCCGCAGCGCTCATGTGCTGGTAGAATGCCGATGTTTCGACGCCTTCGTCGTCCAGACATCCGGGAATGAGATTTTGGTACATTATGTACCGTTCGCTCCCTTTTTCCCTTCGCCCATATATGACGTCGTTGAGGTCGTGGAATTTCCATCCGCATTCTTGAAACACATGTGCCAGTTGGATCTTGCCATTCTGCACAGGACCGGTTAATCCTATAATCACGCGGTTTCTCCTTTACTATAAAGACATGTAGGTTTCCATCCATTGGGCGTGAGGGCCCATTTGGCCTTCATCTGGGGCCAAAGCAGCCACCCGTGACAAAACCTGATTGCACAAAGCCGTCCGTTCTTGGTCGCTTTCCGCCGCTCCCACTAGAGGGTGCGACAGTAGCTTAGACCACATGACAGGCTCGCCGATGGTTAGCGACGCCTTGCCGCGTTGCGCGTTGACGAATATTTCGTTGTATTCGTTTGGGTTGCGCGACACTGGCAAAACATTTATGGCACCATCAACATAAGTCGGCAGCAGCATGAGGTTAGGGTTGGCCTTTCCGATGGCCAGCCCAACGCACATGGTCTGCGGTTCACCGGCCTTCATGGCCTGCTCTCCGCGTCCGCCTTCCGGATACAATCCGATAAGCTTGCCGCCGGTGCGGGCATACTTGGACAGAGCCCGAAGGGCGCGCAAGTTTTGGCCCTTCATTTGATGTTCGTCGGCGATGCCGTCCAATCCAATGGACTGGTATTTCACCGAGAAAATCTGAAATCTCCGCATGGCCGCTGTGAACATGAACGGAACCATAAAAAGGTTCACCGCATGTCCGGACATGTAGGCCCAGTCTTGAGCCACATCGTATCCGTAATAGCGGGCTGCTATGGTTTCCCACACCAACGTGTCGGCGCCGGACCGATGGTTTTGAACCATCAATACATTGCCGCCGTTTCGGAGATGAGCCATTGCGGCATCCAGATGATGCGCGCCCAAGATTTCACTTTCCTTGTCCAGCAGCAGGTCGCCCACATACCGCCAGAAAGTTCTGGCTTCGGGTATGGGTTCCACCATGCCGTTGGTAAGCACCGACGGCATGATTTTTGCGCACGCCCGGCAGCTTGCAATGCACAAATCCATCAACGTTTTGAAATCATTCATCAACCCGATTCTGTCGCAGAACCGAGGGATGGCTTCTTTCACGTACCGTTCCACCGAATCAACTTCTCCGACACCGAAATGTGGCGTTGAATTTTTGACTGTGGATGCGTTCATTTCACACTCCTTGCTTACGTTTTCCTTGTGTCTAGTAAATAAAACCACTCAAAGAACTAATGTAGATTATAACATTATATACACATATTGTCAATAGATTTACATATAACAAAAATGGCCCAGGATTGCTCCCGGGCCTATTGGTTTTGGTTTGTTTTGAAGGTGCTATCTGACACACTTGGCGACCGCATCGCAGGCGCGTTCTACATCTTCCATATCGTTGTATATATAGAAGCTCAGTCGGCAGCTTGCGGGCGGATTAAGCCCGTAAAAATGGTGGGCCAGAGTTGCGCAATGGCAGCTGGCCCTGGACTCTACGCCTAGCGTATTTAGCGCTTCGGCGATGTCGAAAGGGCTTTTGCTCCTGTGCGTGAAGGCGACAAGCGAAGTCCTTCTTTCGGGGTTTTTAGGCCCGAAAATACGGATTCCCTCGATCTTGCTCAGCATTTTCAGGGCCTTGCCTGTCAGCGCCGTCTCGTGAGATTCCACGATTTCCATGGCTGTTCTCACGTCGGCGGTTTTCAGCTTTCTGGCGGTGCGGAAATATCGGCAACTGCCGGGATTCAAGGCAAAGTCCATCAGCAGCCTTATGGCCTGGGCCGAAAGTATCGTGCCCAGGATGTTGGGCGTGCCGGCCGTAAACTTCCACGGAAGAGAGTTGTATTCAACGATGTCGGGAGCCACTTTGCCTTCGGCAATCATATCTCCGCCATAGTGGAACGGCTTCATCCGTGAAAGCAGATTCCCTTTGCAATACAGGGCGCCGACTCCGAATGGAGCCAACATTTTGTGGAAGGACCAGGCCAGGAAATCGATTCCCAAGCCTTTTACGTCCATAAAGCTGTTAGGGACAAGCTGCGCGCCGTCGACAAGGAGGTACGACCTCTTCTTGCCGTCGGGCTGGCGATAGCCGCTGTTATCGGCAATCTGCTTGATTTCTGCAATCGGATTTTTTGTCCCCAGAAAGTTTGACGCACCCGTACAGCAGACCAGCTTGGTCCGCTCGTCGACTAGCGACCTGAGATGCTCTATATCGAGCTCGCCGGTGCGCTTGTCGAACTTTGCTATCCTGCATTGGACCCGTATTCCGAACGACGGAAGGATTTCCCTGCAAAGGCCATACCATGGTACATAGTTGGAATTGTGTTCCATATATGTGGTGACCACGTTATCGCCATCGCGGAATTCCGTCATCAGGGCATACATCACAGCATTGATTGCCTCGGTGGTGTTGCGGAACAGAATTATATCCCGCCACGATTTGGCCGATATGAATTGGGCGATTGTTGCGTATGAAGCCTCAAACTCCCTTGTCATCTCTTTTGATGCCGTAGACTGTCCCCTGTGGACGTTGTCGTAGCCTGTCGCAAGCTCCTTTTGCAAGTCCAGCAATTGGACGGGAATCTGCGTGCTCGCCGCATTATTGGAAACGACTCGGCGCCTCCTCAATGCCGGAAAAAAGTCCTTAATCCTTTCGGTGTCCATGACATTCCTTTCGTGTGTCTGGTTATAAAACGGTGGATTTGGTTTTTAAGGTATCATATTTTTTAACATATTTTGTGTATAATGTCAATTTAAAACAGAGGGACGCCCTCTGTTTTAAATTGGTTATTTTGTCGCACAATGTATTATATTTTTCTCGAATCATATGCCCAGTGCAACAATGCTTGCCTTTGCTTCCTTCTGCAGGACATATCTCCCGGTTTGCAGTTTTTTATAACCTGGCTGATATGTCTTTTTATAGCCCGCCATCTTTTAATCTGTTTTTCATCTTCTTCGGGCAGTCGCCTCCCCATATAGTATCTGCAATACCACTGAAACCATCCCCGCGGATCGTGTTTTTTATTTATCCATCCTTTTTTCTTCCAGACAGCAAGCGGCTGGCTGGCATCAACGCCAAAAAGGTTTAACTTAGAATCATGTCCCGCCAGGCCCTCAGGATAAAGCTTTGCCTTTTTAAACCAATCATTCGGAAATTCTTTTCTGCAGTCTCGCATATACCTTCCGCCGAAAACGCCCAGTTTTAACATTTCTTTGGGTGTCAGTTCCGGTTTGAAATCCTTATCAAAATTACGTCCGGCAGACTCGGTGATTTCATATTTATAATTATTCTGCATTTTATCGTTAACTGTTATTGTGCGGGACTTTGCCATAATTATTTTTCTTTGATAATCATATTTGAAGATATAATAGCCGATTGATAAATTGTCGGCAGTCCGCTGCCGGGGTGTGTGCCTCCGCCCACCAAAAAGCAATTTTCAAATCCCTCCAGTTTGTTGCGTGGTCTAAACCAAAGCATTTGCCCCAGATTGTGTGCCAAGTTGAAGGTTGCCCCGTAATAAACATTGTAGTCGTTTTCCCAATCTATTGGTGATATCATTTTTTTGATCAGTATATGCTCTTCTATATCTTTTAGTCCGAGCCTGTCTTTAAGGATATTTATAGTTTTTTCATAGATTTCAGTTTCCGTTTTTTTCCAATCGATATCGGGCCCGAGATTTCTATTTGGAGCAGGGATTAATATGTATAATTGGGAATATTTTTCAGGGGCAATGGTTGCGTCGTTAATGCAGGCGTTTCTTACATATAGCGAAAAATCTTTCTGGGTAAATTTTCCATTAAAAACGGCATCTACATTTTTTTTGTATTCTTTGGCAAAAACAATGCTATGGTGTTGAAGATTTTCATACATTTTATCAAGGCCAAGATAGATCATAAAAGTGGAACAGGAATATTTTTTATTTTTTAGCTTCTCCCTAGAATATTTTTTGTTTATGTTTTCGTCAAAAAGGTTGGCCATTGAATAGGCAAAGTCTGAATTTAAGATTATTTTATCCCCATAATATTTTTGGCCATTTTCCAGTTCAACTCCTACGGCTTTATTGCCTTCGGTAATTATTTTTTTAACCTGGCAATTATAGTTTATTTGACCTTTATTTTCTATTATCAGCCTGGACATTACTTCTGAAATTTTGGAAAGTCCGCCTTCTACATGATAAATTCCGAATTGATGTTCTATGTATGGAATTATGGCAAATGCCCCGGGGCATTCCCATGGCGACATGCCAAGATATTTTGATTGGAACGTGAAGCACAACCGAGCTTCCGGATTTTTAAAGTAACTTCCGAGTTGACCAAAAAGGCTTTTTCCAAGAGCGAAAAAGGGCAAAGAGCTAATGAATTCTTTCTCAAAAAATCTTCTAAAAAACGAATAATCTTTTTGCAGGCATGGCATTAAATGTTCGTATCTTTTTGATTCTTCTTTGTAAAATTTATCAAGTCCGTCTGCGTCTGATTTTCCAAATTTTGCTTCTAATTCGTTCCGCATTTTTTCTTTCTGGCGATATATGTCTATGTCATAGTTATTAAAAAATAATCGGTACATTGGCGAGAGCTCGGTAAAATTCAAATAGTCTTGGGCTCTGTATCCGGCTCTCATAAATATATCATCAAGCACAAATTTCATCATCAAAAATGTCGGCCCCACATCAAATGTGAATCCTTTCAGATTAATGCTTGAATTTCTGCCCCCCGGAATCGAGAGTTTTTCAAAAATCTGCACGTCAAATCCTTTTGATGAAAGTAAAAGTCCTGCCGTTAATCCTCCGGGGCCGGCTCCTATAATTATTATTTTTTTATTATTTTTTTCCATTGTAGAAAATGATTTATTTTTATTAATTATATATCTAAATAAAAACCGCCTCAATCATAAGCGGTTTTGAAAAATAAAGAGATGTTATTTTACGGGGCATCCTCCGGCTTTTATATTTCCTAAGCTGTCCCAGGAGCCACCATTGTAGACTTTTTCATATTTATTGGCATCGAGCAACCCTTTCGCCGCCCCGCTTCTCTGCCCCGACGCGCATACGACAATTATTGGAATATCTTTTTGAAGCCACGACATTGCGTCGGCCAGCTGGTCTAAGGAAATATTTATTGACCCCTTTATATTTCCCTGGTTAAATTCTTTTTTTGTTCTGACGTCTATAATAATTGCCCCTTGGGCGATTATTTTTTCTAAATTTTGTTTTTCCATTTTTTTTTCTGTGGCTATTTTGTCGCACAATAGATTTTATGGCTTGACTTTGGTTTGTCGCACAATTAAAATAATATTATAGATGCATTAAACCAAAGTCAAGCCATAAAATC
>CAZQBZ010000015.1:0-16018 GCA_964592355.1 uncultured Candidatus Saccharibacteria bacterium
GGCCGCCCGAGGGCGGCCGAGCGAGAATTTATCTTGCGAAATGGGCAAATGCCTTGTTGGCTTCGGCCATTCTTGTGGTATCGGCCTTCTTTTTCATCGCATTACCCTCATTTTTTGAAGCTAAAATAAGCTCCTCGGACAACTTTTCAGCCATTGCTTTGCCTTTCTTGCCTCTGGCTGCATCAATTATCCACCTGAAAGACAAGGCCAGCTTTCTTTCTCCCCTGACCTCCATTGGCACCTGATAGGTGGCGCCTCCAATTCTTTTTGGCTTTACTTCCAAAACTGGTGAAACATTTTCAATTGCCTGTCTGAAAATTTCTATTCCCTCCTGTTTTGTTTTTTGCTTTATAATATCAAAAGAATCGTAAACGATTTTTGTCGCTGTTGTCTTTTTTCCGTCTTTCATTATTTTGTTAATGAATTGGGAGACAACCACATCGTTGTAGCGTTTATCCGGGGATATTATATGTTTTTTATATGCTCTTCTCATGGGTTTTCTTTTGGATTTTCTTTATTCAGCCGCTTTTGGTTTCTTTGCTCCGTATTTTGACCTTTCCTGTTTTCTGTTGGCAACTCCCTGAGTATCCAAAACGCCTCTCACAATGTGATACCTTACTCCTGGCAAGTCCTTAACCCTGCCACCCCTTATCATTACCACCGAGTGCTCTTGCAAGTTGTGGCCTTCTCCGGGGATATAAGCTGTAACTTCCATTCCATTGGAAAGCTTGACTCTGGCAACTTTTCTCAAGGCTGAGTTTGGTTTTTTTGGAGTTTGGGTAAAAACTTTAACACAAACACCTCTCTTGAATGGAGAAGGATAATTTGTGGGCCTGTTTTTCAAAACATTAAAACCGCGCCTCAAAGCAACGGATTTGGTGACCCTTTTTTTATTTTTTCTGTTCTTTTTTATTAACTGATGTATTGTTGGCATTATCTTTAAAAAGCAAAAATAGCTACTTTGATTTGCTTTCCTTTAAGAAATTTTAAAATACAGACGCAGATTGCGTCCTTAATTATTCATAATGTTAACAAAAATTTTTCACAATGTCAATGGATTTGTCAGCCTATCCCCGTAATTAAAAACGTAACATAGCTTATCCATTCAGAAAACCATCCCAGCCCGCCAAAAAACAATAGAAAAATCAATATCATCATTCCATATTGCTGCAGAAAAATTTTCGCGCTTTCAAATATCGGGCTGTCGCCGAGCAGTTTAAACAAAATCCAAGATCCGTCAAGCGGAGGTATCGGCAACAAATTAAACATTGCCAGCATTACATTTATCTGAACTATATAATATAGCATCACTGCCAAATTGGGAGCCATGGCGAGAAGGCCTTCCGGCAAAAACCTTAGAATAAGACCGAAAACAACGGCTAGCATTAAATTGGATCCGGGGCCGGCAAAAGACACTTTAACATCGCCCCATTTTTGATCTTTAAAGTTATAAGGGTTTACCGGCACGGGTTTTGCCCAACCCAAAATAGGGCCCTGGCCTCCTGTTGCCAAAAGCAACAGCATTGGCAAAATGAATGAGCCAAATGGGTCTAAGTGCTTCAATGGGTTTAAAGTCAGCCTGCCCGAATATTTTGCAGTCGGGTCGCCCATTGAATAAGCCACATAGCCATGGGCCAATTCATGTGTAATCACGGAAAACAGCAAAACTATCAAAGCAAAAATTGTTATAGCAAATCCGGAAATCATATTAATATAGTATATATCATAAATCGGATACTTGCAAAACACAAAATTATATGATAAAGTAAATATGTTTTCGTCGTTGCGAGGAGCATGGCGACCAAGCAATCTTATTACACAAAGATTAGATTGCTTCGCTGCGGCTCGCAATAACACATTATTATGGAAAAAATCTGTACAATCTGTGGCAAGAAATCCTCAATGGGGGTCACTCTTGTAAAGCTGAGGGGAAAATACAATCCAACAGCCAGAGTTAGAAAAAAACCAAATTTGCAATGGACAAGAGTCAACGGCAAGAGAGTTTTGGCATGCGCCAAATGCATAAAGAGACAATCTAAGGTTTAAAAGTATAAACCGGGGTGGAGTATGCCGGTAGTACGCGTCCATGGGGTGGATGTAGACTGGGTTCGATTCCCAGCACCCCGACAATCAAAAAAACAGAGGATAGTCCTCTGTTTTTTTAATTGTTTATTCTTCACTCTGTTGCCCTTCTGGCTGATTGTTGACCGAATCTGGCTGCAACGACTCTGGAGGAGTCTGGCTTGAAGGCGGAGTTGCCTGCAATATTGCCGGCAAACCGGAATTTAAATTTTCCAAAATTTGACCTATCTCTTCATTATCAGGGTCAACATTTTTAAGCGCATTGAATATTTCCAGCGCTTTATTTTTCTGCCCTTGGCCATCATAAACCAATCCTAAAGAGTACATTGCTTCATAATAGGCTGAATTCAAGCCCACTGCTTTCTCCAAGCTGTTCTGAGCCTCTGTCAAAAGGTTATTTTTTTCATCTTGTTGCGCCTGCTGGGACATGATAAAATTTATATTTCCTTTTTGCATCAATGTGTATGGATTGTTCGGATCTATCTTCAAGGCTGCGTCATATTCCTGCAGCGCCCATGTCTGGGCATCGGGAATAAGACCTATTAAATTTTGAAAAATATACCCCCTATTTATAAAATTAGACGCATTGCTTGGATTAAGGTCAACTGCAATTTTTGACGCATTCACCGAGTTTTCAATAAGGGTTTGCAATTCCGCCTTTTGTTCTTCAGAGATAGAATCTGTAATATTTTTTATTTCGCTTGATAGCTTTGTCAAATATAATATGGATAATTGCCTGAAATACAAATCCGCATGCGGATTCAAGCTGGCTGCGCGCTCAATGTTTCCCATTCCGCCATCAACATCTCCCGACTGCAAAAGAGCCAATCCATTGTTATAGTAAATTTCCGCAATATATCTTTGTCCTCCAAGCGCCCAAACCCCCAATCCAAAAGTGAATATTATGGCAAAGGCGAATGCCGTAATCAAGGTCGCCTTTGAGGAACTTTTTAGTTCGTATTGTTTTTGTTTATCTGAAACTATGTTTATCAGACAGCCTGTCACAAAGAAAAATATAAAACTTAAAGTAAAATTTGAGTTGTAGAAAAAGAACATAAAAACCAAAGCCGAAAACCCTGAAAACAGGCCGAGTAAAACAACCCATAAATCTCTTATTTGTTCTTTATCTTCTGCCGATTCCCCTCTTATAATTTTAACGGAAAATAAGTATTTTGCACCGTAAAAAGCCACGAATCCTATTAACGATAAAATTCCCAATACACCCAAGACTCCGGTGGTGGCCAAGTCTGTTATAACTTTTGAGGTTGCCTGGGGAAATACAACTCCCCAAATAGACGTTGAGCTGAAGCTCGGGTCTTTAAACATTAAAAAATCATATGAGAATGTGCCAAGTCCTGATCCCAAAATCGGATTTCTGGACAAAGCCTGCCAGGCAATCTTAAAACTCGCGCCTTGACTCAAAAACACTTCGTTTGTTTTTTGAGTAATCCCGGGAATTTGCGGGCTCAAGAGTATAAAGAACACGGATATTGCAAGCAAAAACATAGGCAAAGCCATCCATCTGCCGTCAAAAATATCCCTTTTTGCAATGCCCAGCACCACCACAACCGCCATGGTTACGGCCAAGGCCCACCAAACTATTGAAAAATTAACCAAGAATAAAATCGTTGCGCAAGCTAAAATCTGCAAACCAAAGAATACCTTCCACCATCTGCTTGAAATAACCACCATTGCAAAGGCCAGACAGAGAGAAACTACAGAAAAAAATCCCATACTTCCCACCGACCCTATCGTGTTAAATGATGAAAACTTTGCGAAATCAAACGGAAGATATGCCCCTAAAATCTGCAAAATCCCGATTACCTGAACGACAAACGCCGAAATAAGAAATGTTCGCAATGCCAAGACAATATCATTTTTTGAAAAAAGATTTAAAACCAAAAAATATGTTATTGCAAAGAATACGACTGAAATCAACGACTCTGCCACTGGCTGCGGCCATCCCCAGAAGCTGCCATACCTATTTACAGAAAATAATGTCGCCAATAAATAAACCAAAAGCAACGCCGAAACGGCAATGTTTGTTTTATTGAAATTAAGATGAAATTTCCCCGATGATAAAGATTTTATCATCCAACAAAACAAAGAAAGTGATATCAATAAAATAAAAAATGCCTGCTTATTGAGGTCCAGCACATCGCTTGTCCACGGAAAAAACAATAGCGGAGTCAAAAATATTGCAACTAAAATGGAATGTTTTGAAATAAATTCACAAATTTTAATAAACATTGACAATTTTTCTTAATTTTATATTATTTTACATTTTTAAAAACTCATTGTCAAAAACCCTATTTCGGTGATAGAATAATAAAAAATAAACAAAAAATAAATATGCGAATATTTTCCGGCATTAGGCCGACAGGCAACATACATTTGGGCAATTATTTGGGCGCGGTCAAACAATGGATAGAGCTGCAAGAAAAAAACGAATGTGTTTTTTGCATTGTTGATTTGCACGCCGTCACCACACCCTACGACCCCAAAGAATTGCAAAAAAATATTTTGGAAGCGGCGGCAATTTATCTGGCGGCCGGCGTAGATCCAAACAAATCAATTATTTTTACTCAGTCGGCGGTAAAAGAGCACGCCGAGCTTGGCTGGCTTTTGGGCACCATTACCCCGATGGGCGAGCTCAACCGAATGACCCAATTTAAAGAAAAGTCAAAACAGCATAAAGATTACGTTAATGCAGGATTGCTAAACTATCCTGTTTTGATGGCCGCTGACATTTTGCTTTACAAAACCCAGGGCGTGCCTGTTGGAGAAGACCAGGCGCAACACGTGGAGCTTACCAGAACAATCGCCAGAAAATTTAATCAAAAATTCGGCGAAGCATTTTTTGAGCCAAAGGCCATTTTGCCAGAATCCGGTGCCAGAATTATGTCTCTGACAAACCCAAAGAAAAAGATGTCAAAATCCGATGACCCGAAAAGCTATATCTCTTTGTTTGACGAGCCCGAAGCAATAAAGAAAAAAATCATGTCAGCTGAGACAGACTCAGGCAAAGATGTAAAATATAATGTAACCAAAAAGCCCGGAATTTCAAACTTGCTGACAATTTACAGCCAGCTTTCCGGTAAAACTACCCAGGAGATTGAAAAAGAATTTAAAGATAAAGGCTACGGCGACTTTAAAAAATCATTAGCAGAGGTTGTGATAAATTATCTGGAGCCTTTCCGCAGAAAACAGAAAGAATTGCAAAGCCGTGGAGTTTATGTGGAGCAGATTTTGAAAGACGGCGCAAGCCGGGCCCAGGTTCTGGCAAACACCACAATGCAGGATGTAAAAGAAAAAATGGGACTGATTTAAACAAATAAAAAGCTCCGGCGTCGCATTGCGACCCGGAGCGTGTGATTGCCGCCCTAGGGCGGTTTTTCATTGCCGGCTTAGCTCAAGATCAGCCAAAGGGATGGCCTGATTGATGTCAAAAACATCGTTGCAAGGGGCGACATTGTCAGGCGCCATCACAAGCTCCAACGGAGAAGCCACGCGCAAGACCTCGCCGGGCGGCACCCAAAAGCCGGTCCTGTCAACTGCTCCTTCTGAGCACAAAAGCCTCATGCAGCCCACAAGCTGCAAAACTGGCTCACGCTGATAGACCACAGCATGCTGTGGAATCTCCCAATTTCGGTCCCGCGGCGTATACAAAGTGATCGGGTCGCCGGGCATAATAAGCCTACCGCACCAGGCGCACCTGATGGCCATTTTGGCCCTACATTCGGGGCAGTAATCAAAACCGCCCTTTTTCAAGGCACAAAAAACCTCCCTTCCGAAAACCTCTACCTTGGAGAAGAGTTTTGACTTGTGGCCGCAAATTTTGGCCGTGTAATTGGCGCCGAATACCTTAAAGAAGGCCCACTTGGCTCTAAGCGCCATGTCTCCGTACGCGTGCATATTTTTTCCTCCTACAGGTTAGCACACAACGCGTTTATAGATTCTATTCCAGACCGCATCAGCCGGGCTGCTGCATTCAAGAATATCCTCTAATTCAACAATAAAAACTTGGATTGTTAAGTTGCTAATATCTATATATACTACTTTTAAAAGCTTGTCAAATTTGTATACAAAAAGCCCCGAGTTTGCGGAGCTTTTTGCGTATTTTTAGTATTCGCCCATCATTGGATTAGACATCCCGTGATTATGTACATCTTTCTTTTCGGGGATATCTGCCACCAAGGCCTCTGTTGTGAGCAGCACGCTGGCTGCCGAAACCGCATTTTCAAGAGCTGTGCGCACCACTTTTGTCGGGTCAACAACTCCTGTTTTTATGAGATTTTCATAGGCCATAGTGCCTGCATTAAATCCAAAATCATCTTTGCCTTCTTTCACCTTGTGCGCCACAACAGCTCCATCAATGCCTGCGTTTTGGGCAATTTGCCTGACCGGCTCCTCTATTGCCCTCCTGAGAATATTTACACCCGTCAACTCATCGCCTTGGGCTTCCAATGCCTCCAAAGCAGCCTGAGCCCTCAAAAGCGCCACGCCACCACCGGGCACAATCCCCTCTTCTATGGCAGCTTTTGTTGCATTCAGGGCGTCTTCAAGCTTTAATTGTTTTAATTTTTGCTCAACCTCTGTTGCTGCCCCAATTTTGAGCACACCTACTCCGCCCGCCAATTTTGCAAGCCTTTCCTGTAATTTTTCTTTATCAAATTCACTTGTGGCATCGGCAATCTGCTTTTTAATTAAGGCAACTCTTTTTTCTATTTCCTGTTTTTCGCCTTTACCTTCAACAATTGTTGTGTTTTCTTTTGTAGAAATTACTTTTCTTGCCCTACCCAGCATTTCAAGCTCGGCGTTTTCAAACTTCATTCCTTTTTCCTCTGAAATCACCTGAGCCCCGGTGACAATGGCAATGTCTTCCAACATTTCTTTTTTCCTGTCGCCAAAGCCCGGCGCCTTTATTGCCAAAGCATTAAAAATTCCCTTTAATTTGTTGACAATCAAAGTTGCCAAAGCGTCTCCATCAACATCTTCCGCCACGATAACCAATTCTTTTTTGCCAGTTTTAACAACCTTTTCCAGTATAGGCAAAATTTCCTGTAAAGAAGAGATTTTTTTGTCTGTTATTAAAATATATGGGTCTTCGATGGCGGCATCCATTTTTTCTGAATCGGTCACCATATAGTGAGAGATATATCCTCGGTCAAACTGCAAACCTTTTACAATTTCTTTTGAAAGGCCGAATGTTTTGGATTCTTCAACAGTAATAGCGCCATCTCGGCCAACTTCTTCCATAACCTCGGCAATCAAATTGCCCATTTCTGCATCTCCCGCTGAAATTGTGGCAACCTGTGCCTTTTCATCCTTTGTTGAAATCGGTTTTGAAACCGCCTTTAGGCTTTTCACAACCGCATCTTTTGCCAAAACAATCCCTTTTCTCAATGCCAAAGGGTTTGCTCCGGCTGCAACATTTTTAAGACCTTCTGTGGCGATTGCCTGGGTTAATAGGACAGCCGAAGTTGTCCCATCTCCTGCGATATCGTTTGTCTTTGATGCCACTTCTTTTATAATCTCAGCTCCAATGTTTTCAATAACATCTTCAAGCTCAATGGTTTTGGCGATTGTTACGCCGTCATTGGTAACTGTTGGCGAGCCAAACCCCTGTCCTAGCACAACATTTCTGCCTTTTGGTCCAAGAGTAACTTTTACAGCATTGGCCACTTTATCCAAGCCCGTTTTTAATGTTTTTCTTGCTTCTTCTGAGTATTTTATTTGTTTTGCCATATTTTAAAAAGAATTATTTATATTGCTGGATTTTTTTCTTCATTATTATTCCCCAACACAGTTTTTATTGACTTAACTTTTTCTACATCTTCAACTATTGCTAAGATATCGCTTTCGGTTGCGATTAAATATTCTTTGTCATCAACTTTGATTTCTGATGGCCCGTATTTTGAAAACAAAACTTTGTCACCGGGTTTTACCGACAAAGGTATAATTTTACCGTCGTCTGTCTTTTTGCCTTCTCCGATTGCAATCACTTTGCCTTGTTCGGATTTATCTTTACTGGCCGTATCGGGTAAAAAAATCCCGCCCTTTGTTTTTTCTTCCTCTTTGATTGGTTCTATTAAAATATGATCTCTTAATGGCTTAATATTCATTTGTTTTTATCACTTAATTATATATTCTGATAATTTATTATATTCAAAAAATTATTCGTGTCAAGATTTTAAGTATTCTCCTGTCGCGCTATTTTTGGACTTTTTAATTTCTTCAGGAGTTCCTTGCGCCACAATTTGCCCGCCCTTTTGGCCGCCGTCCGGTCCAAGGTCAATAATATAATCTGCCGAAGCAATAAAATCAATGTTATGCTCAATCACCAAAACTGAGTTTCCCTTATTCACCAAATTTCTCAACACAGAAATAAGTTTTCTTATGTCGTCAAAATGCAGGCCTGTTGTGGGCTCATCCAAAATGTACAATGTCTTGCCTGTGTCGCGGCGAGATAATTCTGTAGCCAGTTTTATTCTCTGGGCTTCCCCGCCCGACAATGCCGTAGCGGACTGGCCCAATTCAAGATAAGACAGGCCAACTTCTTTTAATGTTCTTAATTTATCGTGCAGCGTTGGGACATTTTTAAAAAATTCCAGTCCTTCTTCTACTGTCATTTCAAGAACCTGGGCAATATTTTTGTCTTTATATGTTATTTCCAAAACCTCTTTATTATATCTTTTGCCGTGGCATTCTTCACATTCAACATAAATGTCTGGCAGAAAATACATTTCTACTTTTTTGACGCCTTGGCCCTCGCAAGCTTCGCACCTGCCGCCTTTTACATTAAAACTAAATCTGCCGGCCGCGTATCCGCGTATTTTTGCTTCTTTTGTTTGCACAAAAAGGTCGCGGATTGCCGTGAATGCTCCCGTGTAGGTTGCGGGATTTGATCTTGGAGTTCGGCCAATTGGAGACTGGTCAACCAAAACAACTTTGTTTATATTCTCTGTGCCCAAAATTTCTTTGTGCTCGCCTGGCTCATCTTTGGCGCGATAAAATTGCCTCAACAAACTTTTTGCCAAAATATCGTTTACCAAAGAGCTTTTGCCAGACCCGGAAATTCCGGCAACGCAGACAAACTTTCCCAGGGGAATTCTTACATCAATATTTTTTAAGTTATGCTCTTTTGCCCCCTTGATTTCCAAATATTTTCCCTCTTTTCCGTGGACGCCCGACGTCCACGACTTTTTATTGTCTGCCACTTTCATTCTCCCAGACAAATATTGCCCGGTTAAAGTGTCTGCTTTTAAAATTTGCTTGTAAGTGCCTTCAAAAATCACCTTTCCGCCATGTTTTCCTGCTCCGGGGCCAATATCAATTATCCAGTCGGCAGCCTGCATTGTCTGCGAATCGTGCTCCACCACAATAACGGTATTGCCCAAATCGCGCAATTTTATCAAAGTGTCAATAAGTTTTTGTTGGTCTCTGGCGTGCAGGCCGATGCTTGGTTCGTCCAAAATATACAAAACTCCCGACAGCTTTGACCCGATTTGTGTTGCCAGTCTGATTCTTTGCTCTTCGCCGCCCGACAAGGACAATGATTTCCTTGCCAAAGTCAAATAACCCAAGCCCACATCATCCAAAAACTGAATTCTGTCCAAAATCTCTTTTATAATCTGCTTCGCCACTTTCTGGTCTGCCTGGGACAAATCTTTTTGCAATTTTGTAAAAAAGTCCTTGAATTTGTCCACCGGCATTTCAGAAATCTGATCGATTCCGACTCCTCCCACCTTAACAGCCAAAACCTCTGCCCTCAATCTTTTGCCTTTGCACTTTGGGCAGACTTTTATCACCATATATTGCTCAATTTCCTGGCGCGTCCATTCTGAATCTGTTTCTTTATATCTTCTTTCCAAATTATTCACCACGCCTTCGTAATCATCATCGCCATATAAAATAATATCAATGACCCTTTGCGGTAAATTTTTTACTTCTTCATCCAAAGAAAAATTATGCTTTGCCGCCAAGCTTGCCAATAAAGAATAATAATATCCCTGCCTGCCTACTTTGTGTGAAGCCCTGCTCCATGGCCAAATTGCTCCCTCCGCCAAAGTTAAATTTTTGTTTGGAATAACAAGCTCCGGATCAACTTCTAATTTCTCTCCGAGGCCTGTGCATTCCGGGCAAGCACCATACGGGTTGTTAAAAGAAAACAGCCTGGGTTCCAATTCAGGCATTGAAATGCCACAGTCTTCGCAGGCAAAGTGCTCGGAAAACGTCAGGTCGTCTTTGTCGTTTTGGCCGATAATCACAATCCCTTTGCCCAGCTTTAAGGCTGTTTCCAAAGAATCAACCAGCCTTGACCTTTCCAGATCCTTATCAATTTTTAGCCTGTCAACTACTACCTCAATGCTGTGCTTTTTCTGTTTATCCAACTGTAAATCAAGGGCCTCCTCTATTAAATAAATTTTTCCGTCAACTCTGGCGCGCACAAACCCGCCTTTCTGGATTTCTTCAAAAATTGCCCTGTGTTCGCCTTTTTTGGCGCGGATTACCGGACCCAAAATCAAAACTTCTGAATTTTTCGCCAATTTTTTAACCTGCTCAACTATTTGGTCAATTGTTTGGCGGCTGATTATCTTGCCACAGTTTGGACAATGAGGCACCCCGATTCTGGCATATAAAAGCCTTAAATAATCATGAATTTCTGTTGTCGTGCCAACAGTTGAGCGAGGATTGTGAGACGAACCCCTTTGGTCAATTGAAATAGCGGGAGAAATGCCGTCTATTTTATCCACATCGGGCTTATCCATCACACCTAAAAACTGCCTGGCATAAGCTGACAAACTTTCAACATATCTGCGTTGCCCTTCGGCATATAATGTATCAAAAGCCAGCGAGCTTTTGCCCGAACCGGACAAACCGGTAATAACCACCAATTTGTTTTTGGGAATATCAAGGTCAACATTTTTTAAGTTATGCGTCCTTGCCCCGCGAATTTTGATGTATTCGTCTGCCATAATAGTAAGTTATTATACACAAAAAAGCCCTGCCAATCAAGCCAGGGCTTTTCCTTGTCTTATTAACAGAAGATTATAATCTCGGCCTGCACGCAGTGCTGCAATTTGTACAGCCGTTTTCATCGGCTGCGTGACCGCCGGGACAAGGATCCCAAACACAATTGACAACTGGGCAGTTTGTCGGAGGCGTTGACCACAGGACCAAAATCCCCTTGCTGTCCGAAACTGATGAATCTGCATTCCAACATTGCACGCCTATTGATGCAGAGAACATCTCATTTCCAAGCCCATCCACCTGTCCCGATGTATTGAATATTGCATAACCAGAGGTCGGTAAATCGGTTTTATTCCATGTCGTGCCATCCGTAAGCTTCAGTTTGGTTTGTCCATAAGTGCTGCAATGGTCGGCCCCGATTGAACTCCATGTTATTGTGGTTTGCGACGCTTTTACTAAATTTACAGTTGGATTTTGATATCCAATGCTCTTAGTGCCGTTAATGTTTAAATTTACGATTGGGCCAATGTTTGCCGTAACCGTAAAATAAGTGTCGCTTATGACGCAATCGTTTGTGCCGGAGATACAGATCCTTGCTTTATACTTGCCCGGGGCAATATATGTTTTATCAACCGAAGAAGATGATGTAAAAAACACTATTGATTGACCATAGGCATTTGATGGAGTAACCTTTTGAAAAAAATTGCCCACACTCTGGCCGCTTGCATTTATTATGCTTACATCCATAGGCTGAGTTGGAGTTTGATAAACCCAGGCTATGCCAATGGTCGCCCCCTGTGAAAATGTTTGACTTGGATCGGGCGATGTTATGGTAATTGAAGGTTTTGTCGTATCGGGACATTCTTTAAATTCACAGTTTGAACCAGTGCGGCCGACATAAGTCACCCCGTCTGGGCAAAGTTTGACATCCATCGTGCAGGCGACGGGCTGGGATTTACAGCCATAAAGCTCATTAAGCTTGCTTCTCGTTATCGGCCCCACTGTGCCGGTTTGAGTTATCCCATATTTACCTTGAAATTTAACAACCGCGGCCGCAACGTCCTCGTCAAAATTATAATAAGAACCTCTTGCCGTAGAAAAAAGATTTTCTTTGCTTAATGCGCCAACAAGATTTTCAACTTCCTCGCTATTGGTGCCTGCGACCAAATATGTGCTAAATGTATGGCACCATTGCGTTTGATTTTGTTGATTAGCTTGCGCCTCAAGAGCCGCAATTTGCGCTTGCAAAGTGGCAATTTGAGCCAATAATTCTTCAATTGTTACGGCCTTTGCCACAGAGGCCGAGCCCGCAAAAAGCGCAATTGACAAAATAGACGAAATCGCAATAATTTTAATTTTCATAAATTATATTTTAAATACTTTTTTTATGTGCTTATATAATAATACCACAATAAAAAAGTCCCCGACAAACACAAAGTGTCTGCCAGGGACGGGTAACGGTTAGCCTTTCGGCCTTAATCTTGGGGTTTGGCAAGGAGCCTTTCGATGAGGTTGACGGCATCGCCGACAGTGACAACCTTCTCGGAGTCGTCGTCAGGGACATCGATGTCAAACTCTTCTTCGAACTCCATGACGAGCTCGATCGCATCGAGGGAGTCGGCGCCCAAGTCCTCCTTGATGCGCGACTTTTCGTCGAACTGGTCGGTGGCCCCCCCAAGCTGGGTGGCCACCACTTCAAAAACTCTGTTGCGGACGGAATTCTCCTCTGTCATAGCATTACTCCTGGGTTTTGTTGCTGTCGCAACTTGCTTCAAACTGGAAAGACAAAATGCCTTAGCTCATCAGCAAAGCTTGAGCTTGGGCCTGCTTGGCGTCGAATTTCTCCTCGGCCACCGCCAAGGCATTGTGCAGACGGTTGCGTATGGATTTCAGGAAATTCCTGACATCCTTGATGCGTTTGCCCGAAAAACGGCGCTGGAAGTAGGCCACCGTGGTGCCGGGCCGACTTAAGGGGCTGGTTACGATGCAACAGCTCATGGCGAATTCCGCCCTGATCTGCTCCTCGAACTCAACAAAAAAGTCTATTTCTAGGCCCGAAACTACGATGGTGGCCATATTCCTGGAAATGCCACAAATGCGCAATTTGCCATTGTTGCGACAATGAAGCGCCGTCTGCAACAAAGGGACTCTGTCGGGTTTCATCCTTAACCCTTTCTGAAAGAACTGCTTGGCCATGTTTTTTTTGAGCCTGGCCTTTTTTAACTCAGAAGAACAAATCTTCAATATTTTTATTTCAGCATAAAAAATTGCAAAAGTCAATATTTTATGGTTTAATATCAATAATGGAAAAGATAGAATTTATCAAGAAAATGGATTTTGAAAACCTGCCTAAAACCAGCGGGGTGTATTTTTTTTATTCAAAAAATGAGCCAATTTACATCGGCAAGGCCATAAATATCAGAAATAGGGTTAAAAATCATTTCCAACAGCCAAGCTACCGCGACAATTTGTTTATATCTCTGGTTAATAAAATAGGCTACATGGAAACCAATTCAGAAATTGAAGCCCTTTTAACGGAGGCTGGCTTAATCAAAAAATATCAGCCTAAATTTAATGTTGTCTGGAGGGATGACAAAAACTATTTTTTTGTGGCTATAACAAAAACCGAAAGGCCCTATGTTTTTATAACCCACCAAAAAACCGCAAATGCAGAATATATCGGCCCCTTTGTTGACGGACAGGCCCTTAAAAAAACTTTAAAATTTTTGAGGCGCATATTCCCCCATTACACAACAAAAACCCACCCAAAAAGAAAATGCACCTGGTGCCATTTGGATTTGTGCCCGGGCCCTGATCCTGACTTGAAACTTTATAATAAAAATTTAAAAAAACTGGCATTGGTTTTACGGGGAAATGGTAAAAAGGTTTTAAAATCACTGGAGAATGAAATGAAAACCGCCTCAAAAGCCAATAACTTTGAAGAAGCCGCTAAAATCCGCGACAAAATTTTTGCTTACAAGAAAATAATGTCCCATCATAGTATAATCCGCGAAGAAGTCCGTGGTAGCCGCGACTCAACAGACTTATTTACGGGTAGGATTGAATGTTATGACATTTCCAATATACAGGGCAAATTTGCAACAGGGTCAATGGTGGTTTTTGAAAACGGCAGACCGGCCAAAGATCAATACAGAAAATTTAAAATAAAATCGCCTGCAGAGCCGAACGATATTTTAATGTTAAAAGAAGTTTTGCAAAGGAGATTTTCCGGCCAAGGATGGAAATATCCAAAAGCAATTTTAATAGACGGTGGCAAGGGTCAGCTAAATGCTGCCATAGAAGTTGTCCCCCCTCAAATAAAAGTAATGTCTATTGCCAAAGGCCGCCAAGAACTGTTTGTGGCGGGACAAAAATTTCCAACTCCACTAAAAAACCTGCCCCAAAAAATATATAACCTGATAAAAAGCCTGGATGAAGAAGCTCATCGCTTCGCAGTCACCTATCACCGGAAACTGAGAGAAAAAGCCCTCCTTGATTGATATTTTAGTTAAAATATGCTACCATATAGACGATGAAGAAGTTTCTCTCTCAGATTTTATCAGCCATGTTGGGATTGTGGCTGGCATCAGCATATGTGCCTGGAGTTGAAATAACGACTTTTGCAAATTCCAACTTTTTTGGGTTTTCTATAACCAGTCCTTGGCAGATGTTTCTTGTTTTAGGATTTGTGTTAGGAGCGCTCAATTATTTTGTCGGGCCATTAATAAAATCAATTGCCCTGCCGCTGGAAATCATTACATTTGGGCTTTTCAGCCTTGTAATAAATGCGGGATTTATTTGGTTTTTAGACTTTTCGTTTGACGAGGTAAAAATCTTATGGATGTGGCCATTGATATGGACCACTTTAATAGTTTGGACATTAAATTTCATAATCGCAAAAATCTTAATCAAAAAAGACTACTAACAAAAACATGAATTCAATTTTATTTTATACTCAAATAGTGATATCTGTTGTTTTGATTATTTTAATAGCAATACAACAAAGAGGCGCCGCTTTGGGCGCGGGTTTCGGAGGCTCGGGCGAAGTATACTCAACAAGGCGCGGAGCTCAACAAAAAATATTCTACGTAACAATTTTTCTTGCGACCGCTTTCTTGGTTTTGGGCGTATTGAATATTATAATCCAATAATCCTATAATGGATTTCCCCAAATTTTCTCAGGTAAAACAAATTTTCAGGGTTTTAAAGGGCCCTGAAAAAATATTTTTTATTGTTTTATTGACCGTTTTTCTGATTTCAGGACTGGAGCTTCTCATAAGCTTGTACTTTAACATAACAAAAGAGTCCCCTGCTTACGGCGGCTCTTATACAGAAGGCATTGTAGGACAGCCCAGGTTTATAAATCCCATTTATGGAGACACAAACGACGTCGATAGAGCCTTGATAGATCTGATCTACTCGGGGCTTCTTGCCTATGACAAAGACGGCAAGCTCGTCGAAGACTTGGCAAAAAGCTATTCTATTTCAGAGGATGGCAGGGCCTACACATTTGAACTGAAAGACAATCTGCGATGGCAAGACGGCACAAAACTAACCGTCGACGACATCGTTTACACGATAAGCATTATTCAAAACTCAGATTATAACAGCCCGCTAAGGGCGAATTGGCTCGATGTAAAGGTGCAAAAAATTTCGGATTCTGCTTTTGCCTTTATATTGCCCTCGCCATATAATTCATTTTTGGAAAATTGCGCGGTCAAAATAATCCCCCAGCATATCTGGGAGAATATATTGCCTGAAAATTTTGCTTTGTCATCATACAATTTGCAGCCTGTTGGGTCTGGCGCCTATATGATTTCAAAGGTAAATCAGACAAACTCCGGCTTTATTTCACAAATCGATTTGAAAGCGAATCCCCAGTATTATGCCAAAAAACCCTATATATCAAATCTATATTTCAAATTTTTTGACAATAAAAACAATCTTTTAACGGCGGGAAATA
>CAZQBZ010000016.1:0-16005 GCA_964592355.1 uncultured Candidatus Saccharibacteria bacterium
TTGATTTTTCTGAGAAAAATCAACCCGTTCTTTTTTAAAAATTTTTTTAAGCTTCGGGATGAATTTTTTTAAATATTTTTCTCTTACTTCATGCTCTTCTTTTATATTGTCTCTCAGCCATTTATATTTTTCAGGAAATAGATATGCAAAAGAAATATCCTCTAGTTTTCTTCTTATTTCGCTTAACCCCAGGCGACTTGCGATTGGAGCAAATACCTGTAATGTTTCAAAAGCGTAAATTTTTTTTTGGTCTTCTGAAAAAACATGCAAAAAATTAAGCCCGTCAAGCCTGGAGATTAGCTCGACTAATATGACTCTCGGGTCTGAGGCGATTGCCAAAAACATTTTTCTGAGATTCTCAGTCTTGTTTTTAGATAATAAAAATTTTTCAGTTCCGCCCGTTTTCAAAGAATACCTTACAACCCAAAGACCATTGATTTTTTGTATCAATTCGGCCATTTCCGAGCCAAATTTTTTTTTGACTTCTTGCAGGGCGGACTTTTGGGCAGATTCGGGCAAATCGTCAATTACATCATGCAGCAAGCCGAAAGCGACAGTTGCGTCGTCAACATTCATATCGCTCAATATCTTGGCCACCCTTAAGGCATGATCTATATAGTTTTCTCCGGATACACGGGTTTTGCCGATATAAGCTTTTTTTGCAAACTCAAAAACATCCTCAATTAATTTGGGATTTTGGCTTTTTTCTATAATTTTTTTAATATCGTCCGCCATTTTGCAAAGGGCCTCTCTCAAAATGGCCCTGGGCTACTCTTTAATATAATCGCACTCTTTATTAGAGCACTTTATTTTTTTGCCTTTTTCTGTAAGTATGCTGTCGCACTTGGGGCAGAATTCATTTATTGGTTTGTCCCATACGGCAAAGTCGCACTTGGGAAATCTGTTGCAGCCGTAGAATATTTTACCCCTTTTGGTTTTTTTGGCCACAACGTCTCCCTCTTTGCACTTGGGACATTTAATTCCCAAATTTGTATTTTTATTTTCAATTGATTCTGTATATTTGCACTCAGGGAATTTTGAACAGGCATAAAATCTTCCAAACCTTCCCATCCTTTCTATAATGGCAGATCCGCACTTCGGGCACACTTTATTGGTTTCTTTTGTGAGGTTTGCTTTTTCAACTTTTTCATATTTTTCTTCCAAGTTTTTTGCAAAAGGATCATAAAATTCCTTTGTAACTTTCTGCCAGGAATTTTTACCCTCTGCAACGTCGTCCAATTCTTCTTCCATTTTGGCGGTAAAATCAATATCTACTATTTCAGGAAAATTTTTAATCAATACATCATTTACAATAGTCCCCATTTCTGTTGGCATAAATCTTTTCTGTTCATTTTTTTCAACATAGTTTCTGGTTTGTATTGTCGTAAGGGTTGGGGCATAGGTCGACGGTCTACCAACACCTGCTTTTTCCAGGGCCTTGATAAGGCTGGCTTCCGTGTATCTTGCTGGCGGTTCGGTAAAATGCTGCAAAGAATTTAATTCTATAAATTCAAGTTTATCTTCAACTGCGAGTTGCGGCAATTCTTTTTCTTCAAATTTCGTGGGATAAACTTTTAAAAACCCGTTGAATTTCAGAGTTTGGCCATTGGCGCGGAACGTATAATCGTTGGCTTTTATGTCAACTGCGACAGAATCAAGTATGGCAGGTTGCATTTGGCAGGCTACAAACCTTTGCCAAATCATTGTGTAAAGCTTTTGTTGCCTCGGCTCTAATCCAGAAGCCGATCCAGGGTCTCTGGATGGCTCTGTCGGTCTTATTGCCTCATGGGCTTCCTGAGCGCCTTTCCCTTTTGTTTTATATCTTACGGGCTTGTCTGAAGCATAATCTTTTCCATATTCTTTTGTTATAAAATCCCTTGCTGTCTGCAAAGAAATTTCAGACAAGTTTAGAGAGTCTGTTCTGTGATAGGTGATAAAACCCTGCTCATAAAGCTTTTGAGCCAGAGCCATTGTCTGTTTTGCCGAAAATTTATATCTCTGCCAGGCGGCTTGCTGTAAGGTTGAAGTGGTAAATGGGGGAGCGGGATATTTTTTAGTTTCTTTTTTTTCTAAATTTTCAACAATATAATCAGCGCCTTCTAATTCTTTTAAAATCTGCTGAGACTCGGCTTCATTTTTTATTTCCAGTTTGTCTATTGACTTGCCGTCTTTTTTGGATAGGTTGGCTGAAAATTTTTGGCCTGATTTTTTGAGCAAAGCCTCAACGCTCCAATATTCCTGCGCTATAAAATTTTTAATTTCGTTTTCTTTTTCCACGACAAGTCTTACTGCCACAGATTGCACGCGGCCGGCTGAAAGGCCCTTTGAGACTTTTTTCCATAAAAAGGGCGAAAGCTTGTAGCCTACAATTCTGTCTAAAACTCTGCGGGCCTGCTGGGCATCCACCAAATTAAAATCAATTTTGCGCGGGCTCTTTAAGGCCGCATCTATAGCGGGCTTTGTAATTTCATGGAAGACAATTCTTTCAGGGTCTTCCAGTTTCAAAGCCTCTTTTAAGTGCCAGGCAATTGATTCTCCTTCGCGGTCTTCGTCGGTTGCCAGTATTGTCTGGTCCGCTTTGGCAGACTCTTTTTTTAATTCAGAAACCAATTTTTTAGCTTTGGTTGGGATAATATATTCTGGCTCAAAGTTTTTTTCAACATCAATGCCAAGCTTTGACTTTGGCAAATCTCTGACATGGCCAAAAGAGGATTTTACCTCAAAGTCTTTTCCTAAAAATTTTTGTATTGTTTTTGCTTTTGTGGGTGACTCAACTATTACAAGTTTCATGATTTTATGAAGCGAACGCAAATAAATTCACGAATGTTGTGAGCTATGCTCATAACATTCGCTTCGCAAATTTGGTCTGATATATTATACATTGACCTAATTTGCGAAGTTCATAATCAAAAAAGCTATATCGTTTCCTTTGTTTTGATTTATGATTTATCCCTTCGCTGTTTAGTGGATTGATATTTTTTAGTTTAGCTTAATTTAGTGAATAAATATTGGCTCCTAGGTTCCTTATCTTATCCGAAACTTCCATTAATGCAAGCGTTGAGGCAACAAGAGAAGCTTTTAATTTGGTTTTTTCAATGATTCTATTTATATCTAAAGCCCCGTCTTTTAGCGCTTCCAGTATTAACATCTCTTCATTATTTTCCGGAGCGATTATCTCTCGCAGGATTTCTAATTGCTTTATGTTTAATTCATTTAATATATCTTTTGAATTCTCAACCAAGATTGCGCCATTTTTTATAAGTTTATTTGGCCCTGCGGAATTTATAGAATAAATCGGTCCCGGGATCGCGAATAATTTTTTGTTTTGCTTTTTGGTGTAGTCGGCAGTAATTAGCGATCCGGATTTCTCTTTAGCCTCTATTACTAATACGCCAGAAGAAAGCCCTGAGATTATCCTGTTTCTTTTTGGAAAAGAAAATTTTGAGCCTTTGGTTCCCGGCGCTAGCTCGGAAATCAGACAGCCGCCATATTCTAATATTTTTCTTGATAAAAGCAAATTTATTTGAGGGTAAATTGATCTTTCGTCTAAGCCAGTTCCAAGCACGGCTATAGTTCTTTTTTTCTTTTCAACGCAGGTTTTATGCGAAAATGTGTCAATCCCCGGAGCTAATCCAGAAATAATGGTGATTGCTTGATTTGTTAATTCTCCAGCAATACTAAGGGCTGTTTGCTGTCCGTATGGGGTGGGGTGTCTAGTTCCAACAATCGCGAAACAACACTCATTTTTTGTTGGCAGTTTGCCGCGGTAATACAAAATTTTTGGCGCGTCTTTTATTTTTTTTAAAGCTTCTGGGTACTCTGAATCTTGGATTTTTATTGTTTTTATCTCGTTCATTTTCAGAAATGTTTTTTTAACTATACCACAAAATTCTCAAAAGCTTGAAATTTATGAATTTAAATTGTAGTATAAAAATCGTTTAGGTTCTAACATTGTTTTTTGACAAAAAGGAATTTGGCTATGAGCAGAAAATCACAAAACGATCCGGCGTTGGTAGAAGTGGTGACATTGTTGGCCAAAAGAAAGTTTGCGGCTCTAGTAGATAAACAGAGAAACGCGACATATAAAAAGCGCGGGCCGCACGTAAACGCAATTGTTTCAGTTTTGAATGAAATTTCAAATCAGATACATGAAATTACGGTTGATCCGAATTCTTTTGAGAAAGTTTCGGAAACAACTGTGCCAATTGTAAGAAAAAACCCCAAGTCTTCCGCCATAAAAATTGTTTTAAGAAAGGATCCCGAATGGGAAAAACTTTCTCCCGAGGAGCAGGCGAGGCGTAGAGAGCTTATCAAAAAAGCTGCTCAAGAGGCGCGAGAAAGAGTCTCTCATTCTTGCAATGCGTTTTTGCCAAGTACGGTAATCCCTGAGTCAGATTTGCCAAAGAAAAAGAAAAGCCGCTAATTGTGACTAATGCTAAGCATAGAAACTTCACTGGTGGGTGTAATTTACATCTACCAGTTTTTAATTCCTTAATTTTTCTACGGCTTCGGATAAAATTTGAGAATAGAGGTTTAATCCGATTTTGTTTATGGTGCCAGATTGTTCTTTGCCTAAGATATTGCCGGCGCCACGAAGCTCTAAGTCACGGATGGCAATTCTGTATCCTGATCCAAGTTCCTGGCTGTCTGCCAAAGCATCGAGTCTTTCTTTTGCCAATGGTGTTAATGATTTTGGTTCGTAAAGAAAATATGCGAAAGCCTCTATATGAGACCTGCCGACCCTGCCGCGAATCTGGTGGGCCTGCGACAGACCAAGTCTTGTTGCGTCTTCTATTATGATGGTGTTCACATTTGGCATATCTATTCCGTTTTCAATTATGGTAGTGGCCATTAACAAATTTGTTTTTTCCTTTTGAAAGTCGTCCATTATTTTAAGAAGTTTTTTTTCTTGCATTCTGCCGTGGATTATTCCTATTTTGGCTCTTGGGGCCAACTTTCCGATTTGCATTGCCGTTTTGTCTATTGTTTGGATTTTATTGTGTAAATAATAAATTTGACCTTTGCGCTTTAATTCAAAGTTGATTACCTTCTTAACAAGTTTTGGGTTAAAAGCCAGCACTTTCGTTTTTACGGCCTGTCTGCCTTGGGGCGGCGTTTGAATCATGCTGATGTCTTTGAATGACGACATCGCCAGATAAATCGTTCTCGGAATCGGCGTAGCCGACAGGCTCAAAACATCAAGAGACGGTTTCAATTCTCTTAGCCTTTCTTTTTGCTTTACCCCAAATCTTTGCTCGTCGTCTATGATGAGCAGTTGCAAGTTTTTAAATTTTACATCTTTTGACAATATTCTGTGAGTGCCTATCAAAATATCTATCCTGCCATCTGACACGTCTTGCAATATCTTTTTTTGTTCATCTTTTTTTTGCAGTCTTGAAATCATCGCCACTTTAACGGGTAAATTTTCCAGCCTCTTTTTGAAAAAGTTATAATGCTGGTTTGCTAGTATGGTGGTGGGACAAATAAGAGCTGCTTGCCTGTTGTTTGCCGAAGCCAAGACAGCGGTTCTCAGGGCAACTTCGGTTTTGCCAAAGCCAACATCTCCGCAAACAATCCTATCCATCGGCCTTGTTTTTGCCAAATCTTTTTTGATGTCTTCAATAGCTTGAAGCTGGTCGGGAGTTTCTTCATATTCAAATCCTGTTTTTATTTGAAGTTCAATATCCGGGTCGGTTGAGTAGGGAGGCCTTTGAGCCACTTCTTTCTGAGAATATATTTTTAAAAGCTCTTTGGCGAATTTTTCAACTTCATCTTTTATTTTCCTCTTTGTCTTCTGCCATACCAAAGACCCAAGTCTTGATATTCTGGGGTCTGTAAAACCGACGTATCTGGACAGCTTTCTTTCGAGACCCAAGGGCACATAGAGTTTGTCGTGTTTGTCATATTCAAGCACATAATATTTTTGCGCTTCTGTTTCAGGAAAACTGAAAGACTCGATTCCTAAAAATTTTCCGATGCCATGGTCAAGGTGCACCAGAAAGTCTCCCGGCTTTAAGCCTTTTAAGTCGGAGAAAAGCTTTTGAGACGACAATTTCTTTTTTAATATGTCTTTGGATTTTTTCTCGCTGTTTATTTTGATTTCTAAAAATTCTATTTCATCAATGTCGTTGCCTAAAAAATCAAGCCTTATGGCTTGTTCTAAATTTACAGGGGAAATATCCACAATTCCGCCTCTTTGCGAAAATTCGCCAGGCTCTCTGACTTCAAAAACCCTCTCATATCCCATTTCGTCGAGTTTTCTTAAAAATTGGGAAAAATTGTGCCTTTTGCCTTTTTCTAAAAAAATTAAATTATCCTGGAAAAATGATTGAGTCTTTGTGGCATATAGTAATTCCTGCAAATTTTCTTTAAACCAAACAAGCTCCTTTTCCAAGAAGTAGGGGGTGATTGACACTATCAATATTTGATTTGTTTTATTGTTGATTGTATTCATTCATAGCTTTTTCTATGCCTTCTTTTGCGAATAAATCAAGGGCTTGGGCCACCTTGGCTATGGTTTTTTTTATCTGAAGTTGTTCGGCCGGGGTAAAGCTTTTTAAGACAATTTTCATTGCATCGGCTGATTTTTTCCCGCCAACTCCAATGCGTACCCTTAAAAGTCCCTTATTGCCGATGGCTTTTATAACGGATTCAACCCCTTTGTGCCCGGCCGAGCCCCTTTCCTTTACAATTTTTATTTTTCCAATAGGCAGGTCAACATCATCGTGCAAAATCATAAAGGTTGCCGTTTTGTTAATAGCCTTAAGTTTTTTAGCTGTCTTGCCTGAATTATTCATGAAGGTTTGCGGCTTTGCCAGAAAAACTTTGCCCTGTTTTGAAACTTCGGCTTCAAATTTTTTTTCCGGCTTAAAGTCATCAAAATCGTTTTCTTTGGCAAATTTATCTATTGCCATAAATCCCACATTGTGGCGGGTGTTTTTATATTCTTCTCCTGGATTGCCCAGGCCAATGATTACTATCATAGTTTTTTTGTCTTTATGTTACTTTATCATCTTTTTATAGAAAATGAATAGGGCGATTGGGGTTGACAATATTTTTTATTGAGATTATAATTTTAATTGGTTCATTTTTTGTCAAACAAACCCTAAGTCCAAGGAAGGAGGCTTGCCTATACAACTTACCGTTTATTGGTCAGAGAAGAGGCATTTTTTGTTTCAACAATCAGTTCAATTTTTAACCCCCCTTGAAAGGATTCTCTTTCTATGGCAACTGCGTCAATTTCCGATCCTCAGCGTCTTTCTTACAATCAGGTGACCTTTCTCAAACAGCGCAAGGGCACTCCGCCCAAAGAGCTCAAGCGGCTCTTCCGCTCTGTTTTTGGGGTGGGCATCACCCACGAGACGCTGGTCGGATTTTATGCCAGCCAAGACGGCGTTAAGACGCCCGTCAACGACGGCGATTTGTCGGCAAAGAGGAAGAAGTTCAAGAGTACCGCCTCAATGAGGCGGAGCCGCGCACTGTGCGTGGGATAGGCTTCTGCCTTTGACATTTCTCTTAATGGCCGCGACTTCGGTTGCGGCCATGTTTTTTTACGATTTTTTGCCCTTGCTCGATTTTTAAAAATATGATAGAGTAGTGTTATATATTTTATATTTATATGGAGCCAAAAAATCAGCCTGTAAAGCCGGGCGAAGAAAAATTGTTAAGCAGGACATTTTCATTTGCTATCGAGATAGTCAAGATAGCGTTAATAGCATTGGCGATAGTGCTGCCTATCAGGTATTTTTTATTTCAGCCTTTCATTGTAAAGGGGGAATCAATGGCTCCAAATTTTGAGTCAGGAGACTATCTTATAGTTGATGAGATTTCATACAGGTTTTCAACTCCACAGAGAGGAGATGTAGTTATATTTAAATATCCAAAAGACGAAAACCAGAGGTTTATAAAGAGGGTAATCGGCGTTCCGGGAGAAACGGTTGTCGTTGAGAATGGTCAGGTTTCTGTCACCGATGCCCAAGGAGAGAAGGTAATTTTAGATGAAAAATATCTGCCAGCCGATTTAAAAACATACGGAGATACAAACACAACATTAAAAGAAAACGAATATTTTGTTTTGGGGGACAACAGGACCTATTCTTATGATTCAAGGTCTTGGGGCGTTGTTCCGAGAGAAAACATAATTGGCAAGGCATTTTTAAGGCTTTTGCCAGTAACATCAATATCAACAATAGCGGCACCAGCTTATGAGTAAAACAAAGTTTCAAACTTTAACCGGAATGCACGATGTCTTGCCAGAAGACCAAGTTTATTTTAAAAGAGTAAACAAGGTCATAGACGGCGTGGCAAATTATTATAGCTTCCAAAAAATTGAAACCCCAATCGTTGAATTGGCCGAAGTTTTTTCAAAATCCGTAGGAGAAGAGACTGATATCGTCGGCAAAGAAATGTATGTATTCAAAACAAAGGGTGGGGATAATGTATGTCTGAGGCCAGAGGGCACAGCTCCTGTAATGAGAAGCTATCTGGAGCACGGAATGCATAACCTGCCTCAGCCAGTAAAGCTTTGGTACGAAGGGCCATTTTTCAGGTATGAAAGGCCACAAGCCGGAAGATACAGGCAATTTCATCAGTTTGGGTTTGAAGCTATTGGCGAAAAAAATCCTTCAATTGACGGCCAGATAATCCAAATGAGTTACGATGTCTTGAAAGAATTGGGATTTAAGAATATAAAGATACAAGTAAATTCTATCGGAGATTCTGAATGCAGGCCGTATTTCAAGAAAATTTTAACCAGCTACTTAAAATCCAGAAAATCATCTTTGTGCGCCGATTGCCAAAGAAGAATAAAAGAAAATCCTTTAAGGGTATTGGACTGCAAAGAAGAAAAGTGCCAGCAAGTGAAGGCAGGGGCTCCCCAAATACTTGACCACCTTTGCGAAAATTGCCACAGTCACTTCAAGCAAGTTTTGGAATTTTTAGACGAGCTTGAGCTTCCATATGAATTAAATCCGTATTTGGTTCGTGGCTTGGATTATTACACAAAAACCGTTTTTGAAATTGTTGACGTTTCAGAAACCGGCCAGGCTCAGGGAACCTTGGTGGGCGGGGGCAGATATGACGGGCTTTCAAAAATGCTGGGAGGCAGAGAAGTGTCGGCTTGCGGAGCAGCAGGCGGAATTGAAAGAATAGTCGGCTTGATGAAAGAAAGAGAAATGAAGGTTACCGACAAACAAAAGCAAGAAGACCCGCAGATATTTTTGGCGCAACTCGGGCAGTTGGCAAAAAGAAAAAGTTTGAAGCTATTTGAAGAATTCAGGTCAGCCAAGATACCGGTAGCCGAATCCTTTTCAAAAGATTCTTTAAAAACCCAGTTAAGATCAGCCAACAAAATGGGAATCAAGTGGGTTTTGATTTTTGGACAAAAAGAAGCCCTTGAAGATTTTATCACCTTGCGCGATATGGATTCTGGAGAGCAGAAAGAAATAAAACTTGATAAGGTGGTTGATGAAATGAAGGAAAAATTAAAGCAATTAAAAGATAATATTAAAAATAAAAAAGTTAAAAAATAAATGGCAGTACAAGTACAAAGAAAAGAAAAAGAGACTTCGCAGAACTTAGTTCACAGATTCACCAAGGTTGTCAGGCAATCCGGGATTTTGCTTGAAGTAAGGGGAAAACAGTTTCACAAAAGATCAAAGTCCGCTTTGGCCAAAAAGCGATCAGCTCTCAGAAAAGTTGAAGTGAGGGCCGAAAAAAAGAGACAGGATAAATTGGCAAAACCTAAGTAGAAAACATCGTTCGGCAATGGCTTTGAAAGTGTACGCTCACTCCGCCAGCGCGGAGCTCGCTCAGGTCCTCGCGCCTGGCGCGCCGCATAGCGGCGACCAGTCGCCAGGGGTGCGCCAGCCCACTTTCAAAGCCATTGCCTCACTTACTTTTCATGTTAAAACAGCAGATACAAAATGACACCACGGCAGCCCTGAAAAGCCAGGATAGTTTTATTGCCGGAACTTTGCGCATGGTGCTGGCCGCGGTTTTAACAAAAGAAAAAGACAAAAAGTTCAAAGAAAAAATAGAAGGGGATGTTGTTTTATCTGATGATGAAATAACAGAAGTCATAACTTCTGAAATTAAAAAGAGGAGAGATGCTATTGCTTTGTATAATCAGGGCAACAGGCCAGAGCTCGCTAAAAAAGAAGAAGACGAAATAAAAGTTTTGCAGAAATATTTGCCGGAGCAATTATCTCAAGACGAGATCAGGAGATTGGTCACAGAGTCAATTACGAAAGTAGGGGCAAGCCAAATGAAAGATATGGGCAAGGTGATGGCAGACTTAAATCCGAAGGTAAAAGGCAAGGCTGAGGGTTCAGAGGTAAGCCGAATTGTAAAAGAACTATTAGTTAAATAAAAAAAGCCCCCGGAAAGGGGTTTTTTGTTTTGCAAAAATATTGTAAAATGAACAAATGCAATTAGAGATAAATAATCTAACGAAATTTACTGCTGACAAAAAAAGTTTTTCACAGGTTGCAAAAATCGTGTTAAGGGGCGAAAATAAGGGAACGGCAACGTTGTCATTGGCTTTTGTTGATGAAAAAGAAATGCAAAAGCTAAACAAAAATTTCAGAAAAAAGAACAAGCCGACAGATGTTCTTTCATTTGATTTACGGGAAGGAAATTATTTGGGTGAAATAATAATTTGCCCCAAAGTCGTAAAAGATAACGCCAAAAAATATGGGGTTACGGCAAAAAAAGAAATGTTAAAGGTTTTTGCGCACGGTATATTGCATTTGCTTGGCTATGATCACGAACAATCAAAAAGCCAAGCCGAATTAATGGAGCAGAAACAAGACTTGTATTTATCAAAAATATTTAAGTAAATGTCAAAGGGTAATATCTTTACAGGTTTAGATATAGGCACCAGTTCGACCAGATGCCTTGTTATTCAAAAAAAGGACGGAGTCTGTGAGGTTTTGTCTTATGCTGAAATGCCATCGTTCGGACTTAGAAAGGGCGCAATCGTCAACTTGGACAATATTTCAGAAGTTACCAAAAATATACAGCTTATTGTTTCCGGAATAGAAAGGGATTGCGGCAAAAGAATAACGGCGGTTTCTGTTAATATAGGAGGGGATCATGTTTATGTTACGCCTTCCGATGGCATTATCTCCGTTTCCAGGGCAGACCAAAGAATTTCAGAGGATGACAAGGAAAGAGTTTTGCAGGCGACCAGGGCAATAAACATTTCGGGAAACGACGAAATATTAGACACCATCCCAAAAGAATTTGTTATTGATGACAGGGGAGGCATAAAAGACCCGGTTGGTCTTACTGGCGTAAGGCTTGAAGCCAGAGTTCTTTTGCTTTGCTATTTTCAGCAATATTTTACAAATTTAACCCAAGCCGTCTGGGGGGCAAAACTTCAGACATCTGACATTATCGCATCGCCTTTGGCCGCCGCCAGGGCCGTTTTAACTCCACAACAAATGGAATTGGGAGTGGCCTTGATTGACATTGGCCACGAAACAACTTCGTTGGTGGTTTTCGAGGACGGCGGATTGGCCCATTTGGCCATTTTCCCGGTTGGATCCTTAAGTATCACAAAAGATATCGCCATCGGCCTTAAAACTGAAATGGCAATGGCAGAGTCCATAAAAAAGCAACATGGGTCTTGCATATATAATAAAAAAGATGCCGCGGCCAAGGAACAATCGCGCAAGAAAATAGAAATTTTTGAAAAATCCGACTCACTTGCTTTTAATAAGAAAGAATTGGTTGATATTATAGAGCCAAGAGTGTCCGAAATTTTGGATTTGGTGCAAAAGGAGTTAAAGAGCATTGGCAAGCATAAGATGTTGCCGGCAGGAGTTGTTTTGACGGGTGGTGGGGCCAAGCTTTCAAAAATAAAGGATTTAGCTAAAGATGTTTTGGAATTAAATTGTATAATAGGAACTCCAAAAAATATCGCAGGTTTGCCCGACGACCCTGCATTGGCAACGGTGGCCGGTTTGGCCTTAGGGGGGGTTGATATTGCGGAAGATCCAGGTAATATAAGAGGTGCAGGGATTTTCCAGCCAGTCTGGAGATTTTTAAAGAAAGCCTTTAAGATGTTTGTTCCCTAGCTTGATTGAATAAATAAGATGAATCCTCAAATAAAAATTGTTGGAGTGGGCGGATCGGGCTCCAACACAATTTCTCGAATGGCCAGGTTCAACATACAGCAAGTTGAACTTATTGGCGTAAACACCGATGCGCAGGCTTTGCATTTTTGCAAGGCCCACGAGAAAATTTTAATCGGCAAAGAGGTAACAAGAGGTTTGGGCACCGGCATGGATATGGAGCTTGGCAGACTGGCGGGCGAAGAAGGCAGAGAAGAAATTGCGGCAAAGCTGAAAGGAGCTGATATGGTTTTTATAACCTGTGGCCTGGGAGGCGGCACGGGATCGGGGGCATCTTCGATTGTTGCTGAAGTTTCAAAAAGTCTTGGCATTTTAACCATTGCGGTTGTTACAACGCCATTCTCGTTTGAAGGCGAGCAAAGGAGTCATATTGCAAAAAAAGCCCTTGAAAATTTAAGGGGCAAGGTTGACTCTCTATTGATAATTTCAAACGACAAGCTTTTAAAAGTCATTGATGAAAAAACGACCGTAACAAATGCTTTCCAAATTTGCGACGATGTTTTAAGAGAGGCAGTGCAAGGAATTACCGACTTGATATTGGTGCCAGGAATCATAAACATTGATTTTGCCTCTGTTGTTTCCATATTGCAAAATTCGGGAAACGCTTTGTTTGGAGTGGGCCGGGCTTCCGGGGCTGATAGATCAACGCATGCCGCAATTTCGGCGATAAATTCACCGCTGCTGGACTTTTCAATAAAAGGCGCCAAAGGAATTTTGTTTTCTGTGTTCGGCAACGATGTGACTTTGAACGAAATTTCAAAAGCAGCCGAGATTATAACCAAAAACGTGGATCCAAAAGCTCAAATTATTTTTGGAGCCGTAAAAGACAGCAGTTTAAAGAAGGGAGAGTTGAAAATTTCGGTCATCGCCACAAAGTTTTAACGGAAAATTAAAAAAATCTCCGTTTTGCGGAGATTTTTTATTGCAAAAGGTTTTCCAATATAAAAAAAGTTTTGACAAGATTGACACGATTTTTGTGGGAGGTAAAATATACTAAGCGTCGTTAAAAATTTAAAATAATTAACTCAGGGGCATGGGGATTGCCCTTTTAAAACCCCAAAAATCAAAAAAATGGAAGCCGAAGTTAAAGTAAAAAATCATGTAGAAAAAATCCAGAAAAGGGATGGCAGAGTTGTTTCTTTTGACCAGCAAAAAATTGAGCAGGCTGTCCATAAAGCCATTGTGGCCGCCAATCAAGGCGATGGAAAAGAGTCTGCAAAAGTCGCTGACAGAGTTATTAAGCTTTTAAATCGAAGATTTAAAAAAGAAGAGGTTCCAACTATCGAACAAATCCAAGACATCGTTGAGGAATCTTTAATTTTAGAAGACCTTGTTGATACGGCAAAGGCCTATATTCTATACAGAGAACAGCGCAGGGCAATTAGAGAAGCCGCAAAAGTTTCCGATGAGTCATCTGAAAAAATAGACAGCTATTTGAAAGAAATTGATTGGCAGGTAAAAGAAAATGCCAATATGACGTTTTCTTTGCAGGGGTTGAATCAATATGTCGGTTCATATATTTCCAAAAAATATTGGTTGAATAAAATTTATCCAAAAGAAATTCGCGATGCGGCCGCTAACGAGGATTTTCACATTCATAATTTAGAGCTTTTGGCGCCATATTGCGCAGGTTGGGATCTGTACGACTTTTTGGTGAAGGGCTTTGGCGGAGTGTCAGGCAAAATAGAATGCAGGCCCCCAAAACATTTTAGAACAGCCTTGGGACAGCTTGTTAACGTGCTTTTTACTTTGCAAGGAGAAACAGCCGGAGCCAATGCAGTTTCGAACTTCGATACATTATTGGCGCCGTTTATCAGATACGATAACTTAAGCTATCAGCAGGTGAAACAGGCAATGCAGGAGTTTTTGTACAACTGCATGGTGCCCACGAGGGTCGGATTTCAAACTCCATTTTTGAATGTGTCTTTGGATATAAAACCGCCGTCGCATTTGGCAAAACAACCGGTTATTGTTGGGGGTCAGCCTCAGAACGAAACATACGGTGAATTCCAAGAAGAAATGAATATGTTTATAAAAGCCTTTTACGAGGGCTTGATGGAGGGAGATGCTTCAGGGAGGCCGTTTACTTTCCCGATTCCAACAGTTTCAGTCGGCAAAGATTTTGACTGGGAAAATCCCGCCTTGTCCTCAATGTGGGACGCGACAGCAAAGTATGGAATAAATTATTTCTCAAACTTTGTAAACTCTGATATGAGCCCCGATGACGCAAGAAGCATGTGCTGCAGGCTGAGGCTGGATAACAGAGAGCTGTATAAGAGAGGAGGTGGATTGTTTGGATCTTCTCCAAAAACAGGGTCAATCGGCGTGGTTACAATCAACCTGCCCAGAATCGGATATACCTCAAAAACTAAAACAGAATTTTTGAATAAATTAAGCCATTTGATGGAATTGGCAAAAGAATCTCTTGAAATAAAGAGAAAGGCTCTGGATAACTTTATGGAAAAAGGTTTGTATCCATATTCCAGACATTATTTGCAGGATGTTAAAAATTTGAGAAATTCATATTTTGGCAACCACTTTGCAACCATTGGAATTATGGGCATGAATGAAGCATTGCTTAATTTTTTGGGTGAAGATATTACAACTGAAAAGGGCAGAAAGTTTGCAATAGAAGTGCTGGATTTTATGAGAGATACAATGGTAAAATTTCAGGAAGAAACTGGCAATTTGTATAATTTGGAAGCAACTCCAGGAGAGGGCACAAGTTATCGCCAAGCCAGAACCGACAAAGAAAAGTATCCTGAAATTATCACATCCGGAACCGCAGAGGTGCCATTTTATACCAACTCCAGCCAGTTGCCGGTTGGCCACACAGACGACATTTTTGAGGCTCTAAAACTGCAAAACGATTTGCAAACAAGATACACAGGCGGAACTGTTCTGCATATTTTCCTGGGAGAAAAAATCAATGACCCGATGTCGGCAAAGAACTTGGTTAAGAAAATTTTTGAGAATTACAGCTTGCCATATATCACTTTAACTCCAACATTTTCTATTTGCCCGGTGCACGGATACTTACAGGGAGAACACTTTGAGTGCCCGCAGTGTGCCATCAAACAGCCTTGCGAAGTGTACAGCAGAGTTGTGGGCTATATCAGACCGGTGAATCAGTGGCACAAAGGCAAGCAGCAAGAGTATAAAGAAAGAAAAGAATTTGCCGTGCCGGCCATTTCTATTCCAAAAGAGGCCGTAGTGGCGGAAAAGTCGGAGCAAAAAGTTATTGCTTGATGATAATTGCAGGATTGCAGAAACACACCCTAATCGACTATCCGGGCAAGATTGCCTGTATAGTCTTTTTGGCCGGGTGTAATTTCAGGTGTCCCTGGTGCTATTCATCTGAATTGGTTTTGCCAATAAAAATTGCAAAGCAGCCAAGATTTCAAGAACAGGAGTTTTTTAATTTTTTGAAAGAGAGGCAGGGATTATTGGATGGGGTGGTTGTATGCGGGGGAGAGCCGACGATAAATAAAGACCTGCCAAGATTTATAGAAAAGATTAAAAGCCTGGGATTTTTGGTGAAGCTTGATACAAATGGATCCAACCCGGAAATGCTGAAAGATTTGGTAATGGCAAAATTAATCGATTATGTCGCAATGGATATAAAAGGCGTAGGCGTTGTTTATGAGCCGATTTTGGGAGAGGGCATAAAATTGGAACACATAAGAGAATCTATTGAATTTTTGAAAAAGGGGTTAGTTGATTTTGAATTCCGCACAACTTGCGTGCCGACGATACACAAAAAAGAAGATTTTATTGAAATTGCAAAATGGATAGGAGGCGAAAATGTAAAATATTATCTGCAAAATTTTGTCGGTCAAAAAACCATTGACCCGGAGTTTGAAAAATT
>CAZQBZ010000017.1:0-15776 GCA_964592355.1 uncultured Candidatus Saccharibacteria bacterium
TGAAACTCTCCCAATTTATAGCACAAGTTTTTATGATATTTATCCACTATATATCCTCTGTTTTATAATATTTATTTCTTCCGTTAATTTGTTATTTTCATTATTTTCCTTTTCCACTTTTTTGAAAGCATAAATCGCGGTGGTGTGGTCTTTGCCACCGAATTTTCTGGCGATAGCCGGAAAAGAATATTTTAATTCCGTGCGCAAAAGAAACATCGCCACTTGTCTGGGTTTTACGATTTCTTTTTTTCTGGTGGCATCAAATAGATTTTTCTCGTCTAAGTTATAAAATTTTGCAACACTGTCTATTATTTTTTTATAAGTGGCCACATCAAATGGGGAGGAAATAAAACCATTTAACTGTTTTTTGACAGATTCCAGACTAATCGGCTGTTTTAATTTTTGACAAACAATTAATTTTTTTAAAGCACCCTCGAGCTCTCTGATATTCTTTTTTACATTATTGGCAATATAATCAAGAACGTCTTCCGGGAGGTCTAACCCATGTTCTTGTAATTTGGTTTTTAAAATAACCAAACGGGTTTCGTAGTCGGGCAGGCTAACGTCCGCTATCATCCCCCCCTCAAATCTGGATCTTAATCTGTCTTCGAGTTCAGCGATTGCATTTGGGGGTCTGTCAGACGATAAGATTATTTGTTTGTTTTTTTCGTATAAAGAGTTAAATAAATGAAAAAAGTTTTCCTGGCACACAATTTTCCCGGAAAGGAACTGAATGTCGTCTACTATAAGGACATCAGTGGGGGCCAAGCTTGCTTTGAAGGCCTCCATGCTTTTAGTTCTTATTGCTTCTACAATACCCGCCACCAATTTTTCGGACGACATATACTTTATTTTTTTCTTTTTGTCATTCTCTGAAATTTTATTTCCTATCGCCTCTATTAAATGCGTTTTACCAAGACCGGTCCCGCCATATATAAAAAGAGGATTATAATTGAATCCAGGGCTGTCGGCGACAGCAAGAGCGGCTGCATGAGCTAATTCATTGAAAGACCCCACCACGAAATTATCAAAAGTGTATTTTGGATTTAAATTAGTATTTTTATCTACTTTAAATTCTTCAAATTTTAACTGGGTGTCTATTCCGTTATCTAAAACAATCGAGGATTTGTGCAAAACATCTTTGGCTAATTGCGGCTTTATAATAAATTCAATATCCTTTATCGACTCATCTTGTTCTCGGAGTATTTTTAGAATCAGCTTATTATATTTATTGCTTAACCACTCTTTTGAAAACGCATTTGGCACAGACACCACTATTTTTTCATTATCCCTATCGCTTATTTCTGTATTCTGAAACCAAGTGGCAAAACTCGCCCTTGGTATATGAAACTGCATTTGCGCTAATACTGATTGCCAAAGCTCTGTGTTATTCATGATATGAAATATTTGTTTTCAATATTAGATTTTCCTCTTTTTAGAAACAAATGTCAATTAAATTTAAATTATCCACACCTGTTATTATATTGTGGATAACTTGTGGGGCCTGTTTATGCTTAGACGCACAATATTAGCTTGTGTTTTTATCGATTTTAAGGTATACTAATCCTATTAAAAAAGAAAGTAAAATAATAATAAAATGAGCTTTACAAGCAACCCAAAAAAGAAAAAAAGAGTCAGAACTCATGGATTTATGAAAAGAAAGTCCACAAAAACCGGCCAACAGGTTATGCAAAACAGGAGAAGGAAAGGAAGAAAACGAATCGCCTTATAATGAAAAATAAGGCCGGAAGGATAAATAAAAAAAAGGACTTTGATAATCTTTTTAAAAACGGAAAAAGCAAGAAGGGAACCTTTTTGCTTTTAAAGTTTACTGAAAACAACCTCGAAGTTTTAAGAAAGGCCTTTTTGGTAAGCAAAAAAGTGTCCTCAAAGGCGGTAATAAGAAACAAAATAAGGAGAAGATTGCAAGAATCTTTAAGATTGTTTGGCCAAAATAAACTAAAGGGCATAGATATAGTTATAGTAGCCTTCCCTAAAATAAAAGAGAAAAATTTTTTTCAGATTAATGAAGAATTAACAAGCCTCTTAAAAAAGATTCAGGAGTAATAAATTTTATGGATTTTTACAACATTCTTTTATATAAACCCCTGTTCAATGCCCTGATATTTATATACAACTATATTCCCGGCAAAGACTTCGGTTTGGCGATTATAACCCTGACTGTTGCTATAAAATTTTTACTGGTGCCATTGTCCATAAAAGCAGTTAAGTCACAAAAGAGGCTGCAAGAGGTCCAGCCGAAGCTGAAAGAAATACAACAGAAGTATCAAAACAACAAGGAAGTTCAGGCTCAAAAACTTTTAGAGATTTATAAAACAGAAAAGATAAACCCCTTCGGCGGTTTGTTTGTGACGCTTATACAGCTGCCCATATTAATAGCTCTTTACAGCGTATTCAGCCATGGGCTGCAATCAGACCAGTTAAGCAACTTGTATAATTTTGTCGCAAATCCGGGGCAAATTACAGCATCATTTTTAGGAATAATTGATCTTGCCAAACCTAATATAGCCTTTGCCGCAATCGCGGGGTTTGTGCAATTTTTACAGACAAAAACAATGTTGCCCAAATCCACGTCCTTAAGTGAAAAAGAGGAACAGTTTATGAAAATGATGAATATGCAAATGACCTATGTAATGCCAGTAATGACATTTTTCATATTATTCGCGCTTCCTTCGGCATTAGGATTATATTGGATAGTCAGCGGAATATTCTCAACCATCCAGCAATATTTTATTTTAAAAACAAAAAATCAAAACAATGGAACAAAATGACATTGAATTAATTAAAAAAACCACAGAAACTTTTTTTCAAAAGGCGACCATTGATTTGCTTAAAATAGACGTTTTTCAGGCTCAGTCAGAAGATCAAGATGTTATTAATATAGAAATAGAGCTTTTGGAGCCGCAAATTTTAATCGGCGAAAAAGGTCAAACCCTTTTTGAAACGCAAAGGCTGCTTAAAATGATTTTATCCAAAAAGACAGGCAAGTTGTTTTATCTGAATTTAGACATTAACGGATATAAAAAAAAGAAAGCAGAATATTTGGCTTCGATCGCGAAAGATTTGGCAAATGAAGTGGCCTTAACGAAACACTCGAAAGAACTTATTCCAATGTCTGCATACGAAAGACGGGTTATCCACGCCGAGCTCGCCAAAAGAGAGGATGTTATAACAAAAAGCGCAGGGGAAGGATTAAACAGGCACATTGTAATAGAACCAAAATAGAAATAAATTAAAAGCCGCCCAATTGGGACGGCTTTTAATTTAGTAAACGACAGGAATAATTAAAAGGTAATTTGGTTCCCTTCCCGAGCTCCTAATAGCATCCCATTTTATCTGCTGGGGGCCATATTCATTAATGTCATCGTCTATAGGAAAGGCCTGACAATAAGAATATGTAAATCTATCAGTGTCATCGGTTGGATCTATATAAATTAAAACAACTAAATAGTCACCATTGAGTTCAATTGAGGATATGCCTTCTTTATCTAACATGGGGCACCTGCGCGCCACGCAAAGACCCGCGTCACTCCATTTAACACAATCCCTTTCCGGATATGGAACGGTGCAAGAAGAATTATCATTTGGGCTGGTTGTAATATCCGGTGAACGTATGGACTCTCCCGTAAAACTGAGATTTTTTAATTCTTGCCAATAAAGTCCGCCAATGTCATTTTGTTTTATCTTTAAATATCCATTGTCTTTATTGGCCCCCTTTCCCGAAACTTTGCCAAAAGCATTTCTATAAATGGTTATTCCGCTCCCACTAGGCGAAAAATCGTATTCATAAACGGTTGCCGAGGCAGTTGAGACACTTACTTGTTGACATCCCTTATTTGGGTCGATATATTGGCACTTTCCCCAATTATTAGTGTTATCATATAAAATTCCTATATAATAAACTCCATCATTTGTATTTTGGCTAATTTGGGCAGATTTAACAAGGTTCTTTAAGTCGCCAACATCTTTCGAGCCATACGGAAGCGTTTTAGATAACCCAGAACATCCCGTTTGTCGGAAAATTTGGAGTCCGTAATCTTGTTGCTCCGTTGTTGTTATTTTTGGAATTTCTATTGTTGTTGTTGAAAGTAGGCGGAGAGATGGATTTATAGTAGTCATTATTAAGTAAGCAAGAGTTAAAATTAACAACCCAGAGGTCGCTCCTGATAGCATTTCTTTGGCCTTTGGTATAGCGCTGGGTATTGGAGATAAAAAATATAAAACTCCAGCAATTGAGAATGTTATTACAACTATAATAAGCCCCAAAGATACCCCGGCCTCAAAGACATATTTAACGTATACGGTTAAGTCAGAGTTTCCGGTTAGAGTAGTTCCCAGTATTGTTTTTGGATATTCCACCTCAAGCACAACGGCCCGAACACACTCTGTATATAAAAACAAGGAGCAAAGGCAAAAAATTACAAAAATAACAAGTTTTTTAAATCCAAATTTACTGATCATTTTACAGGCATTATGTTTATATTTCCGATACTGCCGACTACAGCTGACATTTGGGTGGTTTTAAAGTTATAAATGCTTTCAGAAAATATTTGGCAATAAGACCCAGACCTGAAAACTAAAATGTAGCTCCCTTTAACATTAACAGATCCCGGTTTCTGGGCAAAACTTGTGTATATTTGCTTATATCTACTTGGTCTAATTATGCCGTCATAATCATATATTAAAGAAGACGCAACCCCTGACCAGTATGCGTCAATGGTTCGGCTATCAAGACTTTTTTTACCTGCTCGCGACCCCTGAGCCCATCCATAAGGTTCGCTATAAAAATCCAATCCCTGTCCCGATGTTGAAATAGTATTTCCATCAGAATCGGTTGTTAATTTATGATTCCAATTAAATATAACGGCTAATTGAGCAGGAGGGATATTATTGAAACATTCATATTTTTTATTTAAATCGGAAGAATAGAGAAAATTAGAACAACTACCGAGTTGGCCTAAATCTGGAGCAGAGTGAAATATGGTTGCAAAGTGCGTATCACCTTGAATATCATTTACTATTCTTACAGACGAAATTTTATTTACAAACGGTTCCATTATTCTAGTGCTAGTCGTTTGATCAAATGACATATACCCGTCGCATACGGTACCAGTTTCGCTACAACCCCCCATACAAAAATAAACTCCCGGCGTTTCAAATATCCACCTAAAAGACCCGCCTTCCGGTAATGGTTCTTGTGAATTGCATTCTTTGCGCAAAACTTTTACTCCCTCATAATTATCACCGTTTCCTAAAAAGTTTGGTTTTGGAAATATCCATAATAGTATAGCCGGACCTTGCGTACACCTATATGCAATATTGTTATATCCGCCCGGTATATTAGAGTTATTAGATTCAGATTGCGGTGCTGGGGCATAAGTAGATCCATTTGTATAAAACACCCCGGTTTGTGGTCCAAGATCAGTTATAACCACGTTGGCAAGGGATGGGTTTATTGATCTTAAAATAACTACAGCAGCAACAGAAAGAAGGAGTCCCACAACCGCACTTATCATGCGTTCTTTGGCATCCTTCTTAACGGAAGGATTTACTTCGCCCCATACAATTTGAATTCCAGCTATAGCAAACGAAATCATGGCAATAATCCCAGAGGCAAATGCAGTAATTTGAAACCAAAAATTAATTGTATTTTCTGGGCTTGTGGGCGCGGGAAATCCCAAAGGATTACTATAATTTACTTCTAACGCAAAAACAGATGATCCACTAATGGATAACAGAAAAAAACAAACAAAAAATATTATACTGTAAATTTTCTTATGCACCTAATCTGTTGGAATTATGTTAATATACCTTATACTTTCTTCAGGTTGAACGTAATTGTATGCGTTTAAGTTCTCGACGTCTTTTGTAAACGTTTGGCAGTATAAAAATTTATTTCCATCCTTATCTTCGGCGTCGCTATAAAGAGCAACTACATAATTACCTCTTACTCTAATTGAACCGGGACAGTCTTGAAAACTTACGCATGGACAGCACGCTCCTGCCATAATATATGAAGCGTCTTCGTTGCTTGGATTTTCTTCCCAGCAAGAAAGATCAGGATACTCATTGCAAAGAGTTGCGGTGGTGCTTTCAATATTTGTCCAATCAAACACAAAACTATTGGTGTTCCCTTGATAAAATTTATTTACATCATCGCCATAAATTTCATATGTTCCGGATTGCACATCTGCATTCCACCCATACGTTTCACTATAAAGAGTTAGTCCGTCTCCAGATGTTATGGGGTAGTCTTTATTCCAATGAAAAATATCAGCGGCATAGGCAGACACGTTAACATTTTTGCATCCGCCGTTATTTTCGAAATATATTGGCTGCGCACATTCCCCGCCGTTTTCTAATCCTATTTCTTTATGTAAAATAGCTCCATAGTAATCCGAGAAATCAGGATCATTAACAATTCGGACACCTTTGATATTCCCTTTAAATGGATTTTCTATTTCCTCTTTACTGCTTACCTGCGGCATAGACATATAGCCAGAACACATATCTCCGCTACAGCCCCCCATACAAAAATAAACTCCCGGCGTTTCAAATATCCATCTAAAAGACCCAGCTCCGCTTATATTCACCTCTTGACCGCATTTAACTCTATAAGACCTGTCACCGGTGCTATACTCTAAATTTTTTTTAGCAAACAGCCATACAAGTATATATGTCTCGTCATTACACCTATTTAATATTCTATCGTACCCAGGTGGCATTAAAGACACATCAGATACCTCTTGGCTTGCGCTCTGATAATCGGACCCCGTAGTTAAGAATACACCGCTTTCAGCGGGGAGATTTGTAAGAACGGGAGAAACAAGCGACGGGTTAATTGTTTCTAAAATAACATATGCAGAAACACACAAGGTTAAACCAACAACAGATCCAATCATTCTGCTTTTTGCATTGCTTACAATTTCCGGGTTAATGGCCATCATTAATTGTACAGCTCCAATGGCAAATGATATTACTGCTAAGCCAGCTGCTGCGTATATGATAAATCCAAACCAATAGATTACATAACTCACAAGTCCACTGTTTGGCCCTATTGAAGGAAGTCCAAGTATTGGAGGATAAGTTACCTCAAGAGCTAATGCATAATTACTCGCAGAAAGCGCAAAAAACAAACATGCTGATAAAATTAAAAATACTTTTTTATTCATTCTAATTTGATTTATTTTATTGCGACTGTTTTTCTCTTTGTTCACAACAGAACCAGTTATCCATTAACGGGCTGGTGGTGCCTAAAACGGTTCCCAGTTCTTTTCCATAACAATAAGACGGGGTTATTTGATTGTTGTATTTTGTCCTGTTGTCATTATCAACAATCGGGGAGACAATCTCATCTTCCACCCTGGTGCAACTTAACATCTCAACAGATACTCCATAATTATTTTGGGTGGTGCTGCAAGTGTCAGTGGCGTTTCTTGAATATTCAAGCTTTTTGACAAGGTCGCTTCTGGTGCTTGTTACTATAAACCTGTAGAAGCTGTCTACAGCTGATGTTATTTGACTTACATATGACTGTATGCCCGGATATGATGCGCATTGGCTATTGCCGCCGGTGCCACCCTTCAGCATGTTAATTATTTTTTGGCATGGCTGGCCTTGGCAACCGCTTCTTGTGCACCATTTTATAACCTCTTCTTCTCCGGTTTCTTCATTTGTAACCGTTTTTTGATGGTATATGCACTTGGTTTGGCACAACGGGCCGTAATCGCACAAGCTGGCGCACTCGCAATATTTTTGTTCTTCGCCAATTTTTTTCATATAGCTTATCATACTCTGAGTCACCTGAGATATATTTTCTATGTTATAAAGAAGCGCTTGTCCCCACAATTCTGACTCATCAACTGTCTGGCCAACAGGTACTTCCTTAGACTTCAAACATAGTCGTTCTGTGCCTTTAGGGTTTGTTCTTTGGGGGCTGTTTTTAACCCACCAGTCTGTTTTGCAATAAAAGGTTAAGGGGTCGTCTTTGTGATAAGTGTCATCACAGTTTGCGCTGCAAACTCTGTATTCTGAATTGGAATTGGTAGTAATGCCTCCAGACGACCCAGAACTGCTGGAGCTGCTGGAACTGGATCCATATGTGCAAACCCCGCCTATACACGTTCCCCCGCCCGCGCAATATCCAGGGGCGCTTGGATTAGTTGTCTGGCAAGTTCCGCTGCTGCCACTGCTTGATGAAGATGAACTAGACGATGAACTGGATGATGAGATAGATGACGAGACCGACGCACTGCGCAATTGGGACCTTGTTGCAGCGTCAATAATTCCGCAGGGGCATTCGGGGCACTTTGAGCTGGCGGGGCATTTTTGGGTTTCTGGGTAAAGCGTTATGCAAGTGGTCGTCTGGCTCTGTGATGTTTGTTTTGCTTCATTCGGGGACTTGCAAATTTGTATATTTGGATTTTTATATATATACGAAGCCGTATATATTGTTGCTGAATTATCAACACAGTCAACGTATCCAGAATATTGATCTGAGCAATATGTGCACCTCTCAACTGATTTATAACATTGTTCAAGCAATTGGTCGTCGTTGTATTTAGTTGCGCATTTTGCTAGCCCTTCTACATCAACCAGGCAAACCGCGGCATTATCCATCATGCACTTTGAGTTGTTGTTGCATAAGTTCTTGCAGGCATTTTTTTCAGGGGTGTCACATAATAATTCACACTGGTCCAGGCATTTTTGTTTGCATCCGTTAAAGCATTCCTTAAATGTTGAATATGAATCAGAGGCGCGGTTGCCATAGACCGTGCATTTTTGTTCATATACGCACTTTATGTATTCTTTTGATTGATTATTAATGCAAGTTTTTCTATCCGATGTGTTCTTTATTTCAGAGCAACTCTGGATGTTCATTTTCCCAAAGCAACTAAATGCCGCCGCCGTGTCCGTGGGGCATATATGCCTGCACTGGCTGTAGCATGTTGAGTTGTCATACTGAAACCCTTTGCAATATTTTTCCGGATTTACATACTTATTTGTATCTTGGTCAGTATAGTCTTGAGTAATTTTTACTAACGTAAAATCTTCGTCGGTTCCTTCAAATCTTTTTTTAAAGTCTACCGAAGAATCGGCTAAATAGCACCGCCCCAATTCTGTTTCGCCTCTTGTTAAATTATTGAGGTCAATCTGAACCTTTTGTTTGATTTCTTCGAGCTTGCCCTTTAAATATGTGAGCTGGTCAATAAGCCTTAATTTGTACCATGGGCTATTTTGCATCAAGCATTGCTTTCTTTTATTTTCGCAAGTAAATAAATTTTCCAGGCAACTTTGCCTTTGCTGTTGGCAGCTTGAATAATTATTGCTGTCAGGGTCGCAAGCCTGGCATGTATTGTTGCAGACATTGCAATTTCCAGACAACATCACGGTTATTTCTTTCCCTTCATATTTTGGCGGTGGCTGCATTTCAACCACCTGTCTTATCATCTCATAACTGTTATTATATTGAGATCTAAATTCATCCATGCCCCCGAATTTTTTTTCAATGGCTGAGCAGTCGTCTGCAGTCGGATTTGGATGGGCCTGGTTGTATGCTTTTATAAAATCCTGTGTTGAGTTGCAAAGATACGTTATGCAAATCGGCCCGTGATCAATTTTATCTTTTACGCCCTTTGGGCATTGGTCGCACTGCCCTCCACTGCACTTGCAGGCGCTGTTGCAACTATCTTTGCATTTGTTGCCGGATACCGTGCAGTGTTCTACTTTGCATACCGGGTCAAGACACAGCCCGTTTGAAGTGTTTGCGGCCAATTGCGCATAATAGATACTGGAGTCGTTGCTTGTCTCAGATATCGATGAGTTAAGGCACAGGTCGGAGTTTGATAAATCGTCTGTATTATTTATTGATGTTGCGCCGGAGTTAAGGCTGCAACTGCATTGTTGCATTAGAGTCACTAATTTATCGGAAAGTTGTTTTACAAGCTCAGCCTTGTTTTCAATAGCCTCGCCAAGTTTAAATGCGCAATCCACCCTATCGTGGTTTAAATATGTGGGCCCGATTATTTGTCTGCCATCGTCTGTTTTTATTTTTTCTCCGTCAATTGGGTCGCCATTGTCGTCGTAGTTGTAACAGGCCATTGTTCTTGATAAAAGGCTTTCGGTTAAGGATCCGATAGGTATCTCTTTATATGTTGCGACAGACATCCCACTAATATTGCTAGACTCTGGACTGAAGAGATAAGAAGGAATAGACAATCCATCAAGCCTTAAAATAACCAGGTTTGGATTTATTGTATATAAAATCAAATAAGCGCCGGCGCTTAATGTTAATCCTATAACACCGGCTTTCATCCACTCTTTTCCCTCGCTTAAAATTTTGCCCTTGGCATAATCAAGAAAGAAGTAAATTGTTCCATAAGCAAAAACTATAAGAGCCAATATTACAGCAATTATTATGCCAACCCCGAAGACATATCTTACATATTCTGGCAAAGTGCCAGACCCGATATTTAGGCCAAAAAGTTCAGGCGGCTCTACTTCAAGGGCAAAAATTTGGCAAGCAAAAAAAGAAAAGCTTAAAACAAAGAATATCAGCAATAAAAATTTGGGGGAGTTTTTTTTAAACAATTTCATTTATTGATTTATTCACCCTCGGCTTCGGCTTTTAATTTTCTCTTGGATTCCCTTATTCTTAAAACCTCTTCTGGCGAGGTGGTGATAATTTCGTTTTCAGTTTGGCTGGCCGTAACAGAAAGCGCCACGTGTTTTTTGCCCGCAAAAAACAGCCCCTCACCCACCGCGGCCTCCAACAGCAAATATTTTTCTTGCTCTGTCAGCATAAAAGTTTTTTGCACAATATCTATTGTTGCCGAAGACTGCTTCATTAAAAATTGCAGAGATGAGTTTGTGACAATAGCCCTTCCGTAGTCTGACCGCATAAAGTCGGCCACGTCTTGGGTGATTGTCGTGACTCCAAGCCAGTATTTCCTGCCCCTTTTCACAAGGCCGAAAAGAAACGATGCTCCGTCTTCGGACTGCATAAGCCACCAGGCCTCATCAATAACCAATATTCTTTTTTTAAGGCTGGACCTGACCATGTTCCATACGTATCGCATGATAATATACAAAGCTATGGGCCTAAGAGAGTCTTCCATGTCTCTGATTCCAAAAATCACCAGATTTTTATCGATGGCAACATTTGACTGATTATTAAAGAAATCCGCAAATGTGCCTTTTGTATATTTTGCGATTCTTGTTACGAGAGATTCGGTGCCAACCATACTGCTTAAAATTTCTTCAAAGTCAGACATTAATGGCACATTGCTTTGCCAGGTTTTTGGGTCTGACTGGGCTGTAATATCTCGTATAGCATAGGTTTGAGTCAGGGCTTCGTCTAAAATGCTATCTTCTTCGGGGCTTAGGCCGCCAAGCATAATCCTCAACAGGCCAACCAGGTTAATAACGTTGGATCTTAACACGTCATCCGGGTTGTCGTCAGGTCCAGGAACCGGCAAATCAAACGGGTTTAAGTGGTGGGGTGAGGTCAAAGAAATTTTTAAGAATGACCCGCCAACTGCATCCGCCAAAAACTCATATTCATTTTCAGGGTCGATAATAATCACATCAACGCCCTGCATCAAATATCTTAAAACTTCAAGTTTAACGGCAAATGATTTTCCGGATCCCGACTTTGCGAACACAACCATGTTGGCGTTTTCCAAACTGAATCTGTCAAACAAAACCAAAGAATTATTATGCCTGTTTATGCCATACAAAATACCTTCGTTGCTGCTTAGGTCAAACGACATAAATGGAAAAGAAGTTGAAAGGGGTTCTGTGTCCATTGGCGTATGCACTTCCAACAAATCAACTCCATATGGGTTACAGGAAATAAATCCCTCTTTTTGTTTGAACAGGGCGGGCTTTATATAAATAAGTCTGGATTCAAAAATTGACCTGAGGGTAAGCTCGGTGTCGCGCAACTCTTTTTCCGAAGTTTCATAAATTGTGATGTATATGCCAAGACGAAACATTTTTTCTTGGGCAGTCATCAGCTTATCTCTTAGATTTTCAATATCACGAAACCCGGTTTCCAGGGCAGGATCTCTTACCAGGCCTTTTTCTTCTCTTTCCAAAATTTCAGATGAAACTTCAGTAACTTTTTTTCTAAGCTTTTTTAAAATTAAATCAGACGGTATTGGGTGGATAAAAAATGCGACATCCATTGGCGTGGACAAATCAATCACGGGGGAAAACCATCCGGTGTTTAAATATCTCGGATACGAAAACACAAAAAAGGATTTGCAAAATCTTTCACCAAGCTTCAAGTGGTCTTGCATAATTCCGATAAACGGAGGCGCAATGATATCTCTCACATCAAACTCTTCTTCTTCAAAAATTTTTTCCGACAGCACATCGTCTTTTTTACCGATTAAGTTATCTAAAAATGACATATATTTGTATAAGTTTTAATGTCCTTTATTTTAATAGTTCGGGCAAAATTTCCGGATAATATCCAACCTCTGCTTGGTCTGGATGGTGGATTGCCCAAAACAATTCTATCAGCTCCGGGGTTGTCAAAGGCACCGCCTCTAAACCACATCTTCTCAAACCCATTGCCAAATATTCCATCCTTTGCCAGAGCTGGGTCTTGCATCTTTGAAATTGGTCATCCGACATCTTTTCGGCATGCGCGTCCTGACCTTTTAGAAAGTTGAGGTTTTTTGTGGCAGCCCCCGCCCCAAAAATTTCAACCAATGTATAAGGCACCACAACATAAAAGTTTTTTGTCATAACTACATCGCCCACCACCATGTTTTTTATAAACTCCCTGTATGCTGCTGTTTGCTTTCTTAATAATTCGTTATTTTGTTTTTCTTCCAAGTCCCTTAGCGAATCAAGATAAGGAGTGATGTTTATGTTTCTGGACTGCACTACAATCTGGCATGAAAAATCCAAAGAATTCAAAAAACTTTGGAAGGCGTAAATAATGGCGGTTTGCTCCTCTTCTGATTTCAACGCAAAGTTTATAGAAGACACCATAAGTATCCCCCTTATACTGTTGTTTTTTAACAACAAAACACCCTCTCTTATATCATCTACTTCTAAAAAATTTTGTGTTGCTGAATCTGCCATGTTTTATCTTGTTTTTAATTCTATAGATGTCTTTGATTTTTTAAGCTGACTCTCCTGCGCTTTTAAAACGGGTCCCGTTTCTATTTTTCTTATAGCAGCCCTCTTAATGGTTTTAAAAGGGTATGGAGACTCCCTTTTTTTCCAGGTGTAGTTTTTGCCTCCGATTGAAAATCCAAAAGAAGATAAAATGTAATCCAACAGAGAAACTCCATTTATTCTTATAAACCCCAAACCAATGGCTCCCGCTACGATAATTATGGCCACCATATAAAAAATAGTCCTTGGTAATATGTAATAAAGCAAGAGGCAGATAACGCCCGCCCCTATCAAAAAGAAAAATTGCCTAAATGACAAAAAGGCGGTTATCTTACCTTCTTCTTCTATAAATTGAGGCACCGGATATTGCTCCATAATAGTATCTTTTTTGGTTTTTATTCATTTATTGTACCACGGGCAGGCAATATGCAATACTCTTGACAAATATATAGTAAAATGATATAATAAATATATTGAACATTGTCAAATATGGCTAAACGTTTTGGCCATAATCAACCGAATTTTCGTTTAAGCGAAGGAGAAAGAGATGAGTTTCAAAGACTTTGTGGCGTGGATCGTGATCAGCTTAGCTCTGTTCATCATTGTGTACTGGATAGTCAATTACTTCTGGATTATCCTCGGCATTGTCGCGGTTTTGACTGCGGCGATCGGATCTATACGCGTTGTTCGCCAGTATGTTTGCTGGCTGATGGCGCGGGTTGACTTTGTCTTCACCGAGGTGCCTGAAGGGCGTTTCAAAGTGGTAACGCGCTTTGGCGGCCACAAGAAAACCCTTTTGAACAAAGAGGGATATAAACTGGCCGAAGCCGACGAGCTGGATGCGAGTGGTAACCCCGTCGTTTTAAAAGGCGACATTGTTCCTCTCAAACCCGGTGAGCAAGCTCCCCCCACTTTGCAGGGCGGCCTGTTTCTGATTGGCTGGCCCGGCATTGACAGGCTTTTTGCTACCAATATGAAGTTTCTGAAGAGCTTGTCCTCTGGCAGCATTGAATCTCATAGCGAAGAGTTGCAGGATACTTTTTACGCCAAGGTTGATTACAACTACGCGATCTTGTTTAGGGATTGCGAAGATAAAAACAACCTTCCGTTGATTGGTCATGCCACGCTCTTGGCAAATGTAACAGGACCATACAGGTCGCTGTTCAGAACCAAGAACTTCTACGAAACGATGGTGGGCCTTGTCCTGCCGTCAATTCGCGAGTGCTTGAAGGGATACAGCTACGACGAGCTTAAGGACAAGGATGACCTTGATGAGATTATTTGGACAGCCTTAAATGATGAGGCCAATCCAAAAGGCCGCACCAAACCTGGCAGCGCAACTAAGATGTCGGTTAGGGAGCAACTTTACGAAGACTACGGGGTGGAGATTATCGCCCTGCGTATTGTAAACGTTGACCCCGCTGACGCCAAGTTGCGCGATCTAACCCTGATTAAATACAGAGCCGAGCGCGAAGCAGACGCTGCCGACGCGGTTCGTCGCAAAGAGGCCATTGAGGCCGCAGGTCCTTTGGTCTTGGCTATGGATGAGTGGGTTAAGGGTCAGCTCCAAGATGGGGAGACTCCTGCTCAAGCCAAGGAGCGGTTGCAAAAGTCTGGCGCATATGCCAAACATGAAACTCATGCCAAGGATTTGATTCTTGCTTACAGGGGTAACTTGGAGGTTGCCCGCAATGAGTTTGGCAGTCCGGACGGCACGCCACTTCCCTCGGGACTGCAATATTTGTCTGTAGGTGGCGGCCAGGGGGCTGGTGTTCTGTTTTCCGGCAAGCGCCGCAAACAGCGCAACGATCCTGGCAAGGGTAAGGGACCTAAGAAGCCCAAGCCAGTCGCCGACGAAGAAGATGATGAGGAGGATGATGACGACGAAGAAGAAGTCGGCGACATCAAAGATCTCATTTGAGATCTTATCCAACCAAAAGGGCGGAGCTCTGCACAACGCAGGCTCCGCCCAGTTTTTATTCGTAGCCCGTTAAACAACCCAGCCTTCTGTTCGAATGAAAGGGACTATTATGTTTTTTTGGATCCTTATAGCGATTTTGGTGGTTTGGTCGATTTTAAAATTACGCAATTCTCCGACAAGATAGAGAAAATCAACAGAGAACGAAGAAAAAGATAACTGTAGAAGGTGTGGGAGGGTCTGTACGTTTTCCAAGCGGACTGCATCGTTAGGTATCGCTTTCTATGGCATTTGTAAATACTGTGAAGATGAATACAACGAAGCTATAAATAGAAAGATTGAGGAGATCAAAAAGAGTTTGCCGAAAACCGTTACGTGTGAGAAGTGTAATGGTAGTGGTAAGATTAAGGGATATGTCTGTCAAGGATGTAAGGGACGCGGGTTGCTCCCATTTGACTATGAGGGTAAGGCCAGTAACATTGCCTTGAAATTAATAATGAAAGATTGGGGCGAGTTTGTTTCTCGTGATTCAGGATATGGTCATAGCTCATCTCATATATATATTATCCGTGATGGTGATGGAAATATAACGGGATATATCGACGAAGACGAATACAATGAAGACGGCGAGGAAGATCTAGACCTCGACGATCTTCTCTAATCAAAAGGGCGGAGCCTGCATGTGCAGAGCTCCGCCCAGTTT
>CAZQBZ010000018.1:0-15658 GCA_964592355.1 uncultured Candidatus Saccharibacteria bacterium
AATAAAAAAAGTTTTTTGAAGTTTTTTATTGGTGGCATTTCTTTTCGCGAAAATTTCTTTTCTGTTATTTTTCATTAAAAGCAAGGCGCAAGCCATGGCTCCGATAAAAACCCCTCTCCAAACAAATCCTGCGACAAAACCCATATCCGCAAAAATGTATTTTATGAGCACATAGTCTGCTCCGTACATTAAAGAAGATATTAATGTAAGTTTTAAAAATCTGACTGTAAGTTTTGGCTTTTTTTCAAATGAGATAAGCAGGCTTCCGCAAAATAATAATAAAAATGCCAAAAAATCATAAACACCCATGTCATGATACCCGAATAACGCCAAAGAAATTAAAAATATAAAAATCGGCTGCATGGCGCCTATCGTAGCAGACGCCCTGGACACCTCAAACTCATCTACGGACAAAAATCCAAAATACAATCCAAAAATAAAAGCAACGGCATCAATAAATAACCAAAGAAACATTATTGACGTCGGAATTTTAAAGCCTATAAACGGGAGGGCAAAAACTAATAGAATATTCAGAACTCCCGCCCAAAAAGCATAAGAAATGGCTTTTGATGGACCTTTTAAAACTAATTTGTCGCCAAAAGACGATAATGAAAAAAATAAATACGCTAAAATTATTACAAAAAGCCAAGCCATTTGTTATTTTATGTCCAGCTTATTTTTGGCCATTTCAATAATCTTTTCCACTGAAATATTGGATTTGATTATATAATCTGACATAACCGTCTCTTCTGCTTTGGCAATATGGTCGACGTCACTGAGATTGGTAAGAAATATTATAGGTGTTTTGATATTTTCTCCCTTTAATATCCTGGCCATCTCGATGCCGTCTATATTTGGCATCAAAACATCCAAAAATATTAAATCAGGCTTTTCAGACCTGACCAAGTTCAGACCCTCTAAGCCGTCTGCGGCGCAGCATACATCAAAACCGGCCTTGGAAAAACTCGTTTCCAAAATGAAACGGAAATCATTATCATCTTCTACGACAAGGATTTTCTTTTTTATTTTTTCCGACATATTAATAAAAATTTAATTATTATATTATTTCACATTTTTGATTGGTAATTCAATACAGAAGACGGATCCCTTCCCCGCGCCATCGGATTCCGCCCAAATCTTGCCGCCGTGAAGCTCCACGACTTTGGATGATAAAAATAGCCCGATCCCCTTTCCCACGGCAAAGGCTTTCTGGGCATCGCTGCACCTTTCAAACGTGCTGCTGAACAGTTTGCCGAGGCATTCTTTTGAAATGCCCATTCCCGTGTCTTTAATGAGAATAAGCACCTTTCCGTTCTCTGACTTTAACGTGGTTGTGATTCCGCCCTCCTTTGTATATTTTACGGCATTATCTATTATGTTTGTGAGAGCTGCCGTAAGTTTGCTTTTATCGGCTAAAATGAGGGGGATGTCGCCTTGGGCATCCACTTTAAAATATAATCCTTTCTCTTTTATCTCTATCGAATAATTATTAAAAATTTCTTTAATCATCTGATCCAAATCAACTCCATCTTCAATTTGCAATACGTTTTTACCCATTTGAAAAGCCGATATATCAAGCAGGTCGTTTACAATTCTAATCTCGCCTTGCGTCGCCGATTTTACTTTTTCCAGAACGGCAATTGCCTTTTTGGGCATTTTTCCAAAGGTATTTGTCAAAAGCAAATCTATATACCCCATCGTGGACGATAAAGGCGTTCTTAGGTGATGCTGTGTTATCGCCATAAATTGACTTTTAGCATCGTTTATACTCTTAAGCTCGTTGTGAGCGCGTTTTTCGACTTCGTAGGCTTGCTGAATGTCCTTTGTCTGCTCGTCAACTTTCTGCTGGAGTGTCTTATTAAAATCCTGGACTTCCTTATAAAGCATGGCGTTATTAATTGCAATGGCAGCTTGTTTGGAAAGAGTATTCAATAAATTAAGATCTTCTGAAGAATACGCATCACCTGATATTTTTGATCCCAACACAATTATTCCTATCAATCGGTTAGAAAATATCATGGGAAGGCATATAGAAGCTTCTATATGTTTCATGTTTTCGGCCAGCTGATTAAAATTTTGCCTATCGCTCATTATTTTTGAATCCCTCGCTCTCATCTGCAACTCGTCTCTGACTAATGGTTTCTGCGTTTTTTCAAGATACTGGGTTAAAAAATTATCCTGCACCAAACTTATCCCATTGTTCTCATTAAAGCCGATTACTTTTGCGATTTTATACTTTGTTGTTTGCCCATCCTGGTCAATAGACAGAATTCCGGCTCTGTCCAACTGCATAGCATTTTTAATGATATCAACTATTGAATCAACAATCTTGCTAAAATCTATGAAATTTGTTAACTCATCGGTAAGCTTAGTTATTGCCTCTTGGCTGGTAGATAAATCAAAAAACAAATATTTATTGGCCGTTATCCGTATTGTAGAATAAAATCGCAAAAGCGCTATTACAAATAGCGGAGCGACCATTAATCCGACAACATAGGTTACAGACGCAAAAACACCGCCCAAATATCTCTCCGATGCCCATACTAAAAAGAAAAAGACTGCATATGCAAAGCCAGATGATAATAAATAAGTTATCGCTTTTCTGATTACTATGCGGATATCCATAAGTCTGTATTTAAGAATCGCATATGTTACAGTTAGAGGAGAAAGTGCAATTATAAAATGAAAGTATGGATAGATTTCAATTTTATAAACAGGTAAAAATTCAAACGCTCCGGCTAAAAAACCTGGGGCGGTGGCGAGTAAAAAATATTTTATTTGGTTTCGCTTAATGCCCGTGCTATTTTTATACGCCTGGAAAAGCTTTGCATGATCATAGGCAACTAAGACAAAAAATAAAAAAATGAAGGCGGTGTATAAAATAGGCGGCGATGAAAGATAATAAAACTGATTAAATAAAAAATGGACATCCTTAATAAATAGTCCATCATAAAAATTAGCGATCAGGAAAAAAATTCCCAAAATATACACAGAAAAGATAGTTAATTGCTTTTTTAGTTCCAAAAAAGCAATTACAAAATGTGTCAGAAATATAGGAATTAAGATAACTCCGACATAACCGATTCTCCACCACCACAGTGCTGCGTCCGAATTGTTAGCAATACCAACCCTATAACTTCCTAATCCCCATAAGGCTACGGAAAAACTAAATAACACCCAAATATAATGGATGGATTTTTTCCCTCGAAATAAAGTTAATACCCCCAAAGCTGCGCAAAGCACCCCTATTAATAATCCAGATATTGAGAATAAATTCATATCGTTGTTATATTATACAACTTTAAAATAAAATAAAAAAGCTCGCCCACCAACAGGGTGAACGAGCTTATCGGACACTAAGCAATGCAGGCGCCAAGAATAGTCTCGCGCTTCTTGGCGACATCTTCGCTTATTTCAACTTTTTCCACTACAATCTTGGCGGTCGGCATTAATGGTAGCGAGAACCACCACCGCTGTGACTCCTGTTCAAAATACTTGACCTCAAGACCCCAGTGTCTGCCATCGTCGTCCTGATACGTAATGAGTGGCAACAAATAAAAACACAACGTTGTGTCGCGCCACCCCCACAAACGGTTAAGAACAATGGGCAGAGTAGAATCTTCGTAAACCACCATCTCCATCACTGGAAAACGGCACCATTTGAGAAACAATGGCCACTCCCCGGGATGTTTTGGTATGGGTTTATGCATATCGATCATCAAAAATTGCCCGCCGGGTTTCAGAATCTGTAAAACTCCATTAAAAACCTTCAGCGGCTCGGGAATGCCTCCGATTCCAAAGACTTGGGTTGCTGCATCAAAGGAGTTCTCAGAAAAACTCCTCAAAAGATCCGTCGCATCACCCTGGACAAAACTGGCCCGACCCGATTCTGATACGGCGCTATCCTTGGCAACAGCGAGCATGCGCTCGTTGTAATCAAGGCCAACAACATCTGCGTCAATATTCCATTCCTGCAAGATGTCGCAAAGCTCCTTTACGGTTAGACCCGTGCCAGTACAGATGTCGAGAATCTTGATCAAGCTTTGCTTGTTGCGGCCAACCAAGGAAACAAACCATCCTGCCGCCCGTCGCCACACCAAATCCATTCCGTAAGTTGTAAGATGGTGTTTGCGATTGTAGGTTCTCGCTTCTCTCGTGTACACCTCATCAATTTCTGACTGGTCAAGCGAACCAGACAGGGGTCGGGGCGAGAGAAACAGTTTTACCATTATCGTCAAAAACCATCGAAGCATTAGCAAAACTATGCGCTTTAGCCATCTATAGTAAAGCGTCGTGGGGTTGAGTATGTACTCCGGAAAGTACTTCTTGAGTTCTTTTTCGGTCACGCCATCCTGGCGCAACTTGTTAAAATCAACAGCAACGACGGGTTTATTAGCCGAAAATCTCATAACGTTCTCCTGTCAAAGAAACGGCAGTAAAGCGGAACCCCCGCTTTACTGCCTTGGTTATTGTCGTCTACCAAAGCCAACAGAAATTGCATAGTCCAGCCACTTGGCAATCAGCTTCTCATTTACGATTTGGGGTGGTATATAACCCCCACCCAACAATTTTGGCAAATTCGAGACTTCGAACTTTGCCTCATGAGTGATATAGGGGATATACGGCCCAATTCCGCGATCCAAGATAGTCTGAAACCTTCCAAGCAGCGATCTCGGATCGCCATCTGGGGAATTTCCATAACGAAAGCCGGTGATGCCCATGTGTTTCATCGACGCATCGTTTAACCAGCGAACCTTTGGAGGTTGCGGGTCGGTAATATGAAAGATTCTGCCAGAAGCAGGAATCTCTGCAAGTTTACCCAGCATCCCTGCCGTCCAATCGACAGGAATAATGTTTAGCGTAGAATCCGAAGAAAACCTTCCCCAGAGCGGAAGCTGAAGGGCTCCGTCCCGATCAAAACCGATTCCTCTGGTTTCGTATTTTCCTAAGCCATCCTTCTGCATGGTTTGCTTAAACTGCCAATATCGGCATGCAAACACATAAAAACCGTTAAACGAAGGTGTCCAACCCGTAACCGTGTCTCCGACAACGATTCCGAGTCTATAAATGGAGTTCCTTCCATGGCTCCATCCTTTTACCATCTTTTCGGCTTGCAGTTTTGTCCGTTCATAGACATTACGGCACTTCTGGCCGATATCTACGTCAGACTCGCTGAAAACCTCAGCATCCCCGGCCACATAGGCCGTACTCACGTAGTGGACTTCTGGAATTTCCATAATCCTTGCAAAGTCCAAAACGTTTTGCGTTCCACACACATTGATGCGAGTTGTCTCGTCCGCTGATGCCTCGTCAAACTTGATTGACGAAGCGCAATGGATGATTTTGTCAATTTTTCCTTGCCACTTTTCCATCTCGCTGTTGCAAACTCCGAGATTCACAAGAACAACATCGCCGCTGAAAACGGCTATGCCATCCACATTTCCCAGAGCTTTTCTCAATCTGGCGACAGGATCGTCACCACGGACCAAGCAAATCAGCTTGTGGCCCATCTTTCTCAAGAGAGGGGCCAGGCTTGACCCAACCGCGCCGGTTGCACCTGTCAGCAAAATAGTAGCCACAATCCCTCCTTTATTCGGGAATTTCGATTTTTAAAGGACAACTAAATAAGAAACGTTCTCATTTAAGATTGGCTGATTATACATAATAAACTAAAATTAGTCAAATGGATAAACTCAAACAAAAAAGGATAATTTGCGTAATTATCCTTTTTTGTTACCCGCGCCATTAACAGGCAATTCTATGCAGAAGGTAGCCCCCTTCCCCGCGCCATCGGATTCCGCCCAAATCTTGCCGCCGTGAAGCTCCACGACTTTGGATGATAAAAATAGCCCGATCCCCTTTCCCACGGCAAAGGCTTTCTGGGCATCGCTGCACCTTTCAAACGTGCTGCTGAACAGTTTGCCGAGGCATTCTTTTGAAATGCCCATTCCCGTGTCTTTAATGAGAATAAGCACCTTTCCGTTCTCTGACTTTAACGTGGTTGTGATTCCGCCCTCCTTTGTATATTTTACGGCATTATCTATTATGTTTGTGAGAGCTGCCGTAAGTTTGCTTTTATCGGCTAAAATGAGGGGGATGTCGCCTTCTTTTTTTATTCTGAAATATAATCCCCTTTCCTTGATTTCCGTGTCCTGTCCCTCAAAGATGTCTTGCAAAATTTTAGTTGGGTCAATGTTGTCCTCTGCCTGCAATACATTCTTACCCATTTGAAATGCCGAAATATTAAGAAGGTCATTCACAATTCTTATTTCTCCTTGCGTGGATCCTTTTATCTTTACCAGTATTTCAGATATTTTCTTTGGAACTTTTCCAAATGTGTTTGACAAAATTAAGTCTAAATAACCCATCGTTGACGATAATGGTGTTCGCAAATGGTGCTGAGTTATGGCCATGAACTGATTTTTCGATTCGTTCATTTTTTCCAATTCCTCATGCGCCCGCCTTTCAACTTCATAAGCCTCGCGAATATGCCTGGTTTGCTCTTTTATTTTTGCTTCCAGCTCGCTGTTAAGCTCCTCCAATGCATCCTTGGCTTTTTTCTGCTCAAAGCTCGCCTCAATAATTTTTTCCGTGCTTTTGTCAAAAAAATATCCGTAAACAATCACCAGGACAAAAACGGAAATAATCACCCCCTTTGACACCAATCCCTCTAAGATATAAACGGCGAGCGCTATTATTGTGATAAGAGCAATGCTTACAAGCAGATATCTTGTAAATAAACATTCGCCAAACCTGTTTTGGCAATATTGGCATCTTTTGGATGGCGGATAACCAAGGCTTTTTGCCAGCCAGCAATTTTGATTTACATAACCAAACTCCCCGAGCTTTTTTAATTTTTTATTTGAATTATCCATTAAATAAGAAAAATTATTTTCCCATTATTTTTTTAAACACCACATACATCAGCGCCGCAGCGCATATGTTGGCAAAACTTGCCAATAAGGTCAGAAATGAAACCACAAGGCCTATGCCCCAAGCCACATCTACGTAAAAGTTGGCATAAAGCATCAAAAAAGAAACCATAAAGCAAAGACCCGTAAAAGCATATACAAATTTAAGCTCTCCGGGGTCTTTTTCTATCGGGGTGATTTTTTGCTTTAAGACACTCTTGGAAAACAGGCTGTAAAATTGATATATAAAATTAAAATTCATTGAAAGCATGCCGAAAAAAAACAAAAGGCTTGTGATTAAAATCAGCCATATATTTTGAAATAAAAACCCGGCCAACGCTAAAAAGCCACAGAAACCCCTGAAAAAATTTAATGCCTTATTATCGTATATAGCGCAATTTCTCATTTGATTTAATTTAATTTTTCAATATTTTTGCAACTGCCTGACAGGCTTTTGACACGTCGTCTGCGTTGTTGTAGATATAAAAGCTGAGTCTGCATGAGGCAGGCGGATTAAGTTCATAAAAATGGTGCGCCAAAGTTGCGCAGTGGCACCCCGCTCGTGATTCAACCCCCAATTCATTAAGCCCGGCCGCAATCTCAAAAGGGCTTTTGGCATGATGATTAAAAGCAACCAGCGAAGTCCTTTTTGATGGGTCTTTCGGTCCATAAATATTGATGCCCGGTATTTTGCCTAATTCTTCAAGTGCTTGTCCTATTAATTGCCTTTCATGTTCTGCGATGTTTTCCATTGTTTTTTTAACATCTTGCCTATCTATCTTGTTATCATACATAAAATAAGCTTTGCCATCTTCGTCTAAAGCAAAATCCAAAAGAAGCCTCATGGCCTGAGCCGAAAGTATTGTGCCCAAGATATTGGGTGTTCCTGCCGTGAACTTCCACGGCAAAACATTGTAATCCACTTTTTCCGGGGTTACTTGGCCTTCTGCTATCATATCGCCGCCATAAAGAAACGGCCTCATTCTTTTTAAATGTTCTTCCTTTGCATATAAACCGCCGACTCCAAACGGGGCCAGCATTTTATGAAAAGACCATGCCAAAAAATCTATATCCCAGTCTTCTACATCAACAAAAATATTTGGCACAGTCTGGCATCCGTCTATTAAAAGATAGGACTTTTTTGTCCCATCGGGTTGAACATATCCGCTTGCGTCTGCAATTTCTCTTAATTTTTTAATGGGGTTTTTGGTACCCAAAAAATTTGAAGCGCCAGTACAACAAACAAGTTTTGTCCTATCATCAACCAGCGATTTTAAATACCCCAAGTCAAGTTCGCCTGTTTCTTTATCAAATTTTGCCAGCCTGTATTCCACATTTACGCCCAGTTTTGCCAATATTTCTTTGGCCATACCGTACCATGGCACATAATTTGAATTATGTTCCATGTATGTGGTCACCACGTTGTCACCGTCTTTAAACTCTGTCATCAAAGAATACATCACGCAGTTTATTGCCTCCGTGGCATTTCTGAATAAAACAATGTTTTTTCTCGACGGAGCGCCGATAAATTGGGCAATATCGTCGTATGACTTTTCAAATATTTCTGTGGTGATTATCGAAGAATCCGACTGCCCCCTGTGCACATTGTCATATTTGACAATAAGCGTCTCTAAAAGATCCAACAGCTGTATTGGCACCTGAGTGCTGGCCGCATTATTAGAAGCTATTCTTCCGGATTTTATAGCCGGAAAAAATTTCCTGATTTTTTCGGTATTAATCATAAAAAATTCAATGCTTATTATTACTATTATACTAAATTGGAAAATAATTCCAAGTACTAAAAAAGCCGCCAAAACAAGTTTGTCCTGGCGGCGGGAGTTGTCAATCAAGTATGCGAATCAAAGGCTGGGACGATACCCTGCGGTAAAGGGCAAGGTTCCGACGAACGCTTCGTTTTCAATCGTGAAACCGATCACGTTCGCGACTTCCTTGTCCTCCAAGAACCTTCCATTGGGAATCTTGGGAAGAATCACCTCACGGATAACATCTTCCCTAATGGTGCGAACCATGGGAGTGTCCGCAAAGCCCAGCTTGAGCACGCAGAACCTGACGCCGAGCTTCCTGAGGAATTCAGCGTTCATGGACCCGCAGAGCCCGTTAAGACCAGCCTTGCTTGCCGAATATGCCGCTTGGCCGGCGTTGCCGTCTTCCATGACAGATCCAAGAAACACGACCGTGCCATTCATGTCCTGGCCCGGCTCCCAGCAGAGTCCCGCCTTCCTGATGCCGAGGCACATCCTTTGCGCCCACAGCCAGGGGGCAACCAGATTTACCTCAAGCACCTTGCGGAAATTCTCCACGGGGTAGCGGCCAAGCTCTCCGGTGTCCTTGTCCTTTTTCAGGCAGAACCCGTCAAGCGTGATGCCGGCGGCGGGAATGCACAGCTGCACGAGGCCTCCTTCGGACTCGATCTTGTCAAAAACCGAATCCATGAAGGTCTTCACCGTCACGTCCCCGCAGAAGGCGTTCAAGCTGCCTCTCTGCTTCTCGGGCGTTTCTCCAAGAAGATATTCCCTGGCATCAAACACATCCTGGCTGATGTCCACCATCGCCGTCGCAAATCCCTGCGAGTACATCTTGCTGGCTACGGCAAATCCCAATCCTCGGGCCGCGCCCGTAACCAACGCAACTTTAGTCGCCACAGAAGTACTCATAGCAATCCTCCGATAAACAACTCCTTTAAAGAACTTGCAGAAAACCTATTCTGCTTCCGCCGTAATAATATACCTTCTGAAAATTTTATCAAGACTTTATCCGAAAAAATCTTCGTATCTTTTCAGATAATTATCGTTTCTATTTAAAAACCACCTTGTTAGGGTGGTTTTTAAATCATCTGCATCATATTGCCGCACCTGCCATTCATTTATTTTTTGATTTTGTTAGATAAAATTGCAATAAGCCAGGCGCCTACAATTGCGACGATGTTCCATGTTGAAAAATTACTTTTGGGAAGCTTTTTTCTTCGAAATCTTTTCTTTTTTTTCTGATTTTGCCGCTTTTGGCTCTTTTGTGGTCTTCGGAGATTTTTCTACAGCTGCAACCGGTGTCATAATTGCAATTAAGCGTTCGAGATTTTGGTTAACTACGCGAAGCTCGGCTTTAAGATCATTAAATGCCTGGTCTGGTCTTGGAGCTGGCTTATCATTACGATGGCCAAAGTCACGACGGGATCCGTGGGAGGAGTCATCTTTAACGAAACAATCATTGCAGTAAACAGGCTTGTTTCCCGACGGCTTAAATGGTACTTCACAATCTTTACCGCAAGTGGCGCACTTGGCTTTATGCATTTCTTTTGGACCACGATTGCCAAATCCTCCTTTATTGCCAAATGATTTTTTGCCGAACGATGGGCGCGAATTTGAAAAATGAGACATAATATAATGTATATTGTTTAATTATAACACAAATGATAAAAAATATCAATTGCATAGATTTAAAATTTCATCTATCCTAATTTGTTTAACAAACTCTGGAACGTGACTTACCAAAATCATTGCTCCTTTATATTCATCTAAGGCTTTTGCAATCACGGGCAAGTGCCTAAAATTCATATGATTAGTGGGTTCGTCTAAAATCAATAGACCGGGTTTTAGTAAAACTATTCGCATAATATCAACCAAACCCTTTTGACCCTCTGATAAGTTGCCAATTTTTGTGTATAAAATATCTGAATTAATCAGGAATCCCGCTGCCATAGAACGCAAAGTCTGCTCATCCATTGATCCCGCAATTTGCGTAAATAATTGATAAGGAGTTTTATCAAAAGGCAACATTGAAAAGTCTTGCTTGTAGTAACCCACTGTCACTCCTTTAGAAATTTCTGCGCCCTTAGCCGTGCCATTTACAATACTTTCCAATAATGTGCTTTTTCCGATGCCGTTCGGCCCAGAAATCAATAAATGCTGGTTTTTATATAAAGAAACTTGCGCCTTAATATCTTTCAGCTCGTGGTTTTTCATTATGGAAAGACTGGTGATTTTTATAATCTCACCGCCAATGTCTGATTGCACGGGAATGGTAAAATCTCTAATGGTTTTGTCTTCTTTTCTGGAGCTGACCATATTTTCTTCCATTTCTTGGGCATCCTCACGCATACGTGAAGCCAAAAGACGCAAACGCCCTCCTTTGTGGGAAAAATAGTTCATTTTTTCCTTTTTAGCTATAATTTCTTTCTTTAAACGGGCGTTTTTACTTTCATCTTTTTCAATTTGGGCAGCCACCTGTTCCAGCACATCATAATAATTTCCGTTGAACCACTCTATTTTTTTCGTGAACACATCTAAATACAAAACCCCTTGTGTGAAAGCGTTCAAAAAGTCTGAGTCGTGCGAAATAACCACCAATGTTTTTTTGTAATCCACTAAAAATTGGGTTAAATGCTCAATCCCCTCCTTATCCAAATTGTTTGTTGGCTCATCTAGCAATAATAAATCTGAATCTTGAATCAAAGCCGAAGCCAGCAAAAGCCTTGCCTGCTGCCCTCCAGAAAATGTCTTAATTTTTTTATCGTGGGCAACTTTTTGCAAGTTCACCGCATTCAAAACGTCGTCAATTTTGGGGTCGATATCATATATCTTTTTCTTAAAGCAATTCTGGAAAAATTCTTTTACGCTCAACTCCATCTCATCCCTGGGTATGATTTGACGGCTAAGAGCAATAGTTATATTTTGACCAATGTTAATTTGTCCATCATCTGGTTGTAGTTGGCCTGTAATAAGCTGAAAAATAGTAGATTTTCCGGCTCCATTTTGACCCATAAAAGTTATTTTTGCCCCGCGTCTAATTGAAAAAGACACCTCATTGAGGATTTTTTTATCGTGTCCATATTCAAACGACACATTATCAAAGCTTATAATAGTTTCTCCTGGCATTTTTTTATCTTATATATCTGGCAACAAACAAAAAAGCCGTCCTTGGCTTTAATTTACTATATTCAGTATATTGTTTAGTATATTCGTTATGCCTTACTATACACCAAAAACCCAATTTTGTAAAGTATAATTAAGCAACAATTGCGACACTTATATATGTCGCCCAAGACTGCTGCGAGACTAGGATTCGAACCTAGATACACGCCTCCAAAGGGCGTTGTCCTACCATTAGACGATCTCGCAATAATATTCAGGCTTTGCCTAAATATTTGAATATTTTTTTATGGCTACAAAACTTGAAATCACGCCAACGCCAACTCCAAATCCAAGCTGTATAAGGGCGAAAAACCAAAGATTATTGAGAAAATAAGACAATGTGTTAAATCCAGGCAAAATAACCGCCACCTTGCCCTGCATCGCATAGGATGCAATTCCCATCAGCAAAGCGCAGATTATAAAAGCCACTGCTCCGTAAATCACCCCCTGAATCACAAATGGGCCCTGCACAAACCAGTTTCCTGCTCCAACTATCTTCATTGTGTTTATTTCCGCTTTTGAATTTTGAACCGCCAGCTTTATGGTGTTAAAAACCACCAAAACCGCCACAACTATAAGGATTATGGCAACAATTATCCCAACCTTGTTTACATTTGAGATAATAGAGTTGACCTTTTCAATTGTATCCTTTTTTTCAGAATAATCAACCTTATATATCAGTTTTGCATAGTCTGCCGTTTCCAGTGTGTTGTAAACTTCCTCATACTGGGCCGACTCGCCATTTGTGATTATATTCAACGATGGCAAGAATGGATTTTCTCCAACCTGCTCAAGGGCTCTGGCTAAAGTTGGGTTGTCACCATGCTTTTCATTGAATTCTGCCAAAGCCTGGCTGCTGGATATATATTCAACTGCTTTTATGTCCGGGGAACTTGCCAAAATGGCCTCTTTAACTGCCAAAATATCTTCTTCCGAAGTGTTCGAATTAAAATATGCCGCAATGTCTATTTTATCTTGGATTTCAGATATTAAATAAGACATCATTCCTTGAAAGAAGAAAATTCCCGACACCAGGGCCATTGCCACAAGCAGAACAAATACTGTTGCCAGGGTTATGCCCATGTTTCTTTTAAAATCCTGTAAAGCGAATACTAAAACTCTTTTGAAATTGGTTAGCTTCATTTTTATAAAATTAAATGATGAATCTTCCGGCCTGCTCGTCTCTTACTATTCTACCCTGCTCCAAAGTAATCACTCTTTTGGCAAGCTTATTTATCACCTCCCTGTCGTGGGTGGCAAGAATAATTGTTTTGCCGGTTTGATTTATTTTTTGCAACAAAGAAATAACCTCGTAAGTATTATACGGGTCCAAGTTTCCTGTTGGCTCGTCAGCAATAATTATATCAGGATGGTTTACCAAAGCCCTGGCGATGGCCAGCCTTTGCTGCTCGCCACCGGAAAGCTCTGACGGGAAATTGTCTTCTTTACCTGTTAGACCTATGACATCCAAAACTTTTGGCACTTCAACCTGTATTTCTTTGTCCGGCTTGCCTTCTACGGCCATAATATAGGAAACGTTTTCATAAACGGTCTTTGTGGGCAAAAGCTTGTAATCCTGGTAAATAACCCCTATTTTGCGCCTTAAATCCTGAATTTTTGAAGAACTTATGCTGTTAAGATTTGTTTCTTCAAAAAACACTTCGCCCTCCGATGGCTCTTCCAGGCCCAGAATAAGCCTGGTCAAGGTTGTTTTCCCCGAGCCGGACTTGCCCACAATAGAAACAAACTCGCCTTTTTCCACTTCAAACGAAATATCCCTCAACACTATTGTGTCGGGGTGATAAATCTTTGTGACATTGTTAAATTTAATCATCGCCATTGTATTTAAGTTCTGCCTCAATAAAATTTTCCAATTCGCCATCAAGCACGCTTTCCGCATCCGATGTTTCGTATTGAGTTCTCAAATCTTTTACCATTTTGTACGGATGCAACACATAATTTCTGATTTGCGTGCCCCAGCTGGCCGAAATATTGCTGCCCTTTATATCTTTTAATTCCGCTGCATGTTGCTCCTCTTTTAGCTGATACAGCTTTGCCATCAAAACTTTCATTGCATTGTCTTTATTTTTCTGTTGGCTTCTCTCTGATTGAGAAGCCACCACAATATTTGTCGGGATATGTGTAATACGCACCGCAGACTCTGTTTTGTTTACATATTGCCCTCCCGGACCCGATGCCTTAAAAGTGTCCACCCTTAAATCATCCGGCCTTATTTCAATTTCAAAATTTTTGTCTTCTATTTCAGGCAATACATTAACCATCGCAAAAGAAGTTTGCCTAAGCTTTTGCGCGTTAAATGGAGATTGCCTTACCAGCCTATGTGTTCCTGTTTCTTTTTTTAAATATCCATATGCAAGGTTTCCCCTTACTTCCATTGTTACAGATTTGGTGCCAATTCTGCCCTCTGGGCCGCCTGCATCGCCAAAGCTCTGCTGCAAGATTTCTGTTTTCCAGCCTCTTTTATCGCAATATCTTTGATACATTCTCAAAAGCATTGTTGCCCAGTCCTGCGCCTCTTGTCCGCCTACACCTGAATATATTTCCAATATGGCATTGCTTCTGTCGTATTTGCCCGAAAGATATGTTTTTAATTCCTGCTTTTCAATATCTTTTTCTGTTTTACCCAAATCTTCGCCTAATTGCAACTCTATTTCTATTTTTTCAAGATCATCAATTTCTTCTTTAATACCCGAAATCTCCTGCTGGATTTTTGCGGCCTCCTCCGGATTCTGCCAAAAATCCGGCCTCAATGTCTCCGCCTCCAATTCTTTCAGCCTGGCTTTTTTTCCCGATATGTCAAAGACGCTCCATCAGACGATGGAGCCTGTTTTGCAATTCTTCCGTTTTGGAAATTTTCTCTGACATTTATTTTAGTTTATCACAATCCAAAACAATAAAAAAGAGCCTGGTTGTCCCTGCTCTTTTTTACTTCTTAGCCGGAGAAATATTTAAAACATTTTCCATATATTCAACTCTGTGCGGTATGCTTGCCTGCTCAATAGCGTTTTCTTTAAGAAACTTTACGTCCCCTTCTAAATTATCAAGTCTTTTGTCAACAGCCTCAAATCTTTTATCAATCTCGTTAAATTTCTTTTCCATATAATCCATCTGTCCTTGAAAGCCCTTATTTATTATCACTGCCAATTCGTTTATTGTGATGTCTTTTTCTTCTTCCATATGTTTATTATAACCTGCAACAAACTGGTGTCAAATTAAAAAAGAGCCGCCTCGCAGATTCGAACTGCGGACCCACGCTTTACGAAAGCGTTGCTCTGCCAACTGAGCTAAGGCGGCACAAACCTTGAGCGGGTAGCGGGAATCGGACCCGCGTCATATCCTTGGGAAGGATATGTTCTACCACTGAACCATACCCGCGTTTAGAATAATCCTTTTATCCAATCCATGAAACTCGCCAACCATCCCAAGTTTTCAAATTTACCGGATGAAGCTGCGTTTTCATTATCGCTATTTTCAGGAAACACGAATGAAACGACTGTTTCTCCCTCTTTTTGCATATCCTGCTCTTCTCTGGCGACTTTTTCAATATAATCCGGATTATCAGAATTGGCAATCTTTTCTTCCAACTTTCTGTTTTGGTCTTTCAATTGCGCCAGCTGACTTTCATATTTTGCAACTTCTTGTTTTAAGTTTTTGCCCTGAATGTAAATTTTAATATCTGAAATTATCAAAATCCCGGCAAATGCAAACACCAAGAAGGCGCCAACTCTTATAAAAAAGTTTTTCAATATAAATTCACTCTTTTGTTTTTTCTTAAAATCCATTATGATAAATATATAC
>CAZQBZ010000019.1:0-15097 GCA_964592355.1 uncultured Candidatus Saccharibacteria bacterium
GACCGAGAATATCTAAACGAGAAATGAAAACAGCCCCGTACGGGGCTGTTTTTTTATTGTTTTTTAGGAGGCAATGGCGGGGATACAGACTGCGTAGGATTAAGAAAAGATCTTTCAGCTATTTCCTGCTCCACTATTGCCCTGGGTTTGCCATATTTTAACTTGGCGATTTTTTTAATTGGCTCAACTATTTCTTTTTTACCCTGATGAAACGGCATAAGCTGCATTTTAAATGGAGTTGAGACCTTGCCGTCAATCATCATCTTGGCTATTAAGTTAAAATTATCCAGGTTTACCAAATCATATTTTGAAAATGCGGGGCTAAATTGCTTTTCTAAATTTTCAGCATCTTCGGCGCCAATCCTGAAGCTCCCCATCGTGCCCACATTTCCCAAAACTGCGTCACGAATTTCTTGCTTCAATTGTGGCATATACTGGTGGGCAATCGTTAAATTAAGCTTATACTTTCTGGCTTCAGACAAAATTGTGGCAATGCTATCTGTTGTAAAATTTTGAAACTCATCAATATATAAATAAAAATCTTTTCTTTCAGCCTCTGGAATTCTGGCTCTTTTCATCGCGGCCATTTGCATCTTTGACACTAAAATTAGTCCCAACAAAGAACTATTTACTTCACCAGTCAACCCTTTCGATAAATTAGCTAAAAATATTTTTCTTTCATCCATTATCTTCGACAAATCAAAACCCGAATGGGACTGACCCATAATATTTCTCATCATTTCATTTTCGATAAATCTTCCCAATTTCGAAACCACATACCCAAGCATATCCGATCTTGTTGAGCCCGTTGTTGACGCCCACTCTTTTAGCCAAAAATTTCTCACAATTGGATCTGTCACATTTTTCATTCTTTCAATCAAAAAGTTCTGGTCTGTAAACATTTTTGGCACTTCGACAAGCGTGCCAGGGTTCTGTTGATCAGCCATAAGGGCCAGCATGGCATTTCTCATGTAGTGTTCAAACATCGGCCCTATGATTTCTGGAGGGAAAAGCTTCATAAATATAGCTATCATTTCCTGCACTGCAAAATCTTTTTGTTCAGGCGTATCGTATTCCAACATATTCAATCCGCATGGCCTTTCCATGTCAAATGGTTCAAATAATACAACATCATCAACTCTTTCTTTTGGAATATTTGCCAGAGTGTCTTCAACCAGATCACCATGAGGGTCTATTACTGCAACCCCTTCCCCATTTTCTATATCCTGCCTTATCATGTCGCGGATTAAAGAAGTTTTACCTGTGCCGGTTTGTCCGATAATATAAAAATGTCTTCTTCGGTCTTCACGACTGGCAAAATAAACTTTTTTCTCTTCTTGCCTGAATAAAACTTTACCGATTAAATTTACTCCGTCTGCCGGCAAGTCTGCCGGCGGTGGAGCCGAAATAGATTTTACAGACTTTATATAAGGCGTCTCGATAAAATGCGTTGGAAAATGATACACGCTGGCCAGCTCTTCAAGGTTTAAAATACTGGTTTGCTTTTCATTAAAATTTCTGAAGCTGAAATCATAAACCAGCTTTTTTAAGTCCCTTCTATAAACCTCCTTGGGTTCTAAGCTATTTATGGCAGCCAGAGAAAATTGACTGAACGCCGAAAGCAAATGCTGCAAAATTTCTTCAGCTCTTGCCTGAGTTTGAGCTGATGACAAAACCCTGATATTCACTTCAAAAGGCTGTTTTTGAATTTTGCTTTGAATGGCATCATATCCCTTCTGATCAAAGCCGTGCTCTTTTTCTTTAAATACATTTTGACCCTGGCCCGCCTGCGGAGTCTTGCTGGCTTTGCCCATTTCTCCCAATAGTTCGGCAATTGGAGATTGAGAACTTTGCGCCACTGCTTCTCTTATGGATTTCCCCTCCCTGATTTTTTTCATTGCCGACTCCCCCAACTTTCTTAGATTGGTTTTAGATAAAGGCCTTATTATAACTTGGACTGCGGCTCCTTCATTGGGTGCTATCTTGCTCAAATCGTTGGTTATAATTGACAATGGGTCTTTTTCCAAAAACTGATAAGTGCTTATTGGAAACAAAAAATTTTCAGACAATTTTAAGTATGCTCCCGCTGCCACACCTTGTGGCTCAAAAATTGTATAATCTTGGGGGATTTTTTCCACCATCGCATTAGGATAAACTCCCTGTATATATTTTTCAAAAACACTTTCTAAATATTGTGGCACTGCAACAAAAAAAGAAATATCAGACCCGCCTAACTGAGAAGCGATTTCAAAAGCCACGGATGGCTGCGGCTGAAAAACCTTGGGCTTTTTTAAATACAAAAAATTGGCAAACACCTGTTCCATCTGAGATATCAGCAATTTTTCTTCTTTTTGAGATTCCCCCTTTTTATCGTTTGCCATATTCGGCATTGTCACTAAAAACAAGACCATATCAAGGCCGCCAAACACAGAGTTTTTTTCATTGGTCTCGGATTTAAGGGCAATAAAAAAAGCCAGCCCTATTAATACAAAAACTGATATTAAAGCTAAAACAATAATATACATCCTTTATGTATTTTAGTCGTCGTCATCGTCGGATTTTTTAAAAAATGATTTGTAAAAGCCTTCCTTTGCCATCAAGTCATGAAAAACATCCAAAAGATATGGATCATTCATTTCTTTGGCCATTTGCACTGCGGTTAAAACTCCTTTTTCGTGAGCAATTTTCAATAAATGCTCTATTTTTTCTTTTTGACCTAAAAATTCCAGTCTTTGAACTCCTTTTGCGGCCTCCTGTTTCGTTTTCTCATCAAGCTCCATCATTTCGATTTCTCTTCTAAGTTCCTTATCTACTTCAATGCCTTCTCTTTCCACAAGATTTGCCACCTGTTCATAAGATTCTTTTCTTTCAACAATTGGCTGAGGCTGATGCTCTTGTGGCGGATTTTTTGCTTTTTCTTGAAAATTTTCCGGCATATTATTCTGTTACTATTAAATCTACTAATGCCTTCATTGCATTATCATCCTTTAAGTCGTCATTATTGTCAGGCCCCGTAATAACTCTTATTTTTAATCCAGTCGCCTCCCTTGAGACTTCATAGATTTTAATGCACGGAGTCGGATTGAATGCCGGCTTTAGCAAAGTTCCACAAAGGTCGTCCTCCGGCAACCAAGGCCTTATATAGTTACCGTCCAATGGCACATATTCCCTTCCTTCAGAATCAACTATTTCCTGTATATCCCAAGACCCCTCTTCCATATTTATTTTACCCATATTTCTGGCGCCGACTTTAACCTCAATAAACCTTTCTGTCGTGGTCAGGTTGCTGCCATCGCGGTAATTGGTTTTTACAGCATCCCTGGCGTATAAAGTATCGCCGTGATCTCTGGCGCTTTCAAAAATAAATTTTATGCTGCCCAAGGTTTGTTCATATATCGGCTGATTGATATCCGTGTTTGTTGGTACTGGCGACGGAGGCTTTTCAGCCATTTTAATAACCAAAAAAACTATAATTGCCGCCACCAAAACTACTACTGCTAAAATCAAAAGCAATCTTGAAGCCTGACCAGCCTCTTTTTTGTGTCTGGCAAAATTCATAATTATAATATGTTTATTTATTTATATTATTTTAGCACGGATTTATTCATACCTCAAAGCATCGACCGGTTTCAATTTTGAAGCGGTTCTTGCCGGCAGATACCCAGAAATACATCCGACTAAAAACGAGAAGGCCAAACTAAAAGCGATAAGACTTGGACCAACCTCGGCTTTTAGATAAAATAACGGATGAATTTGAAAATAAATTTCTATTCCTTTGGCAAGAATTATTCCAAGCAGTGTTCCTCCAATACCTCCGAGCATTCCAAAAATTCCGGATTCTATTAAAAAAATAGCGGTTATTGTGTTGTTTTTGGCGCCCACGGCTTTCATTATTCCTATTTCTTTTGTTCTCTCTCTTACAGAAGTATACATGGTATTCATTATTCCAATTCCCCCGACAACAATGGCAATCGAGGCAAAACCTATTATAACGGCCTGTATCAATCCCATGACATTTCCAACTATACTGGCGGTTTTTTCAGAAGTCATAACCGTATAAGACGAATCTGTTTGCTTTTGGCCTATCTGACGCTTTCTGTTCTCGTTAAGATTGCTCTTCATTTTTTCGGCAACAACATCCGGGGAGTACCCTGCTTTTACTTTCGCCATCGCCTGCTTTGCGCCCTTTCTTTCCCCGGTGACTGATTTAAAAATATTCATATCAAGACCTATCATCGAATCATCTTGCTTGGACCCGACTGAATTTAAAATCCCCACTACCAGAAACTTTTTTCCCTCCATATTCAATTCGGCTCCAAGTTTTATATCAGGAAATATTTCCGAGGCCACTATGCTGCCGATTACAACTTCATTTTTCCCCGCAGTCGGCCATCGCCCCTCGGCTATAGACCAACCGGTATCATTTTTTAAAATATCCAAACTTTCCTTCCAGTTTGCCCCGTATAACAATATGGTTTTTTGGATATTTCCATACCTGGTAGTTACCGATGTATAATCAATCGCCGCGATTCCACTGACCCCTTCTGTCTTTTTTATTATTTCAATATCCTCGTCGGTAAGTTTATTTCCCCCCATCATAGAGGTCATCATGTCACCGCCGGGCATTATAAATATGAGGTCTTTACCAATCATATTGAGCTGAGACATTACCGCATTTTTCAATCCTTGGCTCAAAGAAAGCAGAGAAACAATTAAAAATACCCCTATAATAATCCCCAGGGCTGTAAGGAAAGATCTTACCCGCCTTGTAGTAAGGTTTCTTATGGCTATATTGAAATACTCTCTTATGTTGCGTAAATTTATTTTAAGCATTTTTTCCATTTTCAGGCCAAAGAACATCGGACTCTTTAAAATGATTTTTTACTATTTGGCCATCCTGTATATGAATCACATTTTGGCTATAATGAGATATACTAGGATCGTGAGTAACAACAATAATGGTTTTCTTTTGCTCTTCGTGCAACCTCTTTAAAATTTCCATCACAGTTTTTCCCGTACTGGAGTCTAAGTTTCCTGTCGGCTCGTCGCCAATAAGTATATCCGGGTCGTTCACCAAAGACCTGGATATAGCTATTCTCTGTTGTTCTCCGCCAGACATTTCTTTTGGTTTATGATTTATTCTGTGACCCAAGTCTACGGACTCAAGAAGCTCCTTGGCTCTTTTAAATCTTATTTCTTCGCTTTTCCCCTGAAAAACCATTGGGAGCATTACGTTTTCTAAAGCAGTCAGATTTTGCAATAAATTAAACTGCTGAAAAATAAATCCTATTTTCTTTCCGCGCACAGCCGCAAGGTCATCTTCTGTAAAATGAGAAATGTCTTGGCCATCAAATAAGATTTGTCCTTCCGTCGGAGTGTCTAATAATCCAAGCAAATGCATTAACGTTGATTTGCCAGATCCGGACGGCCCCATTATTGTAGTAAAAGACCCTCTTGAGATTTCTAAATTTATGCCTTTTAAAATCGCCAAATCTTCATTGGGTAATTGGTATTTTTTCCAAACGTTTTTTAGACATATTACAGACTCTTTCATATTTTTTAAGTTATGGGGCGGAGATTACAACTTCATCTCCTTCTGATAATCCAGAAATAATTTCATAATAATCATTGCCCTCAAACCCTGTTTTAATTTCTCTCTTTTCAATTTTTTTGCCGATAACTATTTCAACTGTTTTTTTGCCGTCTATTTCTTCAATCACGCCTTTCGGAACGCGAATCACATTTTGTTTTTTAGCAGCCTCAACTGTCACATCAGATGTCATTCCAGACCTTATGCCGACTGGCTGATTTGGAAATTCTATCGTTGTTTCATAATAAACGACATTATCAACTATTTTCTCTGCCGGATCCACCGACAGGACCTTGCCATCGAATGTTTGTCCCGGAAAAGCCACCAAATCTATTTTAACAGTATCCCCTGGGTCAACGTTAACGATATCTTGCTCGTAAATATTAACCTTTACCTGAAACGGCTCAGAAGAAAGCATTTGTATTATTGGCTCAGAATAAGAAACTATCTCCCCCCTCTTGGCATTAACTGCTGTAATCCTGCCGTCCATGGGGCTAGCAATCGAATTGTTTCCAATTTGACTTTGGTAAAGGTTAACATTGGCCTGGGCCTGATCAATTTGAGACTTATATATGTCTATGTCTTCCTGTCTTGGATCAGCGGTGGCAACTGCAAGCGTATCTTTGGCCGATTGCAAAGCAATCTTGTATGATGAAATATTCTGTTGCAAAGTTGCGATGCTTGTAGCGGAGCTGTTGATATATGTTTTTTGCCCATCCAAAGAAGCCTTATCCGCAGCGGAAACTGCCGTATAGTAAATACCCTGGTCACACTGGTCGCGAATAACTCTTAAATCATTATAAACATTATTCAAGGATAAAATTGCCTGAGAAACAGCGGTGTCTACATCGCCTGAGCCGTCAGCCCTCGCCGCATCAAGATAATTTTTAGCGCTCTTCATATTTGATTCCATGTCGGCCGCAGCCTGAGAGACTTTTATGCCCTGAGGATCCATTGTATAGAAATAATCATCCTTAAGGGAGACAACAACGTTATAAGCATTATATATCTTTGTGTAAGAATCATCCAAAACGTTTAAAGCGTTTTTATATGTTGATTGCAGATTGTTTTCTGCCGACGACACCGTGTTTTTATAAGTCTGAATCTCCTCTGGCGTACTTCCCTTTAATAGCTTTTCATACTGAGTTTTGGCCGAATTTAACTGAGCCATTGCCGACTGCATCTGGGCCGAAGTCTCGCTCGAATCAAGTATGGCCAACACATCTCCCCTTTTTACCATATCCCCAACAGCAACATTTATAGATGCCACCTTGCCAATTGACTTGAAGCTTAAATTTATATCTTTAGTGGCCCTTACGCTACCTGTCTCAGTGACCTCCTGAACCACATCGCCTGCGCTAACTTTTTCGGTTATATATCCTTCAAGTGGATTTTTGAAAAATTGCCCAATTAGAATATATATCAGCAACAGCAGGATTAATACTATTATAATTGTCCATACTTTGCCTATTTTATATTTTCCGATCTTCATGGTTTCGTTTTTTTAAATTAAATATTTTTAAATTGATGCAATGATATTTTTGATATCCATTTTCCGAACTGACAATCTTGACTGTGGGGTGGCGGAGTTTCTTGGTTTAATAGAGAAACTGCATCCACAAAAATTTCATAAATATCAGATGGGTTTGTTTCTATTTCTATAATTTTTTTTCGGAATGGCAGCCTATCCACGACTCCTCTGCTTTTATCTATTATATAAAATGCCAAATATCCTTTATGCGGGGTTTTGTATCCGTTTTTTTCCATTAGAAATGTGTATGTGTCCATTTGCAACTGGAACCTGTCATAGATATTTTCGGCCTGACTGCCTGTTGATTTGTAATCCAATGGGGCTATTTTTCCATTTTCAAATTCCAGCACATCATCTGGGGCTCCGAGCAGGGTTGCCTGAAGAGCTTTATCATAATACCTGATGCCATGCAGGTTATTTCTCCATTGAGACAATAACCTTTTATTGCCAAACAACTTCGCCCCAATTCCGTTTTCCTCAAGAAGAACCGGCTGGATACCCTTTTGCCTGCAATCGTCGAATTCTTCTTTAAGCAATTCATCCACTGCTAAATTAAGGCTGAATGGATAACTGGGTGGCCTTTTTATACCCATCTTCTTTTCGAGCCAAAAGCAATGCGGACACTCCAAGAATAGATTTAAAGAATTGGGCGACAAAATCATTGCCATAAAATTTACGTAGTGATATAAGCTTACGTGGCCGACGGTATATTTTTTTATTCTACCACAACCCACCTTATCTTTCCATATTGGTCTTTCATAAACCACCACTTTTTATACTTATACCTTAAAAGCAGTTTTTCTATCTTTTTTTCTTGTGGCGGGTCAAACTCCATATAAACCCTTCCGTATTCATTAAGGTGTTTTTTTGCATCTTTTAAAAATTTGTCTATATATTTTAAGCCATCAGAACCTCCAAACAAAGCTTCTTTTGGTTCGTATTTTAAAACAGATTTTTGAATTTTCTTTTTGTTTTTAATTGGGATATATGGCGGGTTTGCCAAAATGTAATCATATTTTCCTTTTACTTTTGAAAAAACATCAGACTGAATTGCTTTGCATTTAGGAGTTCTTGTAAAATTATTCTTTAAATTTATCTTTATCTGCTTTATCAAGTCTGAATCTTTTTCGGCAAAGTCGCACAATACATCTGGCACATTAGCCTGTATTGCAATGCCGATGCACCCGGAGCCCGCAAACACATCTAAAATTTTCAGAGGCTCGGACGAGTTATCTATTCTTTTTTTTATATCCCCCGCTGCATAGGCCGTCCAATATTCTGTTTCTTTGCGCGGTATCAAGGGCTTTTTAGACAAGTCAATTTTGCATCCCAAAAAATTAGCAAAGCCGGTAACGTAATCAAGCGGTTCCCCCTTTTTAAGGCGCGCCACATCTTTGAGAAATTTTTTGTTGGATTTGCCGCCGTATTTTTCTTTCAGCAGCCATTGAACTTCCTTTTCCATGGGTTTATTTTGCATTACTTATTTTATCCTTTCTTTTTTTTATTTTCCAGCTTAAATAATAAATACTCCATGCGCTCCTTTATAAATTGGCGATAAATTTTAATACAAAAAATGGGCCCAAATCCATTTGAGCCCTAATTATTTTTTATCGCCTAAGCGACGAATTACTCAACTGCAGACTTCCACCCGTTGTTCAGTTCCTGAAAAGAAATCCTATCCTGATACAGGAACCTGCCCACGGTAGCGCGGTCAACATTATTGAGCGCGACTCCAGAGCCCAGCTTTGCCCACACATACGGAATGGCAAATCGCACAGCGTGACTGGCAAGCTTGATCTCTGTGAGCATATCTCCGTCCGATTGAGGCACGTACATATCAGCAATATTATCCGAACCCAGCAATACCGGAACCTTGCGCTTAACCAACTCAAGAATCCTGGCAATGCAGTTGTGCGTCGGCGATGCAATCGGCCTAAGCTGCCGCATTGAAATGGCGGCGGTTGGGCATACGATTATGCCCACATTAAACTCCAACAAACCATCAACCAATCTTGCAAACCTACCCTCAGAATAAGCCGAAGGCGAAATTGCATGAATCACCCATACTGTAGGACCAGTATGGTTTGGAATCTGCGGACAACCGAAGTAGCGCAGAGCCTCAATCAGTGTTTCGGTGCCTTGTTCTTCGGGGTTATTAGCCTGGTCTAAATGGAAGTGAACCTCCTTTTTCAACTCCCAACCCAATTCAATTACCCGTCGCAAGTGACATTCGAATCCAATCCTGCCATCCGATGGCGGAACCTTGGGTGTGCCATCCTTCTCCGGAAGACCTGACAAGAAATCGGCAACTTTTGCAGCCTCGCAAAAAATCTCCCAACGGCCGGATCCCTCCTTAAATCCAAATATGGGATTGGGCGCAAAGCGCAGTTTGATTCTGTCGGCAAACTTCTCTTTGAGCTCCTGAGCAACCGAAATCGCCAGAAGCCCATCTTTTCCGACGCCCGTGGTGGCGTCAATGCATGTGTCCACTTTCGTGGTTCCGTAGCTAATGAGCCGTTCCAAAACAGCCGACATCCGGCTTTGGAGATTCTCCTTGGCGTAAGCCAAGCCTCTGTGCAGATCGCCGGTTAAGTTCTGCTTGACCGACAACGGCAAAGAGCTTGCTTCCAATGGCGTAGTATTGATATGGCGAAGATACTCATCCCCTAAAGTATCGGCGCGATCCAAATGCGCGTGCGCATTATAAAATCCGCCATACTTTAGAACATCTTGCAACAAAACATTGTCATAAGGCGACAACTCTCGTGCGGAAAGCAGCATCGTTTTTTCTCCCTGATTGTTAAAGAATCAAAACTTTGTTTAATAAAACCCCCCGTTTTGCGGGGGGAATTCCAATTACTTGATTGATGTAATTTCTACCTCTGTATAAGGCTGTCTGTGCCCGATTTTTCTGGAATATCTTTTCTTTGATTTATATTTAAAGACGATGACCTTATCGGCTTTGCCCTGTTTTAAAACCTTAGCCTCAACTTCAGCCTTTACGGTCGGTGTTCCGATTTCAGTTTTTTTGTCGTCTGAAACAAGCAAAACCTCAGAAAACACGACTGAGTCGCCCTCTTTATTTTCCAGTTTTTCTATTTTGATTTTATCTCCGGGCTTTACAATATATTGCTTGCCTCCGGTTTTTATTACTGCGAACATATTTTTTCTTTAATATTTATAGTTTATCAGAATTTTAGCTAATCGTCAAGCTGCGGACGCGAAACCTCATCAAGCTCTATTCTGGCATCGCCTCCTGCCAATTTTATAACATCTTTATCTATTTTGCCAAATTCGGCTTTGGCCTTATTAAAACTGCTCACTGTCGTGTCTAAATTTTTACCCATACGGTTAAAATGCTCAGAATAAGTAAACAAATGCTTGCCCAACTTTTCGACCTCTTTAATAATTTGTGCCGCCTGTTCTGAAATTTTTTGATTGCGGAGTCCCTGCAAAACGGTCTGCAAATAGGCCAAAAATGAAGTTGGAGAAACAACGATGACTTTCTTTTTGCCTGCGTAATAAATAAGGCTGTCAGTTTCTTCCGTTATGGCTCCCACCTTATTTATCAGCAAATCATAATAAACAGCCTCAGACGGGATAAACATAAAAGCAAAGTCCATTGTGTTTTCCTGGGGCCTTACATATTTTGAAGTTTCATCAATCCTTAACTTTAAGTCGTTTACAAAAGCTGTTGCTAATCTTTTTTTCTCTGCCGTGTCCGATGTTTGCAACATTCTATTGTAATTTTCTAAAGAGAATTTGGAATCTATTGGAATTATTCTTTTATCCACAAAGACAACCGCGTCGACTATCTCGCCATTGGAGAAACCATATTGCATCTGATATGATCCTGGCGGCAAAACATTTTTTAGAACGGTTTCTAGATAGTACTCTCCCAAGATACCCCTTTGCTTTGGATTTTTTAAAATGTCTTGCAGGCTTTTTAACTGGTCGGCAAACCCAACCACTTGCCTGTTTGTTTCATCCAACTTAGTAAGTTTTTCTGTAACATTTTTGACGATTTCGGCAGAATGCTTAAATTGCTCTTGGACATTTTTATTTGATTCGGAAAGCTTCGCATCAACAGCCTGGGCAATTTGATTTATTTGCTGCTGCAACATCAAAAACTGGCCCGAGTCTTCTTTTTTTTCAGGCTCTTGTCTTCTTCTCAATAACAGATAAATTACGGTTGCAATCCCAATCGCCAATATCGCCAAAAATATTATTACAAAATCCATATAATTACTTTACTACACAATTAACCGGTTTCCAATAACGAAAAAACATAAGTTTCAACGATTCGCTTATATATAGATACGCTATTACCAAAATTATGATTATGGATAAATATAAAAGCGGAGGTTGTATGAAATGAAACCACTCTTGGGCGAATGGCATAAATGGCAAAGCCACGACCAAGATTGAATCTGCTATGGCGAATAAAGAAAGCCAAAAGGCAGGCTTTTTAGCCTTCCAAAATTTATGCTTTGTCCTTATTACGAATATAAGGGCGATTTCGCTCAATATACTTTCTATAAACCATAAAGTTTGCACTATCTGAGGCGCCTGATTTTTAACAATAGCAAAAAATATAAAATCAAAAATTGTGCTTACAAGGGCCAAGCCTATAATCAACGGCAAAGATTGGCTTAACTGGTAGGCCTTAGGCCTTTTTAACTCTTCTATATCCACTGAGTCTGTTGCAATTGATATCAAAGGAAAATCCGATAATATGTTCACCAGTAAAATCTGAGCGGGGAGCATGGGCAAAAAATCGATGAACAAAGAAATGACAGCTATTGAATAAAAATTTCCAAAGTTGCTGGCCAAAGAGCACTTTATATATTTATTTATATTTGAAAAAATAGCTCTTCCGTCTTTTATGCCATTGATAATAACCCTTAAATCCCTTTCGAGCAAAACCACATCGGCGGTTTCTTTTGCAATGTCAGAAGCGCCCTCCACAGCAATACCAACATCAGATATTTTTAAGGCCGGGGCATCGTTTATGCCATCGCCCAAAAATCCGACTGTGTATCTTTTTTGCAGCGACCTTATTATCTTGCGTTTCATATCGGGAGAAATCCTGGCAAATACGCTTTTTTCCAAACAAGCGTAATCAAACTCGTCTCTCGACATAACTTCAAGCTCCTCCTGCAAAACCACATCTCCGATACCTGCAGTCAGGCCGATGCGGCCACCCACATAACCTGCCACCTCTTTTGAATCCCCTGTTATCATTTTTATCTGAACGCCTAATTTTTTTGATAACTCTATGGCGTCTTTGGCAGTGTTTTTAATCGAGTCATCAAAAACGAAGTATCCTAAAAAAATTAAACCTTTTTCATCTTCTTTTTCTATGATAGTTTTAGACTTTGGAAATTTTTTGTAAGCTATCGCCAAAACTCTTTTTCCAAATTCCCCCTCCCTTGCAATATCTTCCCTCAACTCTTTCCTTGTAAATCCCCCTGAAAATTTTGAGCAATTTTTAAGAATAACGTCGGGAGACCCTTTTACTATAAACAGCTTTTCCTTTCCAGGGCTTTCGACAAAGGACGAAGAAGTCATTTTTTCAGAATTAAAAATAAACTCTGAAATAAAACTGAATCTTCTGGATTGCTTTATTAATTTTTCGGGAGATCTTTGAAATATAGCATAATCAAAAGGGTTTAATATCTTTTTGTCCGACTGCGTAAGAATTCCGTCTTTGCCTGGATTAAATGATAGAATCGCATACAAAAAACACTTGTCCTTATCAGAAGATATCATTTTTTCAAGCGAGAGCTTGTTTTGCGTAAGGGTGCCAGTCTTATCGGTGCACAAAACTTCAACGTTGCCCAAATCCTCAATTGCCGACAATCTTTTTACAACGACATTTTTTTTGGCCAGCTTGATGCTTCCTTTGGATAAAGAAAATGCCACCACGGCGGGCAGGGCCTCGGGCAATATGCTTACTATCAAAGCCACACAAAATAGTAAAAAATCAAAAATTCCGTTAAACCCCTTGATCAGCACATTAACCACAAATATCAGCGTAATAGTTATAGAAACTATTTTTAAAACCAGTTTGGCAAAATAAGTTATACTCTTTTCATAAACAGAAATTTTTATATCTTTTGAAACGGAATCGGCAATGCCGCCAAAAACAGTATCTCTTCCCGTGGCCACAACGATGCCAGCCGATCTGCCGGCCACCACATTTGTGCCTGCAAAAATAATATTTTTGGCAAGATAAATTTCTTTTTCTTGGACCGAGAACTTCTCTGGAACTTTGGAAACCGGATTTGATTCTCCCGTTATGGCAGATTCGTCAATTAAAAAATCTAAAACCTCTAAAACTCTTAGGTCGGCGGGAACAGTGTCTCCGGGCTCCAAAAAAACTATATCGCCCGGCACTAAAAATTTTTTATCTATTACCTGCTCCTTTCCATCACGCATAACTCTGGCCCTATGTGGAATGATTTTTTTTAAAAGCGATACTGATTTCTCGGCCCTATATTCTTGAAAAAAGCCTATCGCAACATTCAAAAATATAAATGAAAAAATAACCAAACTGTCTATCTGGTCTCCAATAAATGTGGAAACTATTACCGCAAGAAATAAAAGATAAAAAAATGGTGATTTAAACTGTCTTATCAATATTTTAATCCAGCTCAAGCTGCTTCCTTTTATTTCATTCGCCCCGTACTTTTCCAAAGCCAAACCGGCCTCCTTTTTTGTAAGGCCGTTTTCGGATGATTTTAACATTTTCAAGGTTTCTGCTACTGTCTTATCTGTATATTGATAAAAAGGCATTTTATAATTTAATTAATATTGCTTGTTTTTATAATAATTAGGCAAAATTAATTGCTGATTGTTTGAACAGCGATAAAAACCACGTATAAAATCATAAAAAGTAGCCCCTCGTTCTTGGTGATTTTTTTGCCAGTTTTAACAAATAAGATAAATATCAAGGCGGCAATTATTGTAAAAATTCTGGTTATTAAGAATGGCGATAAATCGTTGATTTTAAATGGAAACAATAAGGCGACAATTCCCAACACCAATGTTGCGCAAACTATAACAGAACCCATAATATCTCCAAGTACCAGCCACCCCTCGCCTCTTTTTGCCGATATGATGGCAAAATACGTTTCCGGAAAAACATTTCCCGCGCCTATTATAAGTATACCCACCAAAGAAAGCGGGATATTCAATTTTTCCGAAAATGCCTGCGCAGATCCTACAATAAAATGTGAAGCCACAAGCAACAGGCCCACAAAAACCATCATTTTTACAAAATCCAGGATAAGCGAAGCCCAGCTTTTTGGAGTTTTACTCGGCCTGCCTCTGTAAACTTTTTTAAACCTATCCTCCTTCGCAAACAACCACCAGGTATACAAGGCAAACGCCATCAATAATATTACGCCATCGCCTCTTCCCAATTGGCTATCCCAAATAAGCAATATCGGTAAAACCGCTATAACCGAAGTAAATACAGCTGATTTTTGTATCATCTCGCTCTCGGCGGGCAAAGCCTTTGCGCTAAAAAGCACGGCTATTGCAATTACCAGAGTAAGGTCTAAAAGGTTTCCTCCGACAATATCTCCAAATGCCACCTCTGGCATTCCGTTCATTGCCGCATTTATATCAACAAATAAGTTGGGCAGGCTGGCAGCGAACGCCATTATGAAAAAAGCTATGATAAATTCTCTCCATTTTAAATATTTGGCAACCACAATCAGTGTTCCAACCAATCTGGAGCTTAACCAGGAAAGAGCGAAAATGGAAATTATAAAAATTAAAATTTGAAAAATTAGAGTCATTTCGAAAAATAGAATATTTCGTAGGCTATGCCCAATACGAAAATTAATAATAATGGATATATCACGACTTTCTTTCCGCCGATTTTTTTATACATTAGCAAAATTAAAATTCCCTCGGGGGGGGGGGGGGGGGGGGGGGGGGGGGGGGGGGGGGGGGGGGGGGGGGGG
>CAZQBZ010000020.1:0-13905 GCA_964592355.1 uncultured Candidatus Saccharibacteria bacterium
TGCTTGTCTTGATTATTGCTGGCCCGAGAAAAAATTTCCTGCATTTGTTTTTGTTGCTCATAAGAAAGCCTTTTATAGGCTGATTTTATTGCACGCCCTAAAGCCAAATCCAAAATTTTTTCTTCTAAATTGCTTATTGTGTCCATGTTTTTTTGAGTTTTATTTTTCTTTCTTTTTTGGATCATCAAAATCAAAAATCCTCTTGCCGATGCGATATCCTTCCGCAAATCCTATGTCCCCCTTTTTCTTTATTGCAGCGCCAGCAAATTCAAAAATTCCGCGCACTGAGTTTTTAACAAGCGCAAGGCTAAAATAGCCCACTGCTTTTGCATCTGCAATATTTTTATCGCGATTCAGAAAATCATCTTTTAAAAATTCCTTCACCTTTTCGGACCACCCTGAAGTTTCACTTGGTTCAGACTTATCTCGCAACTCTATCGCATCAACAGCTTCTTTTGCAAGCGCTTCGGGCCTTGGTTCCTCTTTTTCCGCTTCGATTATTTCTACTGACATGTTTTTTACGATTATTTTTTACCTCTCTTAATTATCGGCTTCAATTGGGCGCCTTTTTTGATTCCACTTCGAAACCCTTCTGGAAATTGTGGGCCTTTTATGTCCTCCTGCTTTTTAACTTTCAATTTTGGGCTTTCCTGTTTTTTGGCTAAACCCGGAAAATCCGGCAAGTCTTTTATCAGCTCGTCCGGATTTTGAGCCAAGGTCTTTTTTTCTTGAGTCTTTAAGAATAGTTCCAACAACATGGAATAAGGGCTTCCGTCTTTTTCCAACATAACAATCTTTTCTCCGTTTTCTTCTGTTACGCCCTTAAATACAGATCCCTTGTCTGAAATATAATAACCTTTATTTTTAGGATCTGGAAAAACAATATCAACTATCTGACCAATCTCGTATCCCGGCAAGGTCTCTATCTTAACTTCCGGCTTTTTGATTTCAACCCCTCGATTTTTTATAACTTCCGGCTGAGGCGATATTTCAGGCTGAGCTGGTTCTGATTCAAGCTTAGCCGGATCGGGTTCTGGTTTTGGAGCTACAGGGGCTTGTGTTTTATTCTCTGCCTTATTTTTTTTCTTTGCCACAACTTTTTTGCCCGTGGCCTTTTCTATGCCACCCTTTTCTTTTTCAAAAATTTTTCTGACTTCATCCGTCAGCCATTGCCTGTATTCTTTTTGTTTTTGGGGGTCTTTATCTAATTTATACTCTGTTGCCTTCAAGGCTTCTTTTTTAAGGTTCCTGCCTTCAATTTGCCCCGCAGCCTTTATAATATCCTCTGACAATTCGCCCAGCCTTTGTTCCATCTTTGCCTTGGCCTCTGACCCGATAATAAGCTTACCATCGGGTGTTTTAATTTTCCAGTTTTTATCCTTCAAGGCCACATGAATCTCGTTTGCCTTATTCCAATCACCCCTCAATCTTCCCAATAAGCCAAGCCTGTCTTCAACAGATTTTTCTTGATTTGGGGCTTCTTTGGGCCCAAAGAGAGACTTCATCAGTTTTTGTATCTTGTCGTCGATGATCGGATCAGAACTTTTTTCAATAATTTCTCTTTTTCTGATACCAACCCTATCAACTATCTCTCCATTTATTTTGTCTGCCTTACCCTGCAAAAAATGCTCATTTAATTTCCCGATGTTATCAAAAACTTTATTTCCAACTTGCACTTTTCTCGAAAACGGATTCCACCAGCGAGGCCCCCTTATTGTGTTTATATCTATACCCATCCTTAAGGCAATAGCAACATCTCCTTTTTCAAGCTCTATTGTTTTGGGCCAGTTGCTCACGATGATTGAGCCGTGTTCTGATATTTCTTTTTTTTGCTTCTCCGATAAATTACTACCCTTTATAATTTCATCATAGTAAATATTTTCATGCCATTTTACATAATTATCCATGCTTTTATATCCGGATGCGGCAATGCTTTGTTCCCACTGCTTTTCTTGTTCGCGCTGAATTTCAAATTCAATATCTTTAAATTGTGGAATTTGTCTCGCTTCTGTAAGAATTTTTTGGGCGAGCTCTCTTTTTTTTCCGAGCAGTTCTTCTTTTTCTGCCTTGTCTTCGGCTTTAGACAATTTTGCCTCAGTTTCTTTTTTTAACTCAAAAAGCAACTTAATGGCCTCTTGTGGCGACTGGTCTTTTTCCAATTCCTCTTCTTTTAGTTTTACCTGCTCAACTTTTTGGTCTAAAACCGCCTCTTCCTCAGCCTTTCTTTCCTGTTTTTTCTTCAGTCGCTCCTGTCTTCTTTCCTCCTCTTCCCTAAGAACTTCTTTGCGCATATTTTCTTTTCCTTCCTCCAGGCGCTCTCCCAACTCTTCCATTGATGGTGCGACGGGCTGGTTTTCTCTCTTGTATGAGTCTTCTATTTTTGCTCTTGCGGCTGCCATGGCCTCCTTATGCTCTCTCTCCTCGGCTTCTTTCATTTCCTTAAATTTGCGTTTTCTTTCTTCCTCGGGCAACTCAATCCACCTGACCTTTTTTGTTTCACCCAAATCTTTTGTTGTGTCGCCGGAATCTGCCTGCGCTGGTTCTGTATCCAAAACATTCTCGTCCTGTTGGTCGGGAAGCTCTCCGGTGCGCAAACGAGCCCTGTATTCATCAGGAGTTAAGTCGGATATATCTCTGGTTTCAGGGTTTTTTGGCGGCATAATATTTGAAATTTATATTATTTGATTTTATCATCGCAATAATATTACTGCAACAAAAAGGCGGCCCCACGATTTCTCGTTAGGGTCGCCTGGTCGGGCCAGTTGACCCTTAGCCTTGCGGCTTTGTTATCTGCCTGGTTACACTGCGAAAGTGCACTCCATAAATCTGGAATGCCACCACGTCCGCAAATGCTTTGCGGTATTTAAACAGTGCCAGCGCCAGAGACTTCCAGTAGTAGTAACTGGGCTTCAAACCCCCAAAGATGCCAATCCACCAAATCGATCTCAGAAAGGCCAGAAAATCCAGCATTGTCAGGGGTTTTTGCGGGCGCTTATGGCTGCCATACTCTTTCAAAAACTCATGAATCCGTTCGTAATACTTTTTGGGAGAGTAGATTGTTTGCACAATCTTTTTGTAGCCAGCCACCAGATTTTCCAGTGGCATCCTGGGAACGAAGTTTGGATAGTAATCCGTATTGTTCCCGGAAGCCACATCCACAAGCCTGCCCTCTTGGCGAAGCCTGTGATAGAGTTTAGAATCCGTGGGCGCTTGCAATACGCCAACCATTGCCATCACGATGCCCGAATGCTGAATGAAGTCAATCATCTCCTGGGCAAACGCGTCGGGGTTATCGGCATCAGCCCCAACGATAAATCCAGACATGGGGATAAGCCCTGATGCTTGGATCTTTTTAACGTCGGCCACCAGATCGCGTCCAAGGTTCTGGAATTTTTCGAACTCCGCCAATGTTTCGGGGTTATTGGTTTCCAAGCCCAAAAATACCTTTTTGAAGCCTGCCTGCACCATCAGCCCCATAAGCTCCTCGTCGTCGGCAATCACAATGGCCGCCTCGGCGGTGAACTCAAAGGGAAAGTTGTGCTCCTGCTGCCACGAGACAAGCTCGACGAGCAACAGCTTGGTTTTGGTTTTATTGGCGGCGAAGTTATCGTCGGCCAAAAGAACTGCTCCACGAAACCCAGTATTATAGATTTCGTCGAGCTCCGCAAAGAAACACTCGTTGCTGCGCAACCTTGGCCTCTTGCCATTAACCTTGGCGATGTTGCAAAAAGCGCATCCATAAGGGCACCCTCTGCAAAACTGCGCCATCATTGAAGCGTAGTCGTCGGGATTTATCAGTCCCCTCCAAGAAGGGATGGGAGCAAAAGAAATGTCGGGAAATCTCATCGTGGAATAAATCCGCTTCGGGCTGCCCGCAGCCAGATCATTGATAAACTCGGGCAAGGTCTCCTCGGCTTCGCCGATGAACAGATGGTCGACATTATCAAACTCGTCGAGCCCTGTTTCAATAATAGGGCCGCCCAGAACAACGGGCTTTCCAAGGGCCTTGGCCCTTGAGATTACTTCGTTGGCTGAATCTTTTTGAGTTATCATGGCTGATACGAAAACGTAGTCGGCCCACTTGATATCTTTATCAGTGAGCGTTCCGACATTCAAATCAACAAGCTTTGTTGTCCAGCTTTTGGGCAACATCCTGGCAATGGTTGCCAAGCCATGCGGAGGGAAAGCCGCCTTTTTGGCCACAAAACGGAGCAAGTGCTTCCAGCTCCAGAAGGTGACCAAAAATTCTGGATAAACCAGAAGTATATTCATTTTGACCTCCAAATTGGGGTTAGAGTTAAGGTTGTAAAAGGGCCTCGGTTCAAAACTTAATCGCTTAAACTATATCATAAGTCCCGAACTATTGCAAAAATAAAAAGTTTATGTTATCATTTTTATATCTATACAATATACATACATGGCAATAACAAAATCAGCTAAAAAAGCTATCAGGCAATCTGCTGCCAGAAAAGACAGAAATATCGTATACAAAGACAATATTAAAAAGCTTATTAAAGAAATAAGGACTTTAGTTTTGGCTAAAAAGTTAGAGGATGCAAAAAAACTTTTGCCTAAAATTTACTCAGCCTTGGATAAGGCGGCAAAGGTAGGTGTCATCAAAAAAAACAACGCCAGCCGCAGAAAAGGCAGGCTCACAAAATTAGTAGACAAAAAAACCGCTTAATAGCGGTTTTTTTAAATTTGAGCGACAAACAGATCAATCGCAAGTTCGGGGTCAAGCTGTCCAGTTTTTATTTGCAAATCTGTTTGATAAATTTTTTTGTAAATTTCTTTTAATTGCGGGAAAGAAAAATATCTGCACAAGCCAGATGTTTTTTTAACTACAAATGGATGCAGGCCAGACAAAGAAAGAGATTTTCTCCTTTCTTCCAAATCTTTTAATATCAGCATGTTTTTAAATTGATAGGCGAACATGGAAAGCAAATATAAAGAATTGTCCCCAGCATCCAAGTGTTGATGCAGCAGATTTAAGGCCTGACTTTTGTTTTTGGCTGCCAAAGCTTCTATTGTTTTAAAAATATCATTTTGCGAATTACGCTTTATGCAAAGTTCCACATCATCAACCCCTATCTGGCCGCCTTTTTTAAAGTTGGCCAATTTTTTGATTTCGTTTTCCTGGCGCCAAAGATCACCGTCGGCTCTCGCTAAAAAACAATCCAAAGCTTGAGATGATATTTGGGCTCCATATTTTTCAAACTCAATAGCCATCCACTTTTTCAGCAATGCCCCTGTCAAAAAAGAGAAGTCCTGATATTTAGCTGTTTTTTGCAAAGTCTTAAAAAACTTCGTCCTTTGATCAACTTTGTCGGCTTCGTATATAACCACTATATCTTGCGAACTTTGAAACTTTTTAATGCTTTCTAAAAAGTTTTCCTGAAAATCTGTGTCGCTAAAAGAGTTTTTTATTATCGCCAACTTTTTCTCTTCAAAAATTGAGTTTGACCTGAGTTGCGATGCAAAATCCGCAAAGTCTTTTTGACTGGCGTCAAAATAAATCAAGCTAAGACCTGATTTATGGGCTTTTTTATATCCTTCTATTATATCTTGGAGTTTTTTTCTTGACCTGAATGAATCTTGACCGTGTAAAAAAAATATCATTTATTTTTATAACTTTTGACAGGCGGGACAAAAAAAGGCTGAACGCTGACCGATTTTAATTCTTTTTATTATGCCTCCGCATCTGTGACATTTTTGCCCCTCCCTTTTATATACCCTTCTTTCTGCATCAAAGTCTCCTTTGGACCCGTCGGGTTTTCTATAATCTGAAAAACTCTCCCCTCCCAACTTTACGCCAAGCTCCAAAACTTTGATGATTGCCTGGTATAAGAATTTTAACTCTTTTTCAGAAAGCTTTGCAATATCTTTTTCCGGATGTATCCTGGCGCGCCAAAGAGCTTCCGAGGCATAAATATTTCCAATGCCCGCAATGATTTCCGGATTCATTATAACTTGTTTTACTCTGCCCTTTTTGCCCTTAAAAACCTCTTTAAATTTTTTAAACGTAAAATTTTTGTCCAGCGGCTCTGGTCCCAATTTTTCCAAGTCTTTTTTTAAATCATCTGTTTTCCAGAGTTCCACTTTTGCAAATTTCCTGGCATCGGACAGGGCTATCATCTTGCCGTTATCCAAAAATAATATCAAATGCAGAAATCTGTTATACGGGTCATTTAATGGATCGTTTTTATCTTCGGGCCTCCAAACTCCATCCGCTCGAACCCATTTTCCATACAACAAATGACCTGTCATTTTCTGATGTATCAGAAGCGAATAGCCATCGGATAAATCAAAAATAACATTCTTTGCCCGTCGCCAGACGTCTTTTATCTTCTTGTTTTTTAGTTGATTTAAAAACTCTTCAAACCCTTTGGGCCTTTTGATTGTTTTTTTCCAGTCAGACCACACATCAACAAAGGTCCTGTTTAGGACCTTTGTCTTTAACCCATTTACAGTTGTTTGGACTTCCGGAAGTTCTGGCATATTTTTACTTTCTTAGCCCTGTGAGTTCAGCGTCTTTCACTTTCAGTTGCATTTTCAGCGCCTCTATTTCTTTTAAAGTTTTTTCGAGCTCTATGGTTCTGTTTTGCACTTTTTGCTCCAATGCACCTATCGTCTCTTCCAGGGATTGCGTTTTAGCTCTTACTTTTATATCAATTGAACCTTCCGCCGCCTTTTCTTTATCTCTGCTTTCTTTCAGTTTTTCTGCCAACCTGTTATATATTTCAGCCAGCTCCTCCATTTCATCCCTTGTGTCTATATATATCTTTTGGCCAAGGTTTTCTGTGTTTATATTATTGGCTTTTTCAATCAGGTTTCTTAATGGTGAGGCAAACCTCTCTCCTGTCGCATATCCAAAAAAGAAAATCGTCACCACCACTAAAAATAAAACTATATAAGATTCTGGCCTCAGCTGGTCGTAATCAATAGCGATGAATATGGCTATTGCAAAAAGTGATGCCAAAAGTATCGGAAAAAGAACTTTGTAAATAATTTTTGACATAGATTATTTTTTTTAGTTAGTGATATTTTTTAACGACAATATTTTGCTTATCAAAGAATTAAATTGCAGTTTTTCCATAATTCGTTTGACGGCATTATCGTCAAAATTTCCAAATCTACAGCTTTCAATCTTAATATCCATGTCAATGTCTTTCTTTGTCTCGACTAATTCCAGGGACAGAAATGCCAAATTCTTGTTTTCTTTAAGCAATCCCTTAACTTTCGGCTTTAAAACGGCTGTATCCGTGCCAATCTCGTCATAAAGATTTTTAATACTGCCAAATCTTTGGATCAAATCAGTTGCCGTTGTCTTACCGATTCCAGGAACTCCTGGCACGTTGTCTGACGCGTCGCCCACAAGGGCTTTGAAATCGTTCATTTGCAGGGGATCTACGCCAAACCTTTCTTTTACTTTTTGAGCGTCATATATAATAGTGTCTTTTATGCCCTTGCCTAAAGTATAAACCTTCACTTTATCGTTGATTAATTGCAAATTATCAAGGTCGCCGGAAACGATAAAAATTTCCAAATCTGTTTTTTGTTCTAATGACTTTTTACAGATGGTTGCGATAAGATCATCTGCCTCAAAGCCCTCCATCGCAAAAACAGGAACCCCCAATGTTTTTAAGACCTCTTTCATTACTGGTATCTGCGATATTATGCCCAATGGAGTCGCTGGTCTATGAGCCTTATAATCTTTAAATTTTTCGTGTCTGAAGGTTTTTGCTTTCGTGTCAAAACATGCCACGACATAATTTGCCTGAGTGTCCTTAATCGATTTTAAAAATGTTAAAAGATATCCATAAACCGCCCCTGTTTCCTGGCCCGAGTTTGTAGTTAGCGGAGGCAGGGCATGAAAAGATCTGTGCAATAGGGCGTTTGAGTCTAAGATAATGAGTCTGTCTGCCATAATTAATTATAGGTTATCTTTCTCGTGTTGTCATCTATAAATTCAAAATCAATATATATCGTATCTTTAGGAAGAAATTTTTTTATTTTTTCCGGCCATTCTACTGCAATAATATTACTGGGTATTGCAAGTATTTCTTTAAAGCCAAGCTCTAAAATTTCTTCTGGTTTGTTTATTCTATAACAGTCTATATGATAAAAATTGCCAAAATGCTTCATTATCACAAAAGTCGGCGATAAAATTTTTTCTTTAACGCCCAGACCCACTGCAAATCCCTGCATAAATGTTGTCTTGCCTCCCCCCAGGTTTCCAGTTAAACCCAAAACCCGAGCCTGGTTTTTTGATTTATTTTTTAGGATATCTCTTGCCAGATCTTCTCCCAATTTTTGAGTCTCGCTATGGTTGTAAGTTATTATAGTTTGCATAAAAAATTATTCACAATTGACTTATCTTATTAAATCGCATAGGGTAAAGGAAATTATAAAATCTATGGAGTTTCAAGAAGCAAAAAACCTAATTTCCCAGGCTAAAAACATCTATCTCATCCCCGAAGAGTCCTCCAACCCAGAGGCCGTTGCCTCCGCCTTATCCCTTTTTTATACTTTAAGCGAGGCGGGTAAAAATGTAAACATAATAACGGAAAATTTCCCCGAATATCTAAAATTTCTAATCCCGTCGGCAGATTTTATCTCATATCCAAAAAACTTTATTATCTCTATTCCTTCAAGCACAGCCAATATTTCTCAAATTTACTACGAAAAGAATGATGACAGCCTAAAAATCCATCTCACTGTCGAAAATGGCGTTGTTAAAAAAGATGACATTTCTTTCTACTTCTCGGAGTCAAAGCCCGACCTTGTAATAACCTTTGGCATAAAAGATTATCAAAAGGCCCTCGAAAGCAAGCTTAATTCTTTTGGCTTTTTATTGGACGCTGATATTTTGAATATCGATAGCGGGACTGAAAACAAAAATTTTGGTAAAATTAACTTGGTGGCGGACAAACTCACCGTTAGTGAAATTGTTTTGGGGCTTTCGGATCAAATCGGTCAAAAGTCGGCCAATTGTTTAATGGCCGGATTGATTGCGCGCACCGATAACTTTAAAAATTCTGTAACCCCTGAAATATTTGAAACGGCCGCCGCTTTGCTTAAAAGCGGAGCCAATATGGGCGAAATTTCAAATAATATTTGTAAATAAAAATGGACGGAGCTTCAAAAAAAATATTAGGTTCTGTAACAATCTCCCCAAAGATAATCGGAGAGGTGAAAACCGATGTTAAAAACATCGGGAATTACAAAACAGTTATCGAAAAATACCTGAATGAAAGCGTTACAGAATTATTAGATGTCATCCTTTACGGAGCCATTGCCCTTGAGACTTCCGATATACACTTAGAACCCCAGGAAGAAGAAGGCAGGCTGAGAATAAGGCTCGACGGTATTCTGCAAGACGTTATTTTTTTCGATCTTGGGATATATCACCATTTAATGTCCAGATTAAAACTTTTATCCCACCTAAAGCTAAATATTACCGATAAGCCTCAAGATGGAAGATATTCCATCGCCATTGATGACAACTTGATAGAAATAAGAACTTCCAGCATCCCAGCAGAGTATGGTGAATCTGTCGTTATGAGAATTTTAAATCCGAAAAGTCTTATCAGCTTGGAAGAGCTGGGTTTAAGAGGCGACTTGTATAAAACCTTTGAAGAACAGATCAACAAGCCAAACGGAATGATAATCGTAACGGGCCCTACGGGATCGGGAAAGACAACCACCCTGTATGCCTTTATGAAAAAAATCCAAAATCCGGAAATTAAAATCATTACGCTTGAAGATCCTATTGAATACCACTTAAAGGGGATTTCACAAACGCAAGTAAACCCGGACAAGGGTTATACTTTTTCCGAGGGATTAAGATCTATTGTCAGGCAAGACCCTGATGTTATTTTGGTGGGAGAAATTAGAGACCTAGACACCGCAGGCATTGCTTTGCAGGCAGCCCTTACGGGCCATTTGGTGCTTAGCACCCTGCACACCAATGATGCCGCCGGAACTATTCCCAGGCTTGTGGATTTGGGCACTACCCCATCGTCAATTGCGCCGGCCTTAAAAATGGCTGTGGCGCAAAGGCTTGTCAGAAAAGTTTGCAAAAAATGCTCAACAAGCCAAAAGGCAACGCCCGAAGAAATCACTGAATTCAAAAGAGCCTTAAAACACATGCCCAGTCATATAAAAATTCCTAATATAGACAACGCCATGGTGCAACGGGTAAAAGAGGGTGGCTGTGAGGTCTGCAACTTTACAGGATACAAAGGAAGACACGGACTTTACGAGGCATTTCTGGTTGACTCTGAGATGGAAAAATTTATTTTAACCAACCCGCCAGTTTCGGCTGTGAGAGAATTGGCCATTAAAAAAGGAATGGTAACAATGTACCAGTCCGGAATACTTGATATATTAGAGGGGTCCACGACAATGGAAGAAGTCAGGCGCGTTGTTGATGTGGACGAAAACCAGCCCGCCGAACCAGCTGTTTAATAATATAAAACGGCTCTAGAGTTGGAGGTAGTTTTATGTCTGGGACATAAACAAAGATTTGTCTGAGGAATAATCGAGCCGGAGCAAGATTACCCAAAAACTAAGACAAACCCAAAATAGTTACCTCCAACTCTAGAGCCGTTTTAATTTAAAATTTAAAGCCGATGCCGATAAATTGAACAATTGTTCTTAATTCGGCAATTTATCATAACGATATAATTTTTATTATATCACCTTTCAAGTTCCGTGTCAAGTCCAAAACAGCCAAATTTAACTAAAGAGGATGAATCTCTGGATTTTGCTCTAAGACCAAAAAACTGGTCTGATTATGTGGGTCAAGAAAAAATAAAGCAAAATATACAGATAATTATAACAGCCGCGCAGAAAAGAAACCAGGCGCCTGACCATCTGTTGCTTTATGGCAACTCAGGATTGGGCAAAACCACTCTGGCTCAACTTGTAGCAAGTCAAATGCAAAAAGAAATTCGCATCACCTCCGGCCCGGCTATTGAAAGGGCTGGTGATTTGGCTGCCATTTTAACTAATTTGAATGAAGGCGACGTTTTATTTTTGGATGAAATTCACAGAATTTCAAATACTGTTGAAGAATATCTCTACCCTGCAATGGAGGACTACAAACTTAACCTAATCTTGGGAAAGGGCCCCATGGCAAGAACAATGGAGTTAAAACTGCCTCGTTTTACTATTATAGGAGCAACCACCAGGCCGGGACTTTTATCGGCACCCCTGCGCAACCGATTCGGAGCCACATTTCAACTTAACTTTTATACTCAGGAAGACATTAAAAAAATCATTCAGAGGTCCGCGGATATTTTGGGACTCAAAGCCGAACCAAGCGCTTTGGATATTATTGCAAGCAGATCAAGGTCTACTCCAAGGATTGCAAATAAACTGTTAAGAAGAGTGCGAGACTTTGCTGATGTCGAGGCTCAGGGTTTTATAACAAAAGAAATTTCAGAGAGGGCTCTTAATTTTTTGGAAATAGATAAAATGGGATTAGAGCCCGGTGACAGAAAAATTTTAACTGCCTTAATCGAAAAATTTAACGGAGGCCCTGTTGGTCTTCAAAGCTTGGCTGCGGCTTCTATGGAAGAAGAGGATACTATTTTAGATATTTATGAGCCATACTTAATGCAACAAGGATTTATCGAGCGCACCCCGAAAGGGCGTATAGCCACCCGTCTCGCATATGAACATTTGGGATTATCAAATCAAAACAAATTAGTTTAAAAACATGAAAAAATTTTTAATATTTGTTTTTTCTTTTGCGGCAATGCCGCTTTTTATTTTGGCTGCCGACAAAATCAATATTAATACCGCCACGCTTGAACAATTAACAGAACTTGTCGGCATCGGAGACAAAAAGGCACAGATGATTATTGATGCCCGTCCATTCGTTTCAGTTGATGATTTAAAAAGGGTTAAGGGAATAGGAGACGGAATTACTTTGCAAAAAATCAAAGATCAGGGACTGGCCTGCGTAAATTGCGATACTGCCATCGCAATCAATGAGGTCTTAAATTCCGAGCCAAAAGATGCTTCATCACAGACTTCTCTCAACAATGATCCGGTCGCGGTTGTTGCTTATGCGGACGGCATTTTAATAAATGAGATTTTACCCTCCCCTGAGGGTTCTGATGAAGAAAATGAGTGGATAGAATTATATAACTCTAATAATTTCGAAGTTGATCTTTCGGGTTGGAAATTAAAAGACACAGTCGGAACTTCAAAAATTTTTACAATCCCCGAGGGCACGAAAATCGCATCTCTTGGGGTAATTGCTTTTTGGAGGCCCGAAACTAAAATTACTTTAAATAACGACGGTGACGGGGTCGTCTTAATAAAACCGAATGGAGAAATTGCAAGCTCCATGTCTTTTGAAAAAGCTAAAACCGGCCAGACTTATCCGGATAAGAGCGGCGTTTTGGATGATTCTACGACAAAAACCTTGCCAAAAAGAGAAAAATCTGTTAATAATATAGTAGAAGCAGACACAATAAGCGATAGCAAAGAATATGATGTGAGCCAGGAAACAAGTTTAGCCGGCCTCTCGGGCGGCAAAACAAACCCTTGGCTTTTATTTTTCACGGCTATTGCGATAACCATTGTGTCAGCTACAATTCTAATATTTATAAAGAAAAAAACAAATGTCAGGACATAGTCATGCCAAAACAGTTATGGCCACAAAGATGGCCAATGCAGCCAAAAAGGGCAAAATTTATTCCAAATTCGGAAGGTTGATTACCATTGCCGCAAAAGAAGGCGGAGGGGATCCAGCCAAAAATGCAAAACTGAAAGCCGTTATAGACCAGGCCAAAAATTTTAATATGCCTAAAGAGAATATTGAAAGGGCTATTAAAAAGGGTACCGGTGAGCTGGCCGGAGAAAACTTAGAAGAGATTTCAGTTGAAGGGTTTGGACCGGGAGGAATCGCCTTGATAATAGAAGGCATTACCGACAACACGAACCGAACTCTCACAGAAATTAAAGTTATTTTAAATCAGAATAACGGAAAAATGGCCGGTGAAGGAGCCGTGCGCTGGAATTTTGACAGAAAGGGTATAGTTATTGTCTTGCCGGAAGGAAAACCTCAGGATGAAATGGAGATGATTGCCATTGAATCAGGAGCTGATGATGTAAAATTTTATGACGAAACCATCGAAATTCACACAAAGCCAGAGGACTTGGAACAGGTTAGAAAAACGTTAGAAGAAAAGGGATTAAAAATTGATTCATTTTCGCTAGGCTGGGCGGCAAAAGAAGAGGTTACTATCGCCGAAAAAGAAAAAGAGCAGGCCGAAAGGTTATTTGAGGCCCTGGATGATAACGACGCCGTCAACAACGTGTACTCAAATTTAAAAGAATAATTTCATGATTATTCTTGGGGTGGACCCTGGGTCTGCCATAGTAGGATATTCTATACTAAACAAAGACGACAAAAACAGGCAAAATATACAAGTTGTTGATTTTGGGTGCATAACCACTGACAAATCCTTACTGGCGCCTGAAAGATTAAACATTGTTTATAAAGGAATCTCAAAATTAATAGATAAGTATAATCCAGACTTGATGTCGATTGAGAGCTTATATTTTTTTAAGAATCTAAAGACAATAATCCCTGTTGGACAGGCGAAGGGCGTGATATTACTGGCCGCTTCTCAAAAAAACGTTGACGTGATTGAATTTACCCCATTGCAGGTAAAAATGGCTATTTCCGGATATGGCAGGGCAGAAAAAAAACAGGTGCAAAAAATGATAGAAGAAACTCTTGACCTTAAAAATTTTGATATGAAAAAAAACAGCAGAAAAAAAGACGACGCGTTTGATGCCCTGGGCGTGGCTTTATGCGCGGCTTTTAAAAGCTTTTAGGTTGTGGAAAAACAGTATATTGACAACATACTGTTATTCCACAAC
>CAZQBZ010000021.1:0-13729 GCA_964592355.1 uncultured Candidatus Saccharibacteria bacterium
CTTGCCAAAAATTTAAAATTTTGTTTTCCTCTTGTGAAAAATTATACGGCATTTTACAACTCTATTAAGTCTCCCGTATCGGGATATAAATTATTTTCTTTGACTTTTCTTGTCGCCAAAAATTCATCAGCAGTTCTGGATCCTTTTAAATAAGCAGCCAGAAGCCACAAAGGTTCGCCATGGCTTACAATCAAGATATTTTTATTCTTATATTTTTGTTCCACGTCATTCAAAAAGCTATTCATTCTCTTTAAAATATCGGTCCAGTTTTCTCCGCCTTTTGGGCGGCTTTTCAACCCCAATTTGTTAGCCAAAAAAAAGTCGTCATACAAAGAAGTTGCCTTGCCTGAAAATTCCCCCATCTTCATGTCCACCAGCCTGTCATCAAAAATAATTTTTCTATCTATGACATCGGCAACGATTTGCGCCGACTGTTTCGTCCTAAACAACGGCGAAGAAAAAATCAAATCAATATTTTTTTCTTTTAAAATCTGTGCCTGTTTTGCAATTTTATCCCGCCCTTCTTTTGTAATTTCCAAAGATATATACTCTTGATCTGAATAGATTTTATCTATATTGTCTTTTTGAAAAATTGTCTGGCCGTGGCGCAGTAAAAAATATTTGTTTTTGAATGTAGCAATATCTTTTATTTCCATTTTATTTTTTACATTTTCTCTGGAGCTGATAACCCCATCAAATCTAATGTGTTTTTAAAAACCACTTTAGCCGAAGACACAAGCTGCAATCTTGTCTCAGTCAGCTTTTTATCCTCGGAAATCACTTTGCAATTCTCATAAAATCTATGAAAAGATTCTGCGAGCTCAAGAGCATACTGGGGCAATCTTTGAAGCTGATAATCATTTGAGCTGTCCTCGACAACCTCTGAAAATTTTAAAAATTCTCGCATTAAATTAAGCTCGCTTTCATCTTTAAGCAGACCCAAATCAATGCTTTGTTTTTTTGATTTTGGAGCTTTCTTCAATATTGAACAGATCCTGGTATAAGCATATTGAACCTTGAAAACAGGATTTTTTTCAGACTTCTCTTTTGCCAAATTCAAGTTAAAATTCATATGCGCGTTCAACCCCGTCATCAAAAAGAAAAATCTGGCAACATCCGCGCCTACTTCGTCAATAAGCTCGTCGATTGTAACGTAAGTGCCGGCGCGTTTCGACATGCGAACCTCCTGGCCGTTTTCAAAAAGCTTTACGAGCTGTAAAACAATTACATCGATCTTTTCTTTTTCGTATCCCATCGCATGGGCTCCGGCCTTCAGCCTGGCAACATATCCATGATGATCGGCTCCCACAAAAAAGATGAGTTTATTGAATTTTCTTTGAAATTTATTTTTTAAATAAGCGATGTCGGATGCAAAATATGTTCTGATTCCGTCTTTGCGTATCAGCACCCTGTCTTTATCATCACCCAGATCTTTTGATTTGAACCAAACCGCCCCCTCACTCTCATAAGTAGTCCCTCTTTTTTTTAAAATCTCAATTGCCTTATCTACTTCTTTATTTTTATATAAACTATTTTCAGAAAACCAAACATCAAACCCAATGCCCATTTTTTTTATGGACGGCTTTATCATTTTGTTTAAAATTTCTTTCGCCGCCTTTTCTCCAACAGACTCCGGGGTCTTTCCTTTTATTTTTTTTTGCAATTGCAAAATATACTCGCCCTTATAAACAGCCTCGCTGTCACCCAAAACAGAATGTCCTAAAACTTTAATCTGGTTGCCTGTGTCATTTATATAATATTCTCTTGTCGGCTTATATCCCGCTTTTTCCAAAACATTTGATAAGACGTCCCCGCCAAACCCCCCTCTCCCATTGCCCAAAGTTAAAGGCCCTGTCGGATTAGCGGAAATAAACTCAACATTCACTTTCTTGTTTTTGCCGATTTTTAAACTGCCAAATTTATTTTTTTCTTTTAAAATTTTGGTGATCTGTTTTTGCAGATATTTTTCTGAAACAAAAAAATTCAAGAATCCATTTATAACTTCTATTTTTGAAAAGCTGTGCTTTTGTTTTTCTATCTCTTCTTTAAGCATCGTGGCAACCTCGAAAGGATTTTTACCAATTTCTTTGGCGATGCTAAAGGCAACACTACAAGAATAGTCGCCTCTTATCTTTTCATTTGGATGCTCAACTTGAACTTCAATATCCCTTGAATAAAGTTTTTTAACAGCCGATGATATTAATTTTTTAATCTCTTCTCTTATCATTGAATTATGGTTCCGATAAACGGCTTATTATTTAAAAAATTTTCAAGCTCTTGAAGTTTGTGGCCGTTTATCATTGCCACTTTTATTTTTAATTTTGCTGCCAACTTTGCGGCAATCGGATCAAATGGCGAATTCATGCCAGGGGTCCATTTATTGCCTACCAATTTTTGAAAATCCTTCCAAAAAATTTGTTCAAATGGCATGGCATCCGCAAATTCTTTTGGATTTTTAGTATAAACATAATCAATATTCGAAAGATTAATTATTGTTTTTGCCCTGTGCTTTTTTGCCGCCAACACGGCGACATAATCAGTTGAATGACCGGGTTTTGTGCCACTTTCAATAATTACATTTTTTTGATTTTTTATAAAAACCTGCTTCACTATTTTTGCGTTCAGTTTTGTGATGTCTATTCCAATCCAATCTCGGTCCGATGGTTTTGCCCCAAACTCATCTAATGCATTCTGATATATTCGACAAATTTTGCCGCCTCCCACAAAAATGATAAATTTTTTATCTTTAAAATGCTTTTGAACGGTTTTTCTAAATCCTTCCAAAAACTCGACGTCAATCTGTTCCGGAACCACCAGGCTCCCTCCCAATGAGATTATAATTGTCTCTTTTTTATTGGCTGCCATATTAGTATAAACTAACATAAGTTAGCTCAAAAAGAAAGATTGATAAAGCTAAAAATGAGTGTTAGAGTAAATCTATGAAAGTTTTGAGCGAAAACAGAAAAGCCGGCTACGACTATAATATCCTTGAAAAGTTTGAAGCGGGGCTGGTTTTGTTTGGACAAGAAGTAAAGAGCATAAAAACCGGACACATTAATTTGGCGGGCAGCTATGTGGTTGTAAAAAACTTAGAACCGCTTTTGATAGGAGTAAAAGTGCCTCCATACCAGCCAAATAATGCGGGAGCCGATTATAACGAAGGCCGCGAAAGAAAACTGCTTTTAAATAAAAAGGAAATCGATTATTTGGCGGGAAAAATAAAACAAAAGGGATTTTCCCTCGTGCCCTTGAAAATTTATGAGAAAAGTGGTAGAGTAAAGCTTGAATTCGGATTAGCCAAAGGAAAGAAGAAATATGATAAAAAAGAGGCTATCAAAAAGCGCGACATAGATCGCGACATCCGAACAGAATTGGGAGCGTAAGCTTCGACAAGTGTTCCTTTTAAAATACGCAAACCCAGTATTCTAAAACCTGGCAAAACTTTTAGAAAAAATATAATTGCCAACTTGTTTAACAGGCAACCAGCGTTAGCATACGCATAATGCTGCATCTTTACCATCGATTCCTAATAGATGGATAAAGGTGTTATATCATTAGGATAGATGTCGCGAGTCTTCGGCGTGGCATTAAAATTAAGAAGATAAGGCAATAAAAATTTTGATAACTTTTTATTTATTGCCCCAAAAAACAAAGTTATCTATGTTTGTAGAAGTGTTTTAAAAAAATATTTGGACAGGGGTTCAATCCCCTCGCTTCCACTATTAAAAATATATTTTGGACAAAGTTTTAGTAAACAATTTTATAAGGGCAAAAGAGGTAAGGGTTGTAGATGAGACCGGAAAACAATTGGGCATAATGAACATTTTTGATGCAATTGATTTGGCAAAATCAAAAGACCTGGATTTGATACAGGTAACAGAAAAAGTGGAGCCGCCCATTTGCAAAATTGCAGATTATGGAAAATATCTTTACCAGCAACAAAAGAAGGAAAAGAAGATGGCAAAGCCCAAGGGAGGAGAATTAAAAGAAATAAGGCTGACATTCGGAATCTCGCCCCATGACATGGAAACCAGGGCCAACCAGGCAAAAAAGTTTTTGGAAGAGGGAAATAAGGTAAAGATAAATATGAACTTGAGAGGCCGCGAAAAAGCAATGGGAAACTTCGCCACGGAAAAAGTAAAAAAGTATTTGGAAACTTTAAATAATTTAATACCAATTAAAGAAGAGAGAGAATTAAAAAGAGAGCCGAGAGGTTTTTCAATGATTGTCTCAAAAAAGTCATGACAACAAAAACAAAAAAAGCCTTAACCAAGAGGTTTAAAATCACAAAGACAGGAAAAATTTTAAGAAGGTCAGCTGGCCAAAACCACTACCGATCCAAAAAAACGGGTGAATGGAAGAGAAAAAAAAGAAAATACACCCCCCTTTCAAAACAGGAAGCCAAAGCAATTAAAAAATATTTGGGAAATTAATATTCATTTTTACTTACAAAAAGAATGCCAAGAATAAAAAGATCCGTACAGGCCCGCAAGCACAGAAAAAACATTTTAAAACATGCTAAGGGTTTCAAATACGGCAGAAAATCAAAATTTAAATTAGCCAAAGATGCATTGAGGCATGCCTGGACTTATGCATTTCGCGACAGAAAGGCTAAAAAAAGAACAAACAGGGGTTTGCAGAATTTGCAGATAAATGCCGCCACAAGAAACCAGGGCCTCACTTACAGCAAATTTATAGCAGGATTAAAGGCCAAAAAAATAGAGCTAGACAGAAAGGTCTTATCTCAATTAGCCCAGCTATATCCTGAAATCTTCTCTAAAATAGTAGAAGAGGTAAAAACAAAATAGTCTTCAAAAACCGCCCTAATTTAGGGCGGTTTTTAATTATATGGCCTTCTCAGATTTTAATATTTTTATCTTTTGAGACGAACCTCTGTTATATCCACCCGCGGCGCCATCAGACCTGATAACCCTATGACAGGGAATTTTAGGATCATAATTCTTATTCAAAATATTACCGACCGCCCTATAAGCCTTTGGCCTGCCTGCCAGCTTTGCCACCTGACTGTAAGTCAACACCTCGCCTTTTGGTATCTTTTTTGTGATTTGCAGAACCTTTGCCTGAAATGACGAAATCATTTGCTCTTTTTAACAGTTCTTTTGAATTTTTAAAAGTTATTTTTTTGTGAGCCTCTTTATATGGCAGCCAAACAAATCCGATGTGCTCATGAGAAAGCTGAACGTCTTCAATATGCGTTTGGGCTAAAAAGAAAATCACCAGTTTAAAAACCCATGGAGCCTTTTCTCTCTCCTTACCCTTTAAGCCGTATACCCTTTTAAAAAAATATTTCTCTGACCTTTTAAACCCAGGCAAAATTTTTAATTCCCTTATGCCGGTCTCCTCTGCTGTTTCTCTGCGGGCAGTCTGCTCATCTGTTTCACCCTTTTCCACGTGGCCCTTGGTAAATCCCCAGTGGCCCTTTCTGCCTTTTTCTGATGGCGCATAATGCAAAAGCAGATAATATGGTTCATTATTTTCCATTCTAAATAAAATTATTCCAGCGGACTTTTCTCTTGGCATTTATTTTTTTAGCTTTTTAATAAAATCGTCTGCCGACAAGGTGTTTATAATATCCTTCTTTTCGGCCCAGCCGCTGTCGCTCGCAAGCTCGCTCCTTCAAAACCCTCGGTTTTGAATAATTTCCTACACGGGAGGGAAAATCCCTCCCGACCCCTCCCACCGCGGCTGAAAATTATTTTTTAAAATTTTTAATAAAATCTTCAACGGATAAAGTATTTACAATATCATTTTTTTCGGCCCAGCCGCGGCGCGCATTCCAGACTCCAAACCTCATCAAATCTAATTGTTCTTTATGATGAGAGTCTGTATTGATTATCATTTTTACTCCCAGTTCCTTGGCTCTTCTTACATATATATCCCTCAAGTCCAGTCTCTTTGGTTGACTGCTGACTTCTAAAATAGTTTCTGTCTCTTTGGCAGATTTCAAAAATTTATCCCAGTCAATTTGTATTTCGTCGCGATCACCGATAAGCCTGGCTGATGGGTGACCAATAATATTAATATACGGGTTTTGCATTGCCTTTGCCAGTCTCTTTGTCATCTCTGTTTTTTTCATTTTCATAAAAGAGTGTATGCTGGCGATCCTATAATCCAATTTTCGCAAAACCTCATCTTTAATATCCACCGACCCGTCTTCTAAAATATTAAGCTCACAACCATGTAAAATAGCAATTTTCTTGCCCTGTTTTTTGAATTTTTCCCTGATTTTTTTTATTTCCTCATTCTGAGCCAGAAGGTCTCTTTCGTCTAAACCGTTTGCCAGGCTCAAGGTTCTGGTGTGATCTGAAATACCTATATATTCATATCCAATTTCCGATGCCCTTTCAATCATCTCTTGCAATGAACTCCTACCATCTGAGGCTGTTGTATGACAATGTAAATCACCTTTAATATTTTTTAATTCCACCAATTCGGGCAACTTGCCGCGTAAAGCCGCTTCGACTTCTCCTGTATTTTCCCTTATTTCTGGATCTGGATATTCCATTCCAAGCATTTTATATAATCCCTCTTCCGTCTGACCGGCAACTTGTTTAGAACCTTTGAATAAGCCGTATTCAGAAAGTTTTAATCCTTTTTCAATGGCAATCTTCCTGGTTAAAATATTGTGATCTTTGCTGCCTGTAAAATATTGCAAAGCCGATCCATAGGACTTTTTAGGAACTATACGCAAATCAATATCAAAACCCTCTTTCACTCTCACCGATGATTTTGTTTCCCCCTTGGCCCATATCTTTTCAACACCTTCGAGTTTTGTAAAATAATCCATTACCTTTTTGGGATTTTCTGACACAGCCAGAACATCAACGTCTCCGATTGTTTCTTTCCTTCTGCGCACCGATCCTGCCAGACTCGCGGCTTCAACCTCTTTCAAAGATTTTATTTTTTGTAAAATGTTTTCTGCGACCGGTAAAATTTCTCCTAACAAAAATCTACCCTTATCTATTTTTAAAAATTCTATTCCCTGTAAAATATTTTTTTCTGTTTTTTCGCCAAATCCGAAAAGTGGGGCGATTTTACCGGCCTTGGCCGAGCGTTCCAAGTCTTTTAAATTTTTAATTCCCAGTTTATTATATAAAACTTTTATTTTTCTTATGCCCAATCCCTCAACCCTTGTGAGTTCATCAATCTTTAACGGCAGATTTTTCTTATATTTTTCGTGGATTTTTATTTTTCCGGTCTTTAAATATTCCTCGATGTGCTCAGCGATACTTTCACCAATACCATCTATGTTCTTTAGGCCTTTAACTCCATCTGTTTTATATATATCAAAAACATCTCCTTTCAGATTTTCCAAAGAAGCCGCGGCGCGCCTGTATGCATAAGGCTTGAAACTGACCTTGTCGGCGTCTAGAAACTCAGCCATTTCATAAAAAATTTTGGCAATTTCCTGGTTTCGCATATGTAAATTTATGGAACAATCGTGGGTTTATCCATAATAGCGTTTACTCCATCTCTTCTTAAAAAAACTTTGTTCCTAACGGCAAGCAGACAAAAGGCGGAAATAAGATTTAAAACGGTCACGGAAATAAATAATATTGAAAAACCAAAATATGTTGAAACGATCCCCCCCAGCCCCCCTGCAATTCCGGCGCCCAGCCCGATTGATGTCGACTCAAGCCCCCATTCAAAAGCCTCTTGCCCCTTGTCTACATGACGGGTAAAAATTGCCAGCCATGAAGGTAGGGCCATTGCCATGCCTAGAGCATAAATAATTTGCCAAAAATAAATATGCCATGGGGCTGTTGAGAATAAATATCCTACGGGAACTGAGGCAGCCAAAAGTGTTCCCCAAAACATTGCCCAGAAATCATCTTTTTCACCGCCCTTTTTGTCTAATAGGATTCCAATCGGAACTTGAAGCAAAGATTTTGTTATCCAATAAAATAGCGCCGAAAGACCCGCCACCTCCGCTGCTTTTGCCGGGTCAAAATCAGCCACATTGCTAAGTAAAAATAGGGCGAACACAGGGGAAAGGAGTCCCCAGCCCAAGTTTAAAAAAAAGTCGCTGATTATCAATGTTTTTATTATTTTACTTAAAATTTTTGCCATAGTTTGATAGCGATCCCAATAATGTTAATTTACTGATTATATCAAACAAAAAAGCCCCGTTAAAGGGCTTTTAAGAATCATCCGATTTCGTATTTTATATTTTTTATTTTATAGGTGGTTTTTGCGGGAGAATCTATCGTAATTTCGTCGCCGATTTTTCTGCCCATAAGGGCCTTGCCCACCGGTGACTCGTCGCTTATTTTGCCGGCCATGGGATTTGCCTCTATGGTCCCCACAATAGTAAATTCATCTTTTTGCCCTGCTGTATCAACTATAACTTTTGCTCCTAAATTTACAAAATTCGCTTTTTCTTTTTCTGGCTTTTTTATAAGCTCATAATTTTCTAAAATATTTTTGATTTCATCTATTCTGGACCTTAAAAAGCCCATATCTTCCTGAAAGCTCACGAATTCAGGGTTCAAGTCCTCTGATTCAAAAATTTTAGGAGCCTCTTCTCCAATGGTTTTTGTTCTTTCCAGCTCTAAAAGTTTGTCGTACTCTGCTTTAAGCTCTTGGAGTTTTGACTTTGTTATAAAAAAAGTTTTGCCCTCCATAATCAAAATATTTTATTAGTTTAATAGGTTATTTTAGTATTCTAAAAAAGGAATGTCAACCTTATTTTTTATAAAAGTGTTTTTTGGCTTGGCCTATTGCGCTGAGCTTTATCAAAAATTTTTATCTTGCCATAAACTCCATCATAACCAGGATCGACCAAAACCCTACCCTCTCTTACCCGCGAAACCCCTTCTGCAATTTCGGATGAGCCATACTTTTTAATATCATCTATTTCTGCCTCCAACAATACATTAAATTCATTTTTCAGATTTTGTATCAGTTTATTATAAAATTCTGCAACTTTTTTTGAAGCGGGGGTTGTTCCTACGGCGTCCGCAATAACTTCCTCCAAAGGAATGAGGCTTTTATAAAAAATTGCGCTTGGGGGCACAAATCCATAGGGCCTATCGGCCAACTCTTGGACTCTATTAAGCACTCCTATCACCAATGGCTTTTTACATTTTGGACAAACATTATTATTTTTTTTAGATTGTTCTGGAGACAAAGAAATGCCGCAGCTGGCGTGTCCGTCAAAATGATATTTTCCTTCTTCCGGAAAAAATTCAATTGTATGCAAAAAACCTTGTTTTGTTTTGATGCTTTTTATAATAGAACCATAATCTAATTCTGTGTCAAAAACATTTGCCTCTCTGCCGATTTTTGGGGCTGAATGCGCATCTGAATTTGAAATTAGGGTAACGTTATCCAGCGATTGCAATTGCCAATTCATTTTTGGATCCGATGATAATCCAGTCTCAACGGCAAAAATATATTTTGCATATTCGTCAAAACATTCTTCCAAAGAATCAAATCCAGACTTTGACCCGAAAACAGAAAACCAAGGCGTCCAAATGTGAGCTGGCACGACTAAACAATTTTCGTCAGCATCCAAAACAATCTTTAAAAGTTCTTTTGCGTCTAAGCCTAAAATAGGTCTGCCATCTGCATTGAGATTTCCCACCTCTGCCAACTTTCTATTTATTTTTTCAACTACCTCTAACGACGGAGCGAATAAAACAACGTGAACTTTTCTAACCTTTCCGCCTTTTTTATAAATACAGCTAATCTCTGTTGTCAGTAAAAACCTGACCTTGGATTCTTTCTCTTTCAACCCAAAAAGACCATTTTCTAGTGGTCTTAATTTTTCTTTTATTTCAGAAGTCCATCCGGGATGAGTAAAATCTCCCGTACCTAAAACATCAACCCCTTTTATAGTTGCCCATTTGTCTAAATTTTCTAAATCAGTGGCGGGCGATGTCGCTCTTGAATACTTAGAATGTATATGAAAGTCGCCTATAATTCTCATGTTTTATCAGAAATAAAGCCGCCCCTGTATTCTAATTTATATACCTGTTTTGAAGACACTGAAATTTTTTCTTGTCCAAAAAATTCATCCATATCGCCTTGTCCAAAATTTTCATACCTATACTCTCTTCTTTCAAATTCTGAATTGTGCCATAATCTGCATTTTTGCGCCAGCCTGAACAATGATTCCTTTAGAAAGGCTTCTTGTAATTTTTCGATCCGGCTTCCTAAATAATTCATGCCAAAAACCGGGGTTTGTCCGATATAAACGATCTCCTGGCCAATAAATTTTTTATTACCATTAAAAAAAATATCTCTGTAAAAAAGTTCTCCTTTTTGAAAGCTAAGTTCTTTAGACCCCAAAAGCCTTGGGTTGTCTACGGGCGTATTATTTGAGGCAAAAGTATTTAATCTCGCTTCTGCCAAAAACTCCAGCAATTCATCTTTGTTTATACCCTTCTCCTCCTTGAAAATCACCCCTCTGGAAACGAACGGTTTGCCTGTGTTTATGATATCAAATGTCACCTTGCCCAAATCTTTTGTATATACTAAAAATCCTGAATATTTATTTTTTTGTTGTATGTCCAGCGGGGCTTCAAACCTAAAAATTTTTCTGCCCTCAATTGAAGTTACCACATCAGCAATATCTTTAAATTCTGAGGACGGAACAATCCAAATAAAGTCCAGAACCTTTTGCCTCACCGTATCAAAATACACAAAAAGCAAATAAAGATTTTTGGAAATTTTGAAATCTTCAATTAAAAAATCTTTTGATATTTTTTGAGCTCCATCTGGGCCTATTTGGCTTTGCACTTTTAAAAACAATCCCTCGCCTTTATAGTCGCCTTTTTTATTCACAATCAAATCTGCCCCAAATGGATTTTTATCTGACTTTGTGACGACTAGCCTGCCGGAAACGTTCATTGTTATCCAATCTATTATTTTAGCCTCTATTTCTTCTTGAATCTTATGTTCTTGTGGTTTCATATTTTTTGTTTTATCCTTTTAAACTCTTGAAAACCTTGTGAACCCGGAGCATGAAACAATTTCTATTCCCTGCCTCTGCAATTCGTCAACAAACAGGTTAACTCCCAAAGAATCAGATGAAATGTGTCCCGCTATGACAATATTAACGTTCGCCAGCTCGGCTTCTTTTTTATGATCTTCTGAAATATGCATTCCTACCACTGTTCCCACTCCGGCTTGCGCAAGCTTTTCATAAAGCCTGGGCGAGCCCTCGGTTCCCCCTGTAATCTCTGATAAAGCAATTTTACCGCATCTGTTTTCGGGACTGCCTACGAAAATTTTTGGCCCCACTCCGATTTTCATAGCTTCTTTATATTCCGGAACTTCTTTTAATAAATCAATCAAGTCGCCGATTGTTTCGGGATTGTTTTTTTCAACCAGATCTTTCAAAAACTTGGCGGCCAAATTATCGCAAGGGGTATGTGAGTTTATTAAATTTATTTTCAAAATCCTCGCCGCATCCACTGTTCTTTGATGATTTGAGCTATTTACCCCTCTTGCCACTTCTGAAATCCTCTCTCTCATTAGGCCTTCGGCCACATTTATAGGCACGCCATAATAATTGCAAACATCTGCTTGCAGGTCCATAACATCGGCTAATTGGGCCAGACCCTTACCCACCGGGTGGTGAGCCAAAACCAAATCAATGTCGCCAAGCTCTTTTGCAATTAAAATTTCCTCGGATCCTATGTCTATCCCAACTAAAACTTTTCTAATTTCTTTATCGTCTGAAATATTATGAATTCCTGAATCCATGAATGGGTTTATCAGTGTTTCCTTATCAAACTCCTCTTTTGCCTTATCTGACAGACCATTAAATTTTTTTGCTTTTCTGTCCAAGACTCTCTGCACGCCCGCCACACCGCGAAAATCCGCATCTGTTCCCATCTTTATCATTAAATTATAAATATCCTGTGTTTTCATTGTTGTTTTTTAATTAATATTTCTTTTGCAATTTCCTTATCAGACCAGGGAATTTTTTTACCATCGGCTACACACATCAATGACTCTGATCCTTTGCCGGTAATAGCAACAACTTCGCCCGGCTCCGCCAATTCAATTGCTTTTTCAATAGCCTCTTTTCTGTCTAAAATCTTCTTTGTTTTATCGCCGGATGTTTGGGCAACCTGGTTTATAATTTCCATTGGGTCTTCATCATACGGGTCTTCATTTGTAATAATTATCTGGCTGCAATACTTTTTCGCGATTTCGCCAAGCACTGGCCTCTTCCATTTATCCCTACCTCCACCCGCTGAACCCAAAACGCAAATTAAGTTTTTGCCTTTAAAACTTTTATAAACTGCTTGGAGTTGTTCTGGCGTATGCGCATAATCCACCACAACCTCAAATGGCAACCTTTGCACAAACTCCATTCTGCCGGCGATTGCCTCAGCGCCTTCCAAAATATTTTTACAAACATCATCCGAAATGCCATAAGTTTTGGCTACAGACATTGCCGCCAGGGCGTTCATGAGATTAAAATCTCCCGCTAAACTTAATTTTAAATTATAAACATTATTATCATTAATCGAAAACTTGATTATTTTTTTTGCAGGGATTCGCAAAAAATATTCTGAATTTTTGTCGTCTGCATTTATAACATGAATATTTTTTGTTGCCTTAAACAGTCTTAATTTTGCATTTCTGTAATTATCAAAACCACCGTGGGCCTCAATATGTTCCGGACTTAAGTTTGTAAAGACGGCTGTATCAAAGTTTATGAACTTATGGCGAAACTGCATAATTCCCTGCGAAGTAACTTCCAAAACTATAAAATTGCAACCTGCGCGTTTGGCCTGCCATAAAAATTTTTGAATTACAAACCTCCCCGGCATCGTCATTTTATATTTGTTTTCCCATTCTTGGCTGCCGATTTTAAAACGAATCGTAGAAATTGAGGCCACTTTATTTCCCGAGGACTCCAAAATTCTTGTCACAAGATCCGCCGTTGTCGATTTGCCAGATGTTCCCGTTATGCCAATAATTTTTATATTTTTGTCGTATCCGGGAAATCCAAAAATGACGGCTCCCGCAAGGGCCAGCGCATAATGATAAAATCCCACCAATCTATCGCCCAATATTTTTTTTATTATATTTTTTATCGTCATTTCCCTAAATTCTTAAGCGCGAATTTTACCCTTTCTTCGGTGCCCTTTATGTTTTCCGGGATCATTGCCACCGCTTGTTTAGCGTCGACTCTTGTAAACCCAAGTTGCACCAGGGCATTTTCTGCTTCGTCAGTTATGGGTTTTTTATCCAGCATTTTTATTTTTCCCGTAAGCTCCAGTATAATAGTGCCCGCCTTCTTTGCTCCAATGCCCGGGATGCCGTCAAATATTTTTTCATCTTGAGCCAGCACTCTTTCTTTTATTTTATCTATCGACCCCAACTGAGAAATATCCAAGGCCGATCTGGGGCCAACCCCCCTTATGTCCATCAAAATCTCAAAAAACTCCAATCCGCCATAGGTCAAAAAACCATACAAATCCGAGGCCTCTTCTTTTATGTTATGATAAATATAAAGCTTGACTGGTTCTCCTGTTTCTGGTAGTTTCAATAAGGTTTGGCTTGATACAAAAACCTTATAACCGACCCCGGCAACTTCAATAACCAAGAATTTATCTTTTTTTAAAATTATTTTCCCGTTTAAATAGGCTATCATTTTTATAAGTTTTTTCTATTATATATTATAGTATATGAAATTTAAATTAGTTTCAAAGTTTGAGCCAAAGGGCGATCAACCGAAGGCCAT
>CAZQBZ010000022.1:0-12720 GCA_964592355.1 uncultured Candidatus Saccharibacteria bacterium
AGATATTATTAATAAATATAAATAATAAACAGTTAAAAATATGCCAATAGGAGAAATAAATAGACACGAAGATGAGAGCCAAAATCAAAATAATATCGAAGATGAAAGGCAGCGCAGACATGACGAATTTGCGAGGAGTCGCATATGGGCGGAACAACAAAATAGCCCCGAGCAGAAGAAGGCTGAAGAAATTTATGAAAAATTAAATGCCTTAAAAAGGGAGCATGGGGATGGCGCCACTACGCCGGAGATGGAAGATTTGGAAAATGAATTAAATAGAGCCGTTCATGAAGTAAATGTAAATCGATGGAAAAAAGAAGAAGAATACAAAGCATCAAAAAAAACTGATCAAAACGAACAAAAAGGTTAGAATATTCTATTTAACTGCTACCTAAAAAAACGGCTGGTTAGGCCGTTTTCTTTTGTTTTACAACCGAGTGTCTAAAAAGCCGTCTACAGCTCTGTCTCTTGCAAGGCTTCTGGAACAAAAACGTTCTCCGGTAGCTTGGCTATGATTTCTTCAAGTCGCATCCTGCGAAGGTCGCGGTTGATATGCGTCAAAGCCAAAGACTTGGCACCGTTTGCCTTGGCAAACTCAATTGCCGACAGCATAGACGAATGCCCGATGCGTTCCTCATCATAGAGATAAGTCTCCAGGACAAGCAGGTCAACATTTTTATAAAATCCTGTGCCCTGCATCGGGCTGCCGTCGCCAGAAAAGACAAACGACTTGGAGCCGTCGTCAATCCTCACTGCCAGGTTATCACCCGAATGCACAGTTTTCTCAAACGACAGCTTTAAGCCTCCGAATTCAACATTGCCGCCATCTGCAGCCTCGACGAGCTCAATCGGGTAGCTGAACTTGGCCTTAAATCCCTTGTATGCCAGCTCCATAAACTGGTCGAAGTTGTCTTTCAGCTCCTTCTGGCAAATGATAATGAATGGCCTAGTTCTTTTACCCTCCCACATTCGCAATAGCAAAGCAGGCAAGCCAAAGAAGTGGTCTGCATGCTGATGGCTAATGTTCACGCCGTCCAAAAAATTTGGGTCTGCGTCGTACTTCCATAGCTGAGTTGGAGCAGTAAACCCGCAATCAAGCATCAGTTTGGTTTTGTCTGTAGCAACAATGCTTGAATTGTTTGGCTGGGCCTCGTCAAAGGCTTCGCCGACTCCCAGAAACACGATTTTCATAATGTGGTCCTCGCGTTATTAAAGTAATGAGTTTTCAAAAATCCTTTCTTACAATAACACATTTTAATAGTACGTCAATTTACTTAACGAAAAATAAAATTATCACACCTAATACAAAACAATATACTGCAAAGTAATAAAGCTTGCCTTTTTGGGCTATTTTCTCCAGAATAAAAAGGGATAAAAATCCAAATATAGCCGCAAAGATAAATCCCAGGGCGTTTGGCCAAAATCCTCCATTCAGGTTGGCTGGGTCAAAATCAAAAATCTGCAAAACCATTGCCCCTGCGATTGCCGGAACAGACAATAAAAAAGAAAACTTAAAAGCATCCTCTCTTTTTATATTTCTATACAAAGCCGAAGATATTGTGGCCCCCGATCTTGAAATGCTTGGCAAAATGGCCACTGCCTGAAAAATTCCAATTACGATTGAATCAACCCAGCTTATTTTTTGCATGTCCTTTTTGCCCTCGCCAATGAATTTTGTGGCAAACAACAAGACCGCTGTTACAAAAAACCCGACAGACAGCATCCATAGAGAGTTAAAGCTGTTTTCTATATAATCCTTGAATAGCAATGCAAAAATCACAGCGGGCAAGGTACCTAATATCAAAAGCCATATTAAATTTATATTCTTTTTCGGGTTTATTAAAATTCCCCATATTTCTTTGCGCAGATAAAATACCACTGCCAGCAAAGTGGCGAAATGCACCAGAGTGTCAAAAAATATCGGGGCTTCTTGAAACCCAAAAAACTTTTGAAACAAAACCAAATGGCCAGAGCTTGAAACCGGCAAAAACTCAGTTAAACCCTGAACTATTCCTAATAAAATAGATTGTGTAATATCCATGGAATAATAAAATAATAAGTTACTAATGCCGAAACCAACCCGTTAATAAAACCCGCCACGATATCGCCAAACCAATGTATTCCAGCCGCCACTCGAGCCAGAGAAATAGCTATGGCTATTAACAAAAAAATTATTGCCAAATATATATCTCTGAAAAATAAGGTAAAAGCCGCTGCAAAGAAAAACGATGCGTGCGCCGAGGGAAAAGAAGGGTTGCTCGGCACGGGAACCAATACCTTGGTTTCGCTGAACGTTGAAGGTCTTTTTCTCTTCCAAAACAGATAAATTGCTTCAGCAAATATAAACCTTGAAACCAAAGCAGCCAACAACGGAAATAAAAATATTGAAGCTCTGTTTTTATAATAAGCCATTGCAAATAAAGCGGTTCCCGCTATAAAAGGCAACCACCTGGCCGAAAAAATAACCAGCCCATCAAAAAGCTTATTTTTACCAGCAAATGAATTTAGGTAAGATTTTGTCATTAGTTGGGCAGGGGGAATTTTTTGCAAAGCTTCACAACTTCTCCGCTTAATTTGTTTAAAACTTTGTGATCTGTATGATTTTCAATCGCCTGATTTATCCAGCCGGATATAAGCCTAACTTCTTTTTCTTTCATACCCCTCGTGGTTATGGCAGGAACGCCAATTCTTAGACCGCTTGGATCCATGGGTTTGCGCGTGTCATCGGGTATCATATTCTTGTTTGTTGAAATGCCAATTTTGTCCAAAGCAGTTTCGGCTTCCTGGCCCGTTACACCCTTTGACCCGAACACATCCACCAACACCATATGATTATCCGTTCCCCCGAAACAAATTTTGTATCCGTAATTTTTAAGCTCTACTTCCAGGATTTTCGCATTTTTTAAAACCTGCTTTGCGTAAGTTTTAAAATTCGGTTTTAAAGCCTCTCCAAATGCAACTGCTTTTGCTGCCGCATTATTCATATGAGGACCTCCTTGAAATCCGGGAAAACAGGCTTTATTAATATCTTTTGCAAACTGCTCTTTGCATAAAATCATCCCTCCTCTGGGCCCTCTCAGGGTTTTATGGGTCGTTGTAGTGACAATATCAAAATACGGCACTGGATTTGGAACCGCTTGTCCCGCCACAAGCCCTGCTATATGCGCCATATCAAACATAGAAATTGCCCCGACCTTTTTGGCAATGTCCATAAATTTTTTATAATCTATCTGCCTGGTATAAGCGGAAAACCCCGCTAACATCAGCTTTGGTTTTTCTTTTAATGCCAGCTTTTCGAGTTCGTCATAATCGATCAAACCATCCTTGTTTGTTTTGTAGCCAATAAACTTATAAATTTTAGCCGACAATGTCAAAGGGTGCCCATGAGTTAAATGTCCGCCATGTGACAAATCCATGCCCAAAACCTTGTCCCCGGGCTGTAAAATTGCCGCGTAGGCTATCATATTTGCGGGAGCGCCAGAATGTGGCTGAATATTTACATGCTCCGCTCCAAATAATTTTTTAGCCCTTTCAATGGCCAGACTTTCCACTGCGTCGGTATATGTCTGCCCGCCATAATATCTTTTGCCCGGATATCCTTCCGAATATTTATTTGTAAAAACGCTTCCCAGTGCTTCTAATACAGCTCCCGAAACATAATTTTCGGAAGCTATCATTTCCATTCCCTCTTTTTGGCGTTTTATTTCCCCCTGCAAAGCGGAAAAAACTTTTTTATCTGATTTTTGTAATTTCATTTTTTGTTAAATCAATTATTGCCGATGGTTTTCTTTTGGGCAAGTTGCCCGCATCAAAAATTAAAATTCCGCTTTCTTCAAATTTTTCTTTTATATCTTTTATTTTATTTAACTCCGGTCTGCCTGAAATATTCACTGAGGTTTGCGCAAGCGGCTTGTTTATTTTTTGCAATAAATTGTTCAGAGGCTTGTATTTTGGAACGCGCAAGGCGATTGTTTTTTTTCCAATTACAGAATTAAGTATAAACGTGTACTTTCCCGGCCATTTCTTCTTTAAGATATTTTCCTGTTCCGGGGAAATTTTTGATAAAGCTTTTGCCATTTTCAGGTCTTTTACGAACACGGCCAGTGGCTTTGATTTTGGACGGTTTTTGATTTTATAAATTTTATCTGTCGCCTTCTTATTTTCCAGTAAGGCCAAAAAACCATAAACCGTATCTGTGGGAAAAATCACGACTCCGCCATCTTCCAAAAATTTTAAAACATCAATTGTTTTTATTTTCATTTAAAAATTTACAAAATTTTTCAACGTCTTCCGGCCTGCCAAAATCCATCCAAAAATTATTTATCTTCTTTATTTTTACCTTCTTTTCCTTTGCCAAATTTGTAATTGCATCTGTAATTTCATATTCCCCTCTTGGAGACTTTCCGATTTTAAAAACCTTCTCAAAAATATCGGGCGTGAATTTATACAGACTTGTGTTTACCAGGTCTCCGACAAATTCTTTGGGTTTTTCAATAATCTCTTCTAAAAAGTCGTCGCCATCAGGGATCAGTACGCCGAATTTTTCAGGCTCTTTGTGTTTTAAACCTGCGACATAACAGAAGCTGTCTTCTATGTTCATTTGCTCTAAGTCTTCAACCGTATAAAAATTGTCGCCCACCAAATAAATAAAATCTTCCTGGCCTATCAAATCTTTGACGCATTTTATGGGGCAGGCGGTGCCATATTCTTTTTCTTTTGGACCCAAAATTTCAAATTGGTTAACCACTTTAGCGTTAAAATTGAAATCTTTTAAAAACTTTTCCATCAGTTGCGCCTCATATCCCACCACCAAAATAACTTCTTGATATCCGGCCTTATAAATATTATCCAGTAAATAAGCTAAAAAGGGCCTATCGTTAACACAGATTAAATGTTTTGATTTTTCTTTTGATAACTCAAGCATACGCGTACCCTGACCGGCCGCCGCTATCACAACTTTATTTATTTTCATGTCCCAGATTAAATGCGCTTCTGTTTAATTCTATATGTTTTGGTGGAAATTTTTCTATTGCCATCAGGGCCGCCTCCTTTGAAATTGGAATTAAATTTTTGGCAACAGCATATCCAAATAAAAATGTTGAACTGACGACTTCATTTTGCAATTTTTCTTTGCAAATCCGGTCTGCCGATACAATATGCTTTTCATTTTTTAGAGTTGCAAGTTGATTTTCAACCTCCTCTCTGCTTATTGCGGCCCCCTGTAATGGCAAGAAAAATTCGTTTATCAAAAACTTTGTCTGTTTTCCAGCAGTCTGAGTTTGTCTCAAGGCTTCAAGCATTTCCAAAGAAATAACCAAATCCGCTTTGCCGTTTTCAATCAAAGGTGAATTTACCTTTTTTCCGAACCTGACGTGGGTTTGCACGCTTCCTCCTCTTTGAGAAAGTCCATGCAACTCGGAAGAACGGACATCATATCCGTCCGCCATTGCCGCCTCATCTATTAGGGTTAACAATGTAATAACTCCTTGTCCGCCGACTCCGTTGACTATTAGGTTAAATGTTTTATCCATGATTTTGAGCTTTTTTAATTCTTCTTTCGAGTAAGGCGCACATTCGTTTGCACACAATCACAGATATATCAGGCTTTTCCAAAAATTCTTTAACAGTCTCTTCAAGTTCTTTTTGATTTATCGGGTCGAGCACTTTTATATTTTTCACTCCGCAAGCCTTTACTATATCTGCAATCTGCAATTCCGGCGCAGGATCTTGCGTTATGGTCTTACCCATGCCTGGGTTTGTCTGATGGCCCGTCATCGCCGTAATTCTGTTATCCATAATGATCATCAAAGGGTTTGATTGATTATAGACTGCGTTAATAAGCCCTTCGATCCCTGAATGAAAAAAAGTGCCATCTCCCATAAACGTTATTACCTTTTGCCGAGGTGATGACTTCTTTATTCCGTGCCCGATTCCAATTGACCCCCCCATGCAAAACATATAGTCATACATTGAATGCGGTGGCAAGGCACCTATCATATTGCATCCGATGTCTCCGCCAAAAATTGTGCCCTCGGGAGCTACCCTTTTTATTGTCGGTAAAATATACCAATATGGACATCCTTCACAAAGCCTGGCGGTCCTTTTTGGCAAACTTAAGTCTTTGACGGAAAACTTTTTGAACTTTTTGCCTGTAATTTTTGCCAAGGCCACAGCTATAAGCTCAGACGACAGTTCTCCAACTTCCGGCAAAACAGCCTTTCCCCAAACCTTGATTTTAGGGTTTATATCTTTTGCAATCCTGATAACCTCCCTTTCAATGTATGGGTCAAGCTCTTCTGCAATTAAAATTTGCGACTTGCCTTTAATAAAACTGGCAATAAGCTTTTCGGGCAAAGGATAGAAAAAACCGAGCTTTAAAATGGGCAAATCCAGATTCAGCTCCTCGAGGGCTTCTAATGTATGTAAAAAAGAAATTCCCGAAGCGATAATTCCTATTTTTCCGTTTTTTCCCGAAACTTTATTGGCTTTTGATTTTTCGGCAAATGCCTGTATCTTTTTTATCTTTTCCAAAAGCTCTTTATGCATTTCTAATGTCCTGGGAGGCATTGTTGAAAACCTGTGCGGATCTTTTACGAAGTTGCCCTGCCCCGCCGGAATTTTGACATCAGATGGATCATAATTTACAATCGCTCTTTGATGGGCTGCCCTAGTTACGCTTCGTAAAATTACGGGTGTGCTGAATTTCTCGGAAATTTCATAGCCTAATTTTGTAAAATCATAAACTTCCTGCGGATCGCATGGCTCCAAAACCGGAATATGACTTAAAAAGGCATATCCCCTGGAATTTTGTTCAGACTGCGCCGAACTCCAACAATTTGGGTCGTCCCCGATAAAAATCACCATTGGCGAGCGGGTTCCGGTGTACGCCAAGGGCAACAGAACATCCGAGCACACATTTATGCCAAAGCTTTTCATATTTACTAGGCTTTTTACCCCGGAAAAGCTGGCCCCCACGGCTGCTTCCAAAGCGGTTTTTTCATTTGACGACCACTCAACATACACTCCCTCTTTTTTTGCGATTTTGGCAAAGTCGTCGCCAATTTCAGCCGAAGGACAACCGGGGTATCCCGAAACAAAACCCACACCAGAAGCCAAAGCGGCCTTAATTATTGCGTCGTTACCAAGTAAAATTTCTTTCATCTTAGATGACAATGTTAATTAATTTATCAAATACGAAAATAACTTTTTTAATATCGTTATCGGCAATCAAGTTTTTTATTTTTTCAGATGCCTTAACCAGCCTCTCTACCTGCGCCTGGGATAATCCTGGCTGCATTTCTATTTTTTCCCTTACTTTCCCATTTATCTGGACAATCATTATAATTTTTTCAGATCCAATGAGTTTTTCATCATATTTGGGCCATTTTTGTTCACAACAAAAACCCTTGAGTTTTAAGCTACTCCAAAGCTCTTCTGATAAGTGTGGCGCAAACGGGCTTAAAATTTTTAACAGCGCCTCCAAATCTTTTTTGTCCAATGCTTTTTCAGAGGCAGACCAATTATTTGAAAACTCCATCAAACAACTGATTGCTGTGTTAAATTTCATCACCTCGATGTCTTCTGTGACCTTCTTAATCGTTTTATGAAGATCGCGTTTTAAACTTTCATCTGTAGCCGACACAAATTCATTGCCTAAAACCAATTTATAAATTTTTTCCAGGAATCGGCGTGAACCCACCACTCCTTTTGTATCCCACGGTATCTGCTGCTCAAACGGACCCATAAACATTTCATAAATACGTAATGTGTCAGCCCCCCACTCTTTCACGACAGCATCTGGATTTATTACATTGCCCTTAGATTTTGACATTTTAATTCCACCTTCGCCAAGCACCATGCCATGAGAGGTTCTCTTTTTATATGGCTCCGACCCCAAGGCCGTCGGGACTGCCTTTATATCCCACAAAAACTTATAAACAAACCTTGAGTACAGCAGATGCAATGTTGTATGCTCCATTCCTCCGTTATACCAGTCAACTGGCATCCAATATTTCAATAATTTTCTTTCTGCAAGCTCTTTATTGTTTTTTGGATCTATGTATCTCAAAAAATACCAGTTGGATCCGGCCCAATTCGGCATCGTATCGGTTTCTCTTTGAGCTGACCCTTTGCATTTTGGGCATTTTGTGTTTACCCAATTTTTAATTGCAGCCAAAGGAGATTCTCCCGTATCTGTCGGCTTATATTTTTTAACCTTGGGCAAAGCCAGCGGCAAATCTTTTTCAGGCAACGGCTGCCATCCGCACTTTTGGCAATACACCATAGGAATTGGTTCACCCCAATAATGCTGTCTGGAAAATACCCAGTCGCGGAGCTTATAATTTATCTGGGGCTCAGACAGACTTTTTTCGTTCAACCATTTTGCGATTTCAAAGCGCGCCTTATTTGAGTCCATTCCATTAAACTCAGCCGAGTTGTATAATATTCCGTCGCCCTCATAACATTCTTCCAAGTTTCTGACTTTTACGGCAAGCTCTGCGTTTTCCGGCTCAATGGATGTTCTCAAAGGAAGACCGTATTTTTTAGCCATTTTAAAGTCCCTGGCATCATGGGCATCAGCAAACACGGCCCCTGTTCCGTAATGCGCTAAAACAAAATCGGCCACCCACACCGGCATATCTTCGCCTGTCGCAGGGTTGGTGGCGATAATTCCCTTCAATTGCACCGCTGTTATTTCTTTATTTTGATTGGTCCTGTCTGCATCCGGAATATTTTTGGCGGTTTTTCTGTATTCCAAAACTTCGTCAATATTTTCTATCTTTGCTTTATTTTTATCAATAAAATCATGCTCGGGACTCAAGACCAAAAACGTCCCGGAAAATATTGTATCAATTCTGGTTGTAAAAACTTTTATCGGCTCTTGCGCTCCCGCAACTTTAAATTTTAATAGGTTGCCGTGTGATTCACCTATCCAATCTTTTTGCTGGCTTTTTACTCTTTCCGGAAAATTAATCAGCTCCAAATCTTTTATCAATCTATCTGCATATTTTGTAATTTTTATCATCCACTGCTCTTTTTCTTTTTTTTGAACTTCAGTGCCGCACCTCTCACACTTACCGGAAACCACTTCTTCATTTGCTAAACCGATTTTACAGCTCGGACACCAATTGATATCAATTTTATCCTTATAAGCCAAACCGTTTTTAAATAGCTGTATAAAAATCCACTGTGTCCATTTGTAATATTTAGGGTCTGTTGTGTTTACTTCCCGATCCCAGTCAAACGAAAATCCGAGGCTTTTCATTTGCCTGCGAAAATTATCTGTATTCTTTTTTGTGACCACCGAAGGGTGAACCCCTTTTTTTATAGCAAAATTTTCCGTGGGTAAACCGAAAGCATCCCAGCCCATCGGATATAATACATTAAACCCCTGCATTCTTTTCTTTCTGGCGACGATATCCAGGGCTGTATAGCTTCGGCAATGGCCCACATGCAATCCATCTCCTGATGGATATGGAAACTCAACCAAAAGATAAATTTTTCTTTTTTTTGACTTATTTTTAGCCGCGAAGACAGCGGATTTATACCACTTATCCTGCCATTTTTTCTCTATCTGTTTTGGACTATATTTTTTCATAATTTAGCTGAAGACTTCCGTCTTAGTTTATCTAATGATAACACAACTGCCAAATTTTTGAAGACCAATTCAAAGGCCGCCATAGGGCGGCTTTTTTGTCAAATACCAAACAATTCCCTGGCATTTTGATAGGTCCGACTCCCCACTAATTCGGAAGATAATCCGCGCAAATCAGCGATTTTATCAATAACATGCTTCACAAATGCTGGCTCATTTCTTGCGCCCTTCCCCTCTTGAGGCGGAGTTAAATATGGGCAATCCGTTTCTGTAAGCAGCCTGTCTAACGGGGCATTTTTAATAGTTTTATCAATATCAAACTTAAAAATAATTCCATTGATGCCCAGGTAAAAACCCATATCCAAATATTTTTGAGCTTCTTGCCATGTTCCGGTAAAGCAATGTATCACACCCCTTAAATCTCTTTTGCTTAAAATTTCAATGGTGTCGTCATGCGACATTCGGCAATGCACAATTACTGGCAAATCAAGCTCTTTTGCTAAATCAAGCTGACTTTCGAAAATGTTTTTTTGTAATTTTTTAAATTCTTGGAGCCTTGTTTTTGTTTTGGGCCTGTAATAATAATCCAGACCGATTTCTCCGATTGCCACAACTTTTTTATTTTTTGCCAGTTCCCTATACTTTTTAATATCTAATTCTTCTCCCAATGGAGCAAAGTCTCCTTCGTCTTCATCGGTGCGAAGCTTTAATAAATCTGTTTTTATGTGTATGGGATGAAGCCCGATGGCCGCATATATGTTTTCATTTTGCTGCGCCAACTCTATGGCCTTTTTTGAAGTCTCGTATTTTGTGCCAACGTCAATGCAAACAATCTCCTGCCCCGGGGTTCTTTTTAAAACTTCCGATCTGTCTGTATCATATGCCTTGAAATTTAAATGCGAATGTGTGTCTGCAATCATACATAAATATTATCACAACAAAAAAAAGTGGCAAACACTTTTTAGGGTGGTTGCCACAAAGGACGACGACGGCATTGAACTTAGTCTTGCGACTGGTCTTCTTCCGGAACTTCCGGAGGAGATACGGATTGTTGGGGGGTTGCTTCGGGCGGAAGGTCGTTGCGATGGATCTCATCAAACACCTCCCTTCGATGAACGGGAACCTCTCTGGGGGCCTCGACTCCGAGGCGAACCTTGTCGCCTCGAATTTCAACGACAACAATCGTAATGTCGTCGTTGATTACAATCGACTCGTTCTTTTTGCGGGAAAGAACTAACATCTTAGACTCCTTTCTATGGGTCTCTTCTGATGTGTGGGGGGGCTTGAAATTGCCGCAAGTCGTCATGACCTGCAAAGAACTGTTTCAAGCATAACAAACTTTACTTAATTTGTCAATAGTAAGCTTATTGAAGCTTTGGGAACAAAATACCCGCCTCCCCATTCTTTACAGCCTCATTAATTTTTGCCGAAGATGTTGGCAAAAATGGGTTTAACATAATAGAAATTTCACCCAGGGCGACAAACAGGTCATTTACAACCTTTTTGTCTTTTGTTTGCCAAAGCTTTTGGTCATTTATATATTTATCACAATAACCTATCAACTCCCAGACAGCAATCAGGGCCTCATTAAATTTAAAACTATCCATGGCTATGCTATATTTTTCTTTTGCTTCTTTTATATTTTGATTGGTTGTTTCGCTTGCCTCAGTTCTTTCAATTTTTAAACCTTTTGCAATGCCAAGGGTTCTGGCAACAAGGTTTCCGATGCCTCCCGCTAAGTCTGCATTATACCTTGTCTCAAACTTTTCGTACGTAAAGTCGCCATCTTCAACAGATGGAATTTCGCGCAATAAAAAATATCTGACAGCGTCAACTCCGTATTTTTTTACCAGTTCAAATGGATCAATAACATTGCCTAATGACTTTGACATCTTCTGTCCTGCCACATTTATAAATCCATGCACAAAAATTGTTTTGGGCAGATCCAATTTTGCCGACAAAAGCATTGCGGGCCAATAAATGGCGTGAAATTTTACAATATCTTTGCCAATGCAATGCACGTCAGCCGGCCAATATTTTTCAAACTTTTCCTGATTATCCGCATATCCTGCAGCGGAAATATAGTTTGGCAGGGCATCTTGCCAAACATACAAGACTTGAGACTCATCCTCCGGCACGGGCCAGCCCCAATATTTTTCTTTTGTTCTGGAAAAACTCACATCATCCATGCCCTGCTCTATCATTCCCAAAATCTCATTTTTTTTAGATTCGGGTATTATTTTTATTTTTTCCTCAGCAATCAATTCCCTCACCTGCGGCAAATATTTTGAAAGCTTAAAAAAATAATTTTCTTCTTCAATAACCTCGACTGGCTTTTGGTGTATTACGCATTTTCCGTCAACCAATTCTTTTTCCGTCTTAAAGGCTTCGCATCCGGGACAATAAAACCCTTTATATTTTTTTTTATAAATATCACCCTGATCAATATATTTGGCCCAAAGTTTATAAACAGATTTTTTATGCCTGACTTCATCGGTTGTTCTTATAAAATCCGTGTTAGAAATATTTAAAACACTTGCAAGATCTTTAAACTTATCCGACATTTCATCGGCAAACTCCATTGCCGTTTTGCCTGAAGCTTCGGCAGCCCTTAACGTTTTTAGTCCGTGCTCATCGGTACCGGTCAAAAAATAGACATCCTTGTTAAAGGATTTTTGGCGCCTTGCCAATACGTCGGCCTGTATTATTTCTAAGGCAAATCCGATATGCGGTGAGGCATTTGTGTAGGGTATGCTGGTTGTAATATAAAATTTCTCTGGCATAATAAATACTATACAATAATTACTTGGTTCTATTATAATATCTTTTTTTAGCTAAATTTCAATGATTTTACTTACACATCTTTTAGCGGGAGCCGTGATAGGCACAAAAATCAAATTACTGTGGGTCGCCATCGCCTTATCTTTAATAAGTCATTACCTGTTGGATTTAATTCCTCACTCAGAATACAATATAAAAAATATCGAGGAAAAACTTTGGAAAAAATCTTATATTGATTTTATTAAAGTTTTTACAGATTTTGCGCTTGGAATTTCTGTTATATTTTTATTATCGGATAACTCCACTCTGGTTTATATTTGTGCCCTCGTCGCTTTGATACCGGA
>CAZQBZ010000023.1:0-10728 GCA_964592355.1 uncultured Candidatus Saccharibacteria bacterium
TAAATTTTTGGCAAGACAAAAAGATTTTTGAAAAATCTTTGGAAAATACAAAAGATAAAAAACCTTTTGTATTTTATGATGGTCCGCCTTTTGCCACAGGAACCCCGCACTATGGGCACTTATTGCAGTCGGCAATAAAGGATGCAATTCCGCGCTACAAAACAATGCAGGGATTTTTTGTTGAAAGACAATGGGGATGGGATTGCCACGGTTTGCCCATTGAAAACATTGTTGAAAAAGAACTGGGATCAAAAAGCAAAAAAGATATTATCGCAATGGGCGTTAAAAAATTTAACGACTTATGCCGCCAAAAGATTTTTACTTTTATACATGATTGGGAAACGATAATCCCAAGGTTTGGCAGATGGGCTGATATGAAAAATCCATACCGCACAATGGATTTTGATTATATGGAAGCTGAATGGTGGGCATTTAAAGAGCTTTATAAAAAAGGACTTATATATGAAGACTACCGAAGCATGCACATTTGCCCAAGGTGCGAAACCACCTTGAGTCAAGGCGAAGTGTCGGAAGGGTATAAGGATATAAAAGACTTGTCGGCAACTTTAAAGTTCAAAATCTTAGGCCAAGACGACACGTATTTTTTGGCCTGGACCACAACGCCATGGACTCTGCCCGGAAATGTAGCCTTGGCAGTTGGAGAAAAAATAAAATATGTTTTTGTTTCTTTTGAAGATAAAAAATATATTTTAGCAAAAGAAAGGGTTGAAAAAATTTTTGAAGGCAGAGAATATAAAATAGAAAAAGAAGTTTTAGGCAAGGATTTAGAGAATATAAAATACGAACCACTATTTGATAATTATGCCAAAGACGAAAATCTAAAAAACAAAGAGAATGGCTGGAAGGTTTATGCGGCTGACTTTGTAAACACAGAAGACGGCACGGGCATTGTGCATATTGCCCCTGCTTTTGGGGCAGATGATATGGCCCTGGGCAAAGAAAAGAATTTGCCATTTGTGCAACATGTGAAAATGGATGGCACTTTTAAAGAAGAAATGGGAGAATTTGCGGGTCTTGATTTAAAACCAAGGGCAAAAGACAAACCCGAGGAGATACGTGAGGCAGATTTAACGATTGTTAAATATTTGGAAGAAAAAGGCCTGTTATTCAGTTCAGAAAAATATACCCACAGCTATCCCCACTGCTGGAGATGCGACACCGCATTATTGAATTATGCAACAAGCTCTTGGTTTGTGGCGGTTGAAAAAATAAAGCCTTTGCTTTTAAAAACGGCCGAAAATATAAATTGGGTTCCGTCGCATATAAAAGAAGGCAGGTTTGGCCAGTGGTTGGCAGGGGCAAGAGATTGGTCTATTTCACGTCAAAGATTTTGGGCAAACACGATTCCCATTTGGCGATGCGAAAAATGCAAAAAAGAATTTGTTTTTGGCTCAGCCTCAGAGCTGCAAGAAGCAAGCGGCGCCAAGGTTGAAGATTTGCACAAAGACATTGTGGATGAAATAACTTTTAAATGTGATTGCAGTGGCACAGCAAAGCGAGTCCCAGATGTTTTGGATACCTGGTTTGACTCTGGCTCTATGCCATTTGCCACAAAGAGGACGCTACCGGCAGACTTTATAGGAGAAGCTCAAGATCAAACAAGGGCATGGTTTTATTACTTGCACGTTTTGGCGGGGGGTCTATTTGAAAAGCCCGCATTTTTAAATTGTGACACGACAGGAATTGTTTTGGCGGAGGACGGTAAAAAAATGTCTAAAAAGCTTAAAAATTATCCTGACCCTGTCGGATTGATAGAAAAATATGGCGCCGACGCAATGAGATTTTATATGCTCAGTTCACCGGCTGTGCAGGCCGAAAATTTGGCTTTTTCCGAGAAGGGGGTGGCTGAAATCGCAAATAAAAACATCGGCAGGCTTTATAATGTGTTGTCTTTTTATGAGCTTTATAAAAACGAAACCGCAGCGTCAGACAAAAGCAGAAATCTGCTTGATGTCTGGATAATCTCTAGATTAAACGAGCTGATAAAAAATATCTCAGAAGCCTACGAGGGCTACAGGCTGGATTCGGCAACCAGGCCTTTGACAGATTTCATTGACGACCTTTCCGTGTGGTATTTGAGGCGCAGTCGAGACAGGTTTAAAGAAAACACGCAAGATAAGGCAGATGCTTTGGCAACTTTGAGATTTGTTTTAAAAAACATTGCTCTGGTTATGGCTCCGGCAATGCCTTTCTTTGCAGATTATCTTTTTATCGCCGTTAAAGAAGATGGAGAAAAAGAAAGTGTCCATTTGGCAACTTGGCCGGTTGCAGATGCCAAAAAAATAAATTTTGATCTGACTACAAAGATGCAGGAAACAAGAAATGCGGTCAATCTGGCCTTGGCGCTGAGGCAATCAGCCGGCATAAAAGTAAAACAGCCCCTTGGCAGTTTGAAAATAAAAAATAAAATTTCAGACGAATTGATTTATTTGATAGAAGACGAGATAAACGTCAAAAAAATTATTTTTGATGACAAAATGGAGAAAGAAGTTGAACTTGATACAAGCATTACAGAAGAATTAAAGGAAGAGGGACAAGTAAGGGAAATAATAAGGTCTATACAAGAAGAAAGAAAAAATGCCGGATTAAAACCTGCTGACGAGATTTTTGTTGATTTTGCAGCTGATGAGAATCTGGCATCTGTGGCGCAAAAAAATAAAGATGTGATTTGCAGAGAGGTCCACGCAAAAGACATTAACATAAAGAAAGATTCTGAACAGAAATTATTATTAAAAATAGAGAAAGCATAAATATTATGGCGCTATTTGATAAACAACCGGAAATACCAAGAAGCAGATTTAGGGATATTCTTAAAAAGTCCAGCATAAGGATTGGTCAGTCAAAGCCTCTTTCCGAAGGTAAAAAATCCTTAATAGAAAACAGGGATTTTCCCAGAAGACTTGGAGACACGATATCAAAGTCTGAATACGAAAGAACTGTTCGCGGACTGGAAAGTCAGAAAATACATGAGCAAGATTTTGTCAAAAAGCACAAGCTGGACAAAGAAATAAAGTTCTTAAAAGAGCTTGAAAAAAGGGATCCCGAGTTAAAATAATATTTATCATGTCAATACGGCTGGCTACAAAAGGATTTGTTTTCAAAAAAGAAGACATTGGCGAAGCTGATAGGTTTTTTTCTGTCTTTACAGAGGATTTCGGCAGAATAAATGTTCTTGCCAGGGCTATTAAAAAAGGCTCTTCAAAATTAAAAAGCCAGATAGACATTTTTTCTTTAGTTGATATCGAATTTGTGCAAGGCAGATCTAAAAAAACTCTTACAGACGCCATGGCCTTTCATAAATTCGGCAAAATAATCGATTCTCCCAAAAGATTTGAGGTGGCCAACAGGATAGCAATGGCAATTGACGAGACTGTAAGGGATCAAGAAAAGGACATGCAGCTGCTTTTGTTGATAGAGAAAACTTTTAATATATTGAACTCAGAGAATTTAAAGGCCATTCAGTGCGATTATCTGTATTATTATTTTTTATGGAATTTTTTTTGCATATTAGGTTTTAGGCCGGAGCTCGCAAGGTGCAGTCATTGCTCGTGCAGCTTAGACCCACAAGAAATTTCATTTTCATGCAAAGAAGGGGGGATAGTGTGCCTTAAATGCCTGGGTCTTAATAAAAAAATTAAAAAAGTGGGAGCCGACGTGGTTAAAGTCTTGAGGGTTATTATAAATAGCGACTGGGATACAGTCTCCAAGATAAGAATTAATAAAACCTGTCAAAAAGAACTTGAAGAAATTTCAAATGAATATTATTTTTATTTAGCCGATAAATAGGCTAAATTTGTAATATGAGCAAAAAAATAATAATTTTTCTAATTTTATTTATAATTTTGGTTTTAGGATTTGTTGGTTTTTGGGTTTACAGAGAGGGTACATTTTCCAAACAGATTTTAAAGCTGGAGATTTTGGGCCCGGATTCTGCGAATCTGGGACAAGAAGTGGAATATACAATAAAATATAAAAATAATGGAAACTTTGTTTTGGAAAACCCAAAGCTGACGGTTGATCTGCCTGATAATTCATTGGCCGAGGATGGTAAATCAAGGATGACAAAAGAGCTTGATGATATTTATCCGGGAGGAGAAGATTTTATAAAAATAAAAGCCAGGCTTATCGGCAAGCAAGATGACTTAAAAGTTTTAAAAGCATATCTTTCTTACAAGCCAAAAAATTTGTCTGTAAGATACGAGTCCGACACAACGTTCACCACTAAAATCGCAGACACTCCTATAACCCTGGATTTTGACGTTTCAACAAAAGCAGAAAAAGGAAAAGAATTGCAATATTCGCTTAATTATTTTTCTAATGTAGACTATCAGCTTGAAGGGCTTAGCATAAAAATAGCTCCGGTGGCGGGTTTTGAGATAAAATCAGCCACACCTTCTTCAATAGATAATCAGGAGTGGAAGATATCCAAGTTAAATAAGGCAGAAGGAGGCAGAATATCTGTTACAGGAAAAATAAATAGCGACGCCTCAGACAGCTTGACGTTTTCGGCCCAGTTGGGGATGTGGAAAAATGGAAGCTTTATAGTAATAAAGGAGACTACCGCCCAGGTGCAGACGACGCAATCAATGCTTTATATCTCTCAGCAGGTTAACGGCTCTTCCGATTATGTCGCTTCGCCGGGGGAAACGCTGCATTACCAGATATTTTTCCGCAATATAGGAAGCTCTCTTTTTGAAAATTTATATATAATAGCAACGATGAATGGTGACGCCCTGGATATGTCTTCATTAAAATCTGGTTCTGGTCAAGTTCAGTCAAATGGAAATATGATAGTATGGGACTGGAAAGAGGTGCCTCAACTCAGAAAAGTTGAAGTTCAAGACGAAGCAAGCGTGGATTTTTATGTAAAGGTTAAGGACAATTTTTCGCCGGCAGATTCCAATCCTGAAAAAATGATAATATCCGATCAGATTAACATTTCTCAGATAACTAAAAATTTCAGCATTAAGGTGAGTTCGGGTCTTATGATTTCGCAAGCGGCCAGTCCCGACGACTCGAATAGTTCGGATTTCCTGACAGCAGGCAAACAAACTTTCTACACTATCGACTGGAACATTTCAAATTATTCCAGCGATATGAAAAATGTGAAAGTTAAGGCAATCCTTCCCCCCAATGTCAGCTTGACCGGAAAAATTCTTCCAACGACCGAGACGAGCAATTTTTCATTTGATTCTGTAAGCAGAGAAATAGTATGGTCGGTAGGAGATATAACTGCCGGAACAGGAGTAAGCGGAGATCCTGTATCATTATATTTTCAGGTTGCGCTGGTTCCAGACGTCTCTCAGAGAGGAGCGGCGGCTCCATTAATAGGATCGGCTTCGGTATCTGGTGAAAATCAATTTACCAATTCTAATGCCAACTCTTCGACAAGTGGCGTAAGTTCCGGGATTATAAAATAAAAAATTTATCAAAAGTACGTTAAAATGGCAGAAAAAATAAAATTTGAAAACAGGATTTTGATTATCGGTTATGGCGCCGTTTCTCAATGCACGTTGCCTGTTGTCCTGGAGCACATTGAGGTTTCAGAAGAAAACATAACAGTTATTGATTTTGAGGATAAGGCTCAAAAGATAAAACCTTTTACTGATGCGGGAGTTAAATTTTTAAGGGAAAAAATCACAAAAGAAAATTTAAGCGAAGTTTTAAGCAACCATGTTGGCAGCAACGGTCTTGTGATAGACTTGGCATGGAATATCGGAGCTAACGATATTTTGCAGTGGTGCCATAATCACAACACGTTATATATTAACACCTCGGTAGAGAGCTGGAATCCAGACGAATCAAAATACACTTTTGATAAAACGCTTTATTGGAGGCAGATGAAGCTGAGAGAAATGACAAAGACTTGGCTTAAGGATTCAACGACAGCCATTGTTGATCACGGAGCAAATCCAGGGCTTATTTCTCATTTTGTAAAACAAGGGTTATTGGATATCGCACAAAAGGCAATTGAGGAGAATGCCTATAATAAAAAAGACATAGAAAAAATAAAAGAATATTCCGGTCAAAAAGATTTTGCGAGGTTGGCTCAGGTTCTTGGCGTAAAAGTTATTCATTGTTCAGAAAGGGATACGCAAATCACAAATAAGCCCAAAGAAGTGGATGAATTTGTAAATACTTGGAGTATTGAAGGATTACGCGAAGAAGGCGTTGCCACTTCGGAAATGGGCTGGGGGACGCACGAAAAAAAGTTGCCAGACTTGGCCTTTAGGCCGCCTTATGGCCCAAAAAACCAAATATTTCTGGCAAGGATGGGTATTAACACCTGGGCGAGGTCTTGGGTGCCCGAGGTCGGGGAAATCGAAGGGATGATAATCCGTCACGGAGAAGCTTTTGGGATTTCTGATAGATTGACTGTCTGGAGATTTGGCAAATCAATTTATAGGCCGACGGTTCACTATGTGTATATGCCATGCCACGAGGCGCTTTCGTCTTTGGCAGAGTTAAGGGCCAGAAGATACAAGATGCAGCCTAAAATGAGGATTTTGCAGGACGAAGAAATTATTTCCGGCAAGGATATTTTAGGGGCTTTATTGATGGGGCACGTATTCGGCAGCTGGTGGACGGGCACATCTTTAAGCATTGAAAAAACAAGAGAATTGGCTCCGGGACGAAATCCGACGACATTACAAGTGGCCGCCGGAATTATCGGGGCCGTAAGATGGATGATAGAAAACCCAAAAAAGGGATTGTGTCTGCCAGACGATCTGCCACATGATTATGTTTTAAAAATAGCAAAGCCGTATTTGGGAGACTTTATTTCAACGCCATCGGACTGGACCCCTCTTAAAAACCGCCAAGTTTATTTTGCCGAAAATCCAAGAAGCAGGGCCGAAAAGGATCCATGGCAGTTTCATAATTTCGAGCCATTGCCATAATTGATTTTAAAAGTTAATATCACAACATGAAAAAACAAGAACAAAACGATTTAATGGAAAAAGTAATTTCGCTTTGCAAGAGGCGCGGGTTTGTGTTTCCTGGTTCTGAAATTTATGGAGGATTGGCAAACTCATGGGATTATGGCCCCCTTGGCGTTGAGTTAAAAAATAATATAAAAGCCGCCTGGTGGAAAAAGTTTGTTTTGCAGAGAGATGATATGGTGGGCTTGGATGCGGCTTTGATTATGAACCCGAAAGTTTGGGAAAACTCCGGACATTTGGAAAATTTTTCCGACCCTTTAGTGGAATGCAAAAAATGCCATCACAGATTTAGAGAAGACCAGCTTCAAGAAAAAAAATGTCCAGATTGCTCGGGTGAACTTTTACCCGCAAAGCAGTTTAATCTGATGTTAAAAACTTTTTTGGGTCCGGTCGAAGACGAAAATTCTGTTGTATACTTAAGGCCCGAAACCGCCCAGGCGATTTTTGTGGACTTTAAGAATGTCTTGCAGACGAGCAGAAAAAAGTTGCCCTTTGGAATCGCTCAAATTGGAAAAGCATTCAGAAACGAAATTACCCCGGGTAACTTTATTTTTCGCACAAGAGAGTTTGAGCAAATGGAAATAGAATATTTCGTAAAGCCAGAAGAATGGGAAGCTCATTTTGAAAGCTGGCGAAAAGATATGTGGAGCTGGATGACAGATATTCTTGGCCTTAAAAAGGAGAATATTTATGAAAATGACATTGCAAAAGAAGAACTTGCCCACTATTCCAAAAAGACAATAGATTTTGAGTATAAATATCCTTTTGGACAGAAAGAGTTATATGGCATGGCGTATCGCACGGACTTTGATCTAAGAAGACATTATGGGGAGCCTCCATACGAAGATTCAGACACAAAAGAAAAATTCTATCCTCATGTAATCGAGCCTTCGCTTGGAGTAGACAGATCTTTTTTAGCCGTTTTGCTTGATGCTTATACAGAAGATGGAGACAGGATTATTTTAAAACTAAAACCAAGTTTGGCGCCAATAAAAGTTGCAGTGTCATGCATCAAAAAAAATGACGAGAAGCTTGTGTCTAAGGCAAAAGAAATCTACAAGGATTTGAAAAAAGGTTTTGCTGCAGATTTTGATAATAGGGGAAATATCGGCAAATTTTATTATTCCCAGGACGAAATAGGCACGCCATATTGCATAACTGTTGATTTTCAAACCCTTGAGGATGATACTGTCACAATCCGTCACCGCGACACCGCAAGTCAGGAAAGGGTCAAAATTGAAGACATAAAAAATAATATATCGTTACGCTAATTTAAAAAATACAATATGTTTAAAAAAATAACATTAGAAAACGGGTTGAGGCTTATAACCGTACCTATGGGCTCGGCAAACTCGGTTACAGTTTTAATCTTGGTTGGCACAGGGTCAAAATATGAAACAAAAGATATAAATGGCATTTCTCATTTTTTGGAGCATATGTTTTTTAAAGGCACCCAGAAGCGCCCCACGACTTTGGATATTTCAGAAACTTTGGATAGTATAGGAGGGGAATACAATGCTTTCACCGGAAACGAAATCACGGGATATTGGGCCAAGGTTGATAAAAAACATACAGATACCGCCCTAGACTGGATCTCGGATATATTTTTAAATTCCAAATTTGACACTGAGGAGATTGAAAGGGAAAAGGGTGTCATAATAGAAGAAGCAAACATGTATTTGGATACGCCAAGGGCTTATGTTCAGGAATTATGGAACGAGCTTTTGTATGGGGACACGCCGGCAGGCTGGCAGACAATCGGCCCGAAAGAAAACATAAAAAGTTTTACCAGGGAAAAGATTGTTGAATATTTTAAGTCGCATTATTCTCCGGCGAACACCATTATTTGCGTTGCCGGGGGCATAGACGAAAAAGAAATTACAGAAAAAATTTCAAAACTTTTTGAAAGGGGTCATGAGGCGGCGGCCAATCAAAAAGAAAAAGTGGTGGAACATCAAGATGAGCCTGGAGTTTTAGTTTATAATAAAAAAACCGACCAAACTCACTTTTGCTTGGGAGTAAGGGCATATGATTTGTTTGACGAAAGAAAATATGCCTTGGCATTACTGGCAATTATTCTTGGCGGAAATATGAGTTCAAGGCTTTTTATAAAAGTGCGCGAAAGAAACGGTTTGGCATATTCAATACACACTTCGGCCGAAACACTGACCGACTCCGGCTTTTTGGTAACCCAAGCCGGCATTGATCATAAAAATTTAGAAAAGGCAGCTCAGCTTATAGTGGAGGAATATAAAGACCTGAGGGATAATGTCATTTCGGAAAAAGAGCTCCAGAAGGCAAAAGAATATTTAAAAGGAATAACCTCTTTATCGTTAGACTCTTCTGATGTGCAAGCCAGTTTTTACGGAATGCAAGAATTGCTGGAAAAAGAGATGCTTAGCCCGGAGGAAAAATTTGCCAAGATTGACGCAGTTTCTGTAAATGATATAAAGAAGGTAGCAGAGGATATTTTTAAATCTCAAAAGATAAACTTGGCGGTAATCGGTCCCTTGGATGAATCCGCCAAGGAAACTTTGCAAAAATTATTAAAGCTATAAAATTTGCATCATGGAAACAAGCCAATTATTGGATATTTCTTGGAAAACAATAATCAAGATCTTCGTGGCTGTTTTTGCTTTGTATTTTATTTACCTGGCCAGAAACATTGTGCTTTGGTTTTTCTTTGGTTTGGCAATATCAGTGCTTTTGGATCCAGCCATCAGCTCAATAAGAAGGTTCAGGGTGCCAAAAATGCTGGCGATAGTTTTTGTTTACGTTGGAATTTTAGGAATTCTTGGAATTTTAATTTATCTTACGGCCCCTGTATTTATTATAGAGCTCAGAGAGTTTGGGGGTAATCTTCCAGATTATCTTGGTAAAATAAGTCCGCTGCTTGATCAGTTTGGCATCGATTTATCACAGGGATTTATGGGACTGACGGCGTCATTGGCATCGGGCTTAGAAGAAAGCTCCAAGGGCGTGGTTAGCGCATTGATGGCCTTTTTCGGAGGAGTATCTTCTACAATTATTATTCTGACAATATCTTTTTTCTTATCCCTTGAAGACAGAGGGCCTGAAAGATTTTTAGCATTTATCTTCCCGCCAAAATATAAAAACAGGGTGGTGTCATTTTTTGAAAAATCCCAATCAAAAGTTGCCGGATGGTTTGGAGCCAGAATAATTGCCTGTCTCTTTGTGGGACTGGCAAGCTTTGTGGTTTTTTATGTGTTTGACGTAAAATACGCCCTTTTGCTGGCGTTTTTAGCCGGAGTTTTAAACTTCATTCCATATATCGGTCCATTATCTATGGCAATATTGCTGGTCGTGTTTGTTATGGTCTCCTCGGGATCCTGGCTTGTTACATTATATGTTTTGCTGGCAGTCTGGGCAGTGCAGGGGGTGGAAAATAACCTTTTGACACCTTTTTTAATGAAAAAAATGATAGATCTTCCACCGGTTTTGGTTTTAATTTCATTGCTTTTTGGCGCCCAGGTGTTCGGCTTTTTGGGCACAATATTTATTGTGCCGATAGCAGGAATAGTTTATGAGTTTACGAAAGAGTTAATAGAAAAGAACAGAGAGATATTAGAATAATAAAGCGACCAAAGCCGCGATTATCGTAGTTTGAGCAAAAAATCTCCCGGAATCGGAGATTTTGTTTTTTAATTTATGAACCTGATCATGATGAAAATGGTCGTGCCATTTTAAAATTTTAAATCCAAAAATTCGGCTTAATAAAGCCAATCCGTCCGGTATCAAAGCGACG
>CAZQBZ010000024.1:0-10084 GCA_964592355.1 uncultured Candidatus Saccharibacteria bacterium
AATCAAGTTAGTTTTTTATCGACTATTCTCTATTTAATCACGAAATAGCACTGAAGATAAAAAAATAGAAAATTTTGTGGTATAATATAAAAACTCTAAGCAACAAAAATGGAACAATCAAAAAAAATTGAGGATATAAAAATAGACCACGGCATTTTGCCTGATGATATTGAGAAGTTGGACACAGAAAGCGGACAACAGCAGGATGCCCTGCCGGAAAAATCCGAAAATCAGGATCCAAACAGGCCGTTTGACAATCTGGAAATGGACCAGATAGACCACCTTTTTAATATAATAGGGGAGCCCGCAAATGCTGCAAACTACATAACTCGCAGAAAAGAGGTCAGGGAGGCCCTTTTAAGGGCAAACATAGACCCAAACGATAAAGATATTGTGGTAAAAAGAAAGGCTTTGGCCGATGAAATATTTAGAATTGCAGACGAGGACTACGACAACGCAAAATAGGGCATTAAAAGCCCTATTTTAATTATATTTTTTCTTTATAAATCGGCAACGTAAAGCTGAAAGTGGCGCCCTTGCCCTCGCCTTCGCTATCAAAGGATAATTTGCCTCCATCATCAGAAATAATTTTTGAGCAAAGATAAACTCCCAAACCTGAACTATCTGTATGAAGAAGCACCGCTTGTTTTGTTCTATAGAATTTCTGGCCGATTTTGGATTTATCTTCCTTTGAAAAACCGATTCCCGTGTCTTTGATATTAACTTTTAGAAAATTATCACCATCGATAAGCTCGTAATTAATTGTTACGCTCCCTTTTGGGGTATAATATATCGCATTTTCCAATAAATTATTAACTACGACTTTTATTTGATCTAATGAACAGAAAACCAAGGGGATATCAAACTTTGGCTTTTCAACGACAATTTTAACCTTTTTGTTCATTTTTAAGAGCGCGCGACCCTCTTCCGATATTGATTTTTCTATCACGGACTGGATATCGACCTTCTCGGGAATTACCTCAATTTTTTCTTCGGACTTTAAGACGTCCCAAATTCCGCCAATAACGGTTTCTATTTTTTTAAGCCCATCTCCAAGATAATTCATTCCCTCTTCTTGCGTTATGGTTTTATCCGCAACCATTGAGTAAGCCATCCTCATTATTGAAAGGGGCGTATTCAACTGGTGGCTGGCAATTCTTATAAAATCGTCCTTGGAAGCAAGGGCTCTCTGCAACTCGTCATTTTTTTCTTCCAACTCTTCCATAAGCAAAGCATTATCCACTGCTATTTGCGCCTGATAAGACAGGGTTTCCAGCAGAATAATGTCTTCTTTATTGTATGGCTCGTTATTTAATTTATTTCCGGCGATAATAATGCCGGAAAGAATCTGCCCGGTTCCCAGCGGAACATATACTGAAACATCGTATTTTTGCATCTCGTCCTTAATCGATTTGAGGCTTTCTTTACATTTTTCGTCCTTTGTATTAACAATTACATCTTCCAATTCTTCTCTTAAAAGTATATTTGCCTTCTTTTGAAAATATTCCTCAAATACAATGTACTTCATCTTTGCAATGTCGCTTCTTGCAAAGCCTGATGATTCCACGATTTCAAATCTTTTTTTATCTGCCACAGAATTTCTGGAAACAACCAGGGCAACGCTCTCAGGCTGCAATGTATTTTTGATGGTGTCTATAACTATTTGGCCGACTTGTTGAAGACTAACGTAGTGACTAAGCTTGCTGGATGCTATTCTTGTGGCTTGCTGATAGTCGTATAGGGATTTGAAAACATACCTGTTAAGAAAGTTTGATAGAAATTCGTTGGCTAAGTATAGAATTATCCCAAGAACCGGAAGTATAAAAATAGCGAATAAATATGCCCCGGGCGGGAAAGAGATGTCGAAAAAAATATAAAACAGAATACTGCCGACTAAAAATAGCAGATATGAAAAGACTGAGAGTTCGAGATAAAAAAGTATTTGCCTCGCAACCATCCTAATATCCATGAATCTGTATCTCATAATCGCAATGGCCGTCAAAACGACATATGCCGAAACTAAAATATGAAAAACCGGAGGAATAGGAATTTTATACCACGGCAAAATATCGAAATATCCGACTATAAAAGCCACTCCAAGGCCGGTAATGAAATATTTTAGCTGCATTCTTTGAATTCCCGAAGATTTATTGTACTGCTTGAAAAGCAAATAAAAAGAATACGCCATAAGGCCGGAGAACCAAACCCAAAAAACGGTGCTTACAGGTGTGGCTATAGGCCAATATTTTATTCCCGCAACTGGTTCAACGTGGTCTATAAAATATGGGAAAAGGTCTGAAATAAAAAATATAACAGAAACTATTCCAACAAAAATAAGTGATTTTTTATTTTGTTTTACGGAATCCGAAAAAGTAAGGGCAAGATAATAGTAAGATGCTGGTATAAATATGACCGGAAGTATTAATATCCTAACCCAAAATAAAGCAGAGCCATAGTCGTCAGTTATGGTCTGCCAAATGAAATAAAATAGATTCCAAATGGTAACTAAAAACACAAAGGCGAAAAGGGCAATATCTTTTTCCCTGCGCGGTTTTTTGGAAAAAACCAAAACTCCGAATATGGTTCCTATTGTAAAATTTATAAAGGCCTCTATCGCATAAATATTAAAATACATACCTATTTATGATTAGCTATTATTCATATATTTTAGCATAAATAATTAAAAAAATAATTAACAAACCTTTATAATGCTTTTTTTCAGCACGCCCCCTATTTATTTTGACAACTGGATAAATTATAATGGAATAATTATAAATTAATATCTTAAATCGCTATGTCAAACAAAATTTTGCTAATAGAAGACGATCCCGCCATAGGGGGATTAACCCATAAAAAGCTTTTGAGTAAGGGGTTTCAAGTTTCTTGGGCGATAGATGGGGAAAAAGGGTTAAAAGCGATATATGACGAAAAGCCCGATTTAATTTTATTGGACTTGATTCTTCCCAATGTTGATGGGTTTGAAATTTTGACAAAAAAACAGAATGACGCCTCTATTGCTAAAATACCTGTAATAGTGCTATCCAATCTTTATTCAGAAGGCGATATGGATAAATGCTTAAAACTCGGCGCAATTGGATATTTTGTTAAGGCTGAAGTATTTCTTGAAGAAGTTATCGCAAAAATAGAAACTGTTTTAAAAGATAACTCGGCCGAGTAAAATAGGGGGGGTATAATTTTATGGAATTTAAAGATTTGCAAGACGCTGTTGTAAAAAACGGCGAAAGCTACGGCCAAAGGTATAACATTAAAATAGACGAAGATTTTGCCCTGCTTAAACTTTATGAAGAAGTGGGTGAGTTTTCGCAAGCTTTGTTAATACACAAAGGCAAATGCAGACCCGAAAAGATTGAAACACAGGATAAATCAAAAGAACATTTAGGTCAGGAAATGGCTGATGTTTTGGGTCTTTTAATGATGAATGCTCACCTTTTAGGCATTGATCTTGAAGAAAACCTAAAGAAAAAATGGATAAACAGGGTACAATAAATATTATTATATAAAATATAATGCTTGAAATAAGCCTGAGAAAAGCTAAAGACGAAGACATTGAGAGGTTTATAGAGATTGAACAAACAGCCAATTCAAAAACATATTCTGCGATGACAACTAACAAAGAGTGGAAGGAGGAATTTGCCAAAGAAAGCGCGAGAATTTTTGCTATTATGTCCGACGATAGAGTAGTCGGCGACGTTTCTTATGAAATAAAAGAAAATGGCGTCGCATACATAAGCGGATTATGCATTGACCATGAGTTGCGCGGCCAGGGAATAGGAAAACAGACCATAAAGATGATATTAGAGGAACTGAAGGATTATAAAAGAATAGAGCTGGTTACACATCCCGATAACAAAAGCGCGATAAAACTATATTTTTCATTTGGATTTTTAACCGAAAAACAAATGGAAAATTACTTTGGCGATGGCGAACCAAGAATTTTAATGGCAAAAACAAATAATTAAAATATGAATATTTTTCAAGAAGTTAAAAAGCTGGATTTGCCGATAGGGGAGTATGTAGTTGTGGGGTCGGGTCCGATGGCAGCCCGTGAAATTAGGGCCTTTAAAGACATAGACATTTTGGTTTCTGAAAAACTTTATGATGAGCTGGTAAAAAAGGGTTGGGAAGTTGTGGAAGTTGAGGGTGTGGGAGGAAAATTTAAGGTGCTTAAAAAAGATATATTTGAAATAAATACAACTTTGTGGCACGGAGATTATAAGCCGGACAATAAAAACCTGATAGAACAGGCTGAAATCATTTGCGACGTGCCGTTTTTGCAGCTCAAAGAATTGATAAAATTTAAAACCGCATTGGCCCGCGAAAAGGATTTAAAAGACATTGAGCTTATAAACAACTATTTGCAAAAAATATCAGATAAAGATGAAAAAGATTAAAATTGCCGTAGGCACAACTTCAGAACAAAAGTTAGAATATTTAAAAGAGGTTTTAAAGGGCTTAAAAGTTAAGGCCGAGCTTTTTCCTGTTGCGGCAAAGAGTGGAGTGCCCGAACAACCCAAAACAAGTGAAGAAACGGAAAAAGGGGCTATAAATAGGGCAATTGGGGCCGCAAATGAAATAATGGACGAAGATTTTAGCATTGGCATCGAAGTGGGTTATCACCAAGAAAAGCAAGGATACGAAATGTTTTGCTGGGTGGCAATTATGGATAAAACCGGATACCAAATTTCAAGCCAATCCCATAAATTTTTGCTGCCAAAATATTTCCAGAATTTGCTGCAAGAAGATATATATTTGGGCGATAATTTAGACGGGTATCTGCAAAAAAGCAAAGATAGAAAACATAAAAAACATGTTGATGATATTGTGCGAAATAGAAAACCGTTTATAGAAAATGCCTTGCAAAACGCCCTGATAAGATATTTAAACAAAGAAGATTTTTAAAAATATGAATTATATAGGTGTTATCATCGAAGAAAGCCTAGAAAACAAAGATGTCTTGCAACAGGTTAAAATCTTAAATACCAAGATTGAACCAGTCACAGAAAATCATAAGACTCCTTGGATAAAACAGTGGACCTTACATGCAGTTGAAGTTTTAGAAGACGAAGCACAGGCTATCGCAGAAAAAATTAGTCAAGATCTGGACTCTAAGCACAATTGGTATGCTGATTTTAAAAATGAAACTACACACTTAATTATTTTCAAAAACAAAGTATTTAAAACAGATAAAACCAGTAAGCAACAATACGACCAAGCAAAAGAGTATGGAATTTCATTAGGAATACCAGCGCACCAGGTTGATTTTCATCCCGAGGTTGAAGAGTGGAAAAGATAAATATACATGCAAGGAAATAGAATAGATAAGTTATTAAAAAAAGTATGCAACCAAACGATTTTTATTGCGATTTTGTATTGAATAACAAAATTGGAGTCAAAAAGGTCAGAGAAACAGAAAATGTTTTGGCTTTTTATCATACCAATCCAAATTGGACTTTACATATAGTTATTATTCCAAAACAACATATAACAAGACTGGCAGATGTAAAAGATATGCAAATTGTCAAAGAAATATTCGAGGTGGCACAGGATATTATAAAAGAAATGAATTTGTCCGAAATAAATTATAAAATAATCACAAACGGAGGAAGTTTCCAAAGTTCCCAGCATTTGCATTTTCATTTGGTTTCAGGAACGCCAAAAGAAGATTTTAAAGAATAAAAAAATATGATAAAAACGGTTATATTTGATTATGACGGTGTGGTAAAAAAATCCCAGAAATTTTCTTTGACTGTTACTGACTTATACAAAATTTCTATTGAGAAATATAAAAAATTTGTTCCAAAATTTAAGCCAATTATAGAAAACTTTGATAAGGGTCTCATAACTGAAGAAAAATTTTGGACAGAATTTTCCAAAATAACAGGTAAAACCGTGCCCAAGGAATGTGGCAAGAATGCCCACAGAATGTACAGAGAAAATTTTGTGTTTTTTACAGAAGTAATAGATCTGATTGGGGAGCTAAAAAACCAAGGATTTAAATTGGCTGTCTTATCGAATATGTTTCCTTATCAGGCAAAAATAGTTAGAGAAAATAATGAAGATAATCTGTTTGATAATGTTTTTCTATCGTGTGAGAGAGGACTTAAAAAACCAGATTTGGAATTTTACGAGTTAGTAATAAAAGAAATGAACATTAACCCAAAAGAATGCCTTTTTATTGATGACAAAGAAGAAAATCTTTTGCCAGCCGAAAAACTGGGAATAAGAACTGTTTTAGCTAAAAATCCAGAACAGATTATTGAGGATGTTTGGGGGGTTATAAAATCGGAAAATAACACCTAGATGCAAAAGAATTACGCGACAAAATATCTGGGTAAAACTGTCAGCATAAAAATAGATCGGCCGATTGGCTCTAAGCACCCAAAATATGGCTTTATTTATGAATCAAATTATGGATTTGTACCAGAAACTAAGGCTCCAGATGGAGAAGAAATTGATGCATATCTTTTAGGAATTGATAATCCCGTCAAAGAATTCACCGCCAAGTGCGTTGCTATTATACATAGATTGGATGATGACGATGACAAACTCGTAATTGTTCCAGAAAATTTTAAGGAAATCGGCGACGAGGCAATATTAAAAGCAGTTAACTTTCAGGAGAAATGGTTCAAATCATCTGTAATCAGAAAATAAAACATAAACTATATGAAAATTATAGCCTTGGGTGGTGGAGAAATCGGCAGGCCGGGGTTTCCCACTGAAACAACTAAAATAGACAAAGAAATCATTACATTAACGGGCAAAAAAAGCCCGACGTTTCTTTTTGTTCCAACGGCTAGTTTTGATTCAGAATCATATTATGAAGTTGTTAAAAAACATTTTGGCAATAAATTGGGATGCAAAACGGATGTTCTATATTTAATAAAAGAAAAATTATCCAAAAAGGAAATTGAGAATAAAGTTTTAAGCTCCGACATAATTTATGTTGGCGGAGGAAACACGGCAAAACTCATGAATGTCTGGCGCAAAACAGGCTTGGATAAAATTTTGAAAAAGGCTGCCAAAAAGGGAGTTGTGCTTTCTGGGATAAGCGCAGGATCCATTTGCTGGTTTAAATATGGACTTTCAGATTCTAGAAATTTAAATAGCAAAGATGTTAAATTTATGAAACTCTCTGGGCTGGGGTTTATAAACGCATCACATAGCCCGCATTATGATTTTGAACCACACAGAAAACAGGGATTAAAAGAAATGATGAAAAAAACTTCTGGTATCGCCATTGCAATAGATAACTGTTGCGCGATAGAAGTTGTTGATGATAAATATAGAATAATTTACTCCAAGAAAGGGGCTATGGCATATAAGGTTTACTGGAAAAAGGGGAAATTTTATGAAGAAATAATAAAACAAGAAAAAGATTTTAAACCATTGACTGAATTGACAAATTCGTGATGTTTGTTAACATAATACCATTGTCTCTTTGAAAACCTTTACCCTTACTCTTACGGAAAGGAATGGCCCAATGGCTAAACTTTCACCCGTGCGCGCCAATTGGCCGCTATTGGAAGGAATCAGACTCTTGTCGCGCGGAAAAGTGCGCGACACCTACGAGCTATCCGAAAGCACTTTGCTGTCGGTGGCAACCGACGGCCTGAGCATCTTCGATTTTGTGCTAAACGCCCTGGTTCCTCGAAAGGGGGTTGTGCTCAACTGCATGAACCACTTCTGGTCGGAATACTTGGGGCAGTTCAACATCCAGACGCACCTGCTTGCGGCAGGCGCCAGAATCGACGAATACTTGCCTCGGCACCTGCAAGACAATCCAGATCTGCAATCGCGGGCCATTGTCGTGCAGAAGATGCAGATGGCGCCGGTGGAATTTATCTACCGCTCGGTGCTGACGGGTTCGGCCGTGTCGGGATACAAGAAGGATGGCACTGTGTGCGACCACCAATTGCCGCCCGGCCTGCAAGACGGCGATGCATTGCCCTACATTCTGGATACCCCGACTACCAAGGCTGAACAAGGACATGACGAAAACATGTCGTTCCGCGAGGTGCGCCGGGCCTATCCTCTGCAAACCCTTATGGGCCTGCAGATCTTCCAGATTTGCAGCAACTATGCCCAAAGCCGTGGCATCAAACTGGCCGACACCAAGTTCGAGTTCAGCGAGATCATCGGCGATGAAATCGTCACTCCCGACAGCTCACGCTTCTGGGACTTCGACGAGTGGCAAAAGAGCCGCCAAATGGAAACCAGGAAGGCTCCCAGCCCCTATGACAAACAGCTTGTCAGGGCGTGGGGCATTGAGCTTGGCATCAACAAGCACAACCCCGAAAAGCCCGAAGACGTGGCCTGGGTGCATTCGCTCAAGGTGCCCGATGGTGTCATCGACCGCACCGATGCCACTTATCAGCGCATCTTTCGGCGCCTGACTGGCCTTCATGTCCAGGAGTATCTGAATGAAAAAATGGGTCTGTCCCGATAGGGCCGTTTCCATTACACCTCGCCCCCGACCGCGCACTTGTGCGGCTGGGGGCTTTTTTGCTATATTGAATTAACAATTATGGAATTTCCAATAAGAATAAATAAATATTTGCGCGATATGAATTTGGCTTCAAGAAGAGAAGCCGACAAGCTGGTTGAAGCCGGCCTGGTTTTTATAAACGGAAAAAGGGCGGAAAACGGCTCTATTGTGCAACAAGATGACAAAATAACCCTTAAAGAAAACAAAAACGCAAAAAAAGAGCTTTTGTATTTTTCATATTACAAGCCAAAGGGCCTTGCCACACAAGACAAACCCAAAATGCAAAGCGTGATTGCGCAATGGCGCGATAAAAAAGTTTATCCGATAGGCAGGCTGGATAAAGAATCAGAGGGCCTGCTGCTTTTGACCAATGATGGCAGGTTTGCAAGGGAGGTGCTATCAGACAAGGATGAATTCGCCAAAGAATATCATGTCACCACCGCAGAACCCATAAGGCACGGAATTGTTGAAATTTTCGCCCAAGGCATGGACACGGATACTTTTGGGCCTTTAAAACCGGTAAAAGCAAAGCTTTTGGGCCGCAATAAAATTTCCATGATCTTAAATGAAGGCAAACGACATCAAATCCGCGTGATGATGTCGGAAATGAACTATTCTGTCACTTCTCTGAAAAGAGTTAGAATAGGAAACTATAAATTGGGCGATATGAAGCCCGGTGAATCAAAGGCTATTAAGGTTTACATCAAGAAAAAAGCCAATTTGAAAGATGAAAACCAGAGATAATTTTGACGTATTGGTTATCGGCGGAGGGCCGGCCGGAATAATGGCTGCGATAGCATCAGCTGATTTTGGCCTGAATGTCGCAGTATTGGAAAAAAACAAAAGTCTGGCCAAAAAACTTTTGCTTACAGGCGGGGGAAGATGCAATATCACAAATGCGACCTTTGACATCAAAAAGCTGGCCGAAGAATATGGCAAAGAGGGTTTTTTTCTTTTGCCAGCATTTAAATGCTTGGACGTAAATAAAACCATTGATTTTTTTAATAAAAACGGATTAAAAACTAAAACAGAAGGCTCAAAAGTTTATTGCCATACAGATAAAGCCGGCGATGTCGTAAACTTGCTTGAAAAAATATTGAAAGATAAAAAAGTTTCTGTTTTTTATAATTCAAACGTAGTCCGTGTTGAAAAAGACGGCAAACAAATTTCCAAAGTAATTTTAAGCGATGGCAGAGAAATATCCGCTAAAAGCTATATTTTGGCAACAGGCGGAAAATCTTATGGAGCAACAGGGTCAACGGGCCAGGGATATAGCTTCGCTGAATCCTTGGGGCACGATATAAAAACCCCAAAGCCCGGGCTTGTCCCCGTAAAAATAAAAGAAGATTGGGTTAAAAGCTTGCAAGGGATATCAATAAATTCAGCGCAATTTAACTTATTGTGCGACAATAAAAAGAGGTTGGAGATTAACGGAGAAGTTATTTTTACCCATTTTGGGTTATCGGGGCCAGCTATTTTAAACGCCAGCTCCCAAATAGAAGATTTGTCCCAAAAGGGAAAAATCACAATATTTATGGACCTTTTCCCAAATAAAAATATTAAAGAGCTGGAAGGGGA
>CAZQBZ010000025.1:0-9748 GCA_964592355.1 uncultured Candidatus Saccharibacteria bacterium
AAAATGCCTTCAAAATTGCGGAAAAATACCATGCCGAGGCGCTTTGCGCCGAGGCTGTTTCTTACGATTTCACAAAAAGTGAAAATTGGCGGAGGAGGTGGGACTCGAACCACGTGGGTCTGTCCGATACTTTATTGTCTTGCGTCGCTCTATTTTCTCATCTTATCACAAAAAATATAAAACTGCCTATATACATTTGAATAGGATATATATTTGACATATACTATAAAATATGTTATATTTATATTAGTTCTTACCATGCGTAATTTGTTTTTCATTCAAAGGAGAATAACTTTGGAAAAGCATTACTTCTTAAGAGATGATCTCGAGGCGCTCAATGAATCGATACACGATATCGATGAAAGGATAAAAGACGTTCTCCAACAGGCCGGAGGAAGCTGCAAAGAAGGCGCAGACACATGGCACGACAATTTCGAGTATGAAGAAAGCCAGCGTAGTGCAGCCATGTGGTCAAATCGCCTACGCGAACTCGTAGCATTAAGAGCCAGTGCCCAGGTAGTTACTCCAGCTGGGACCGGAGAGGAGGTTCTCATCGGAAGAATTATCACCGTAGAAGACTGTGATACAAAAGAAACTATGAAGTTCAGGGTCGGCAGCTACATGATTCTCAGAAACAAAAAAGAAGGACTTGAATCAATTTCCTACGCTGCGCCATTAGCAAGCATGCTCATCGGAGCAAAGGAAAACGAAGTCCGTAGCGGCATTATCGGAGGCGAACACAAGAGGTTTAAAATCTCGAAAATCGAGTGATAAACGAAGGCGTAAAAGGCATAGGGATAAACTAATCCCTATGCCTTTTTATTTTATTAATTTAAACAATTATTGCTTATAAAATACCAACTGTTTTTAAAACTTGAATTAATGAAAAAGCTGTTCTTAGGCAGTTTTTTACAGAATCTGTCGCATTGTAATTATTTATCTCATCCTCACTAATCCATGCAAAATTTTGATGCTCTGAACTGATTTCTACATCAAAATTGTTTTTCGGCTTGACTATAAAATTTATTTGAGTAGAATCTCTAATCTCCTCGGGCTTCTCTATCTGATAATCAAAAACTGATAATGGAAAAATTATCGAAACATCAAGACCGCACTCTTCCTTAATTTCTCTAACTAATGCGGATTCTGATGATTCTAGTGCTTCTCTTTTGCCACTCGGAAGCTCCCAGAGATTAGGATATGTTTTTTCGTCTTTATTTCTTTGAAGTAACAATATTTTATTATCATTTACCACAACCCCGCCTAAAACTATTTTCTGTAATATTTTTTTATTTTCCATTTTTTATAATAATTCCTTATAATTCCTTAATACTTTTTTAATGGCGAAAATATATTTATTCAAGATTTTTTCATCTCTCTTATTAACCCATACAGGAAATTTTATTGCATTTTTAGAAAATGATTCGGCTTTTGGGAAATCACCAGGATTATATGAAAAACCATTATTTCCGTAAACGGGAAATAATTCTTTAGGAGTCTGAAAAAGAGGTAAAAGATTTAATGGCAAAGTCGATCCAGGTCGATCTGCTTCAGACAATCCCTCGGCTTGTAGAGCAGCAAAAAACTTTTCTATGGGAAGATTGTCCAATTCCTCCCCCTTATACTGAAAAATAAATCCGTACCATGATGGAATAGTTTTTTTATCAAAAACCGGAGTTTTGAGTCCTTTTTCGCTGGAAAATTCATTCATTATTTTTTCAGCGAAATTTTTTTTAACTTTATAATACCCATCCATTCTTTTTAAATTTTCATATGCTATAGCAATCGCCAGTGGGTGTGCCCTATATTTTAACCCCATACCTGTTACGGTATATCTGTACAGTGGGCTTTCCTTAGATATCTCCTGCCTACATCTTTTATTGTAATGCCCGAGTAATAACGCCTTACTGTAAAAATCACCGTTATTAGTTAAAAAAATTCCCCCTTCTCCTCCAGTAACATTCTTCTGTCCCTGCAGACTCCATGCGGCCATATCGCCGAAAGAACCAACAATCTTGCCATTGTAATATGCGCCGTGTGCATGAGAACAATCTTCTAGCAGTAATAAATTATTTTTTTTACATATTTCAGAAATGCGATCCATTTGGCAGGGAATACCCCACATATGTGTTACAATAACCGCCTTAGTTTTTTGTGTTATCTTCTTAACAATTTCATCGGGATCAATATTGCCGTTTTCATCGCAATCACATAGAACCGGCTTGGCGCCGGTAAATAGCAATGGAGAGACTGTGGCAAAAAATGTATATGCTGGACATATAACTTCATCACTCTCTTTAAAGTCGGCTGCTATAAACATTGAATGAATGGCAAGCGTTCCTGAACTACACAATAAAGCGTGTTTTACCCCATGCATTTTTGCAAAAGCATCTTCAAATTCCTTAAATATTCCGCTTCTGTCATATATTGAGATGCTTTGCTTTAGTTGTTTGATAACGACTTTCTCAATATTTTTATCTATTACCGGCCAAACAAAGTGAGGGGGTTTTTGCAAAATTGATTTTTTCCCGCCTAAAATGGCTAAATCACTTTTCATATATTTTTGATATCTTTTGGATTTACATAACATCCATTAATCTTTGAATTATAGGCCGCTTCAATAAATGCCATGTGATCCAAGTGGGATTCTGGCCCATTAATATTTTTACGTTCTCCTTTTAACACCTTCGTAAAATAATCTATTTGATCCAGCGCCGCTGAAGGCCAACTATTCTCCCTTTTTAAAGATTCTTGTAATTTTCCATCTGTAGAATATCTTTCTATTGAACCGCGTTCAAGATGTATAGTTCCCCTTGTTCCATAAACATTCAAAAATTCTTGTTTTGGAGGAATAAATCTTGAAATAAGCAAAGATCCCCAAGAATCTTTGCTATCGTATCTAAATATCACCCTAGCAGTATCTTCTGCATCGTAGAATACGCCCTCCTTTGCCAAAGATGACATATCGGAAAAAACTTTGTCTGGTAATCCAAAGTACCATATCAAAAGATCTATCATATGGTATCCCATATCTATGAGACATCCCCCGCCAGCAGTCTCCTTTTTCCCACGCCAACCATCTTCCGGGTAATCAGTATGAAAAGTATAGACTGCATCTATATAAAAAACTTTTCCAATTTTATCAATAAGCTGGAAAAAGGTTGAATATATCGGATTAAATCTCCTTTGCAAAGTAACAGAAATTTTAACATTATTTTTTTCAGCTAATTCTTTTAATTCCATAGCTTCCCTCAAAGACATAGCGAAAGGTTTTTCTTTTAAAACATTAATTTTATTTTCGATAGCCGTTTTCGTTATATTACAGTGCTCGAAATGAGGAACCGCAATTATAACAAAATCAAGCTTGTGATTTTTTATTAAATCTTTGTAACTATTATAACCTTTTATATTTTTATTTTCTTTTAAAAATTCTTTTAACTTTTTATCATCAACTTCCGCCACAGCCACAAGCTCCGCATCTTTAGACTCTCTTAACGCTGGTATGTGATCTTCGTATGATTGATGCCCCAAACCCATAATACCAACTTTCAACTTATTACTTTCCATATTTTTTACTTAAGATTTTATTCTATTTGTTTATTTTATCAATTCTCTATAATTTTTCAATCTTATTCGTAAAAAAAGAGGGGCGGTTATACCTACCCCTTGTATCAAACTTGATTTCGAATTTTTTCCGAGATACACGCAACCATGGCGCAAACAGCCTCGCCCGGCGTTCCGTTGTTTTGGAGACGGTACCAACGAGCGCAATTTTCTAGCCCCAAACGATCATAAATCGTCTGTCTTCGCCTGAAGATTGCCATATCTGTCTCCGAGACAGATTCCCCTCTGCCCCTTATCCTTTTGACCATTTCCTCTTCTCGGACATCTAGGAAAAACGTCACGTCTGGAGATAATATCATAGATACGGCGGCAGATAGCCACATAAAAAGTTTTTCCAGATCTACTTGGGGATAGTCGTCTACAATCTTTGGTATTTGGCATGCCAAAACCGAATCTATATGCCTCTCCTTTATAACAACTGCCCCCGCCCCAATGGCTGGTCTTATTTCAGACTCATCCTGAGAATGAAGGTCGGCCAGAATGTACGAAGTCTCCGTCAATGCCGATGGTCCCGAGGGATTCAGCCTCAAAAATTTATTCTTCTCAAGAGCATCTCTCAAGAATAGCCCCACAACATTTTTAGAGAATTCATCGATAGTTATCGTCGGAAAACCCTCCCTCTTAAGCTTTTCTGCAACGAGTTTCATTAGAGTGGATTTACCGGACCCGTCCTGTCCTTCGAGCGTAACTAGAAGCCCTTTCATAAATTTTCTCCTTTAAAAGGATTCTACTATTATGCCTGCTTCCTGGAGCAACTCTTTGGAAGCAACAAAATTTTTTCCTGTTACGTAGGCGTCGACCTCCATTCTTCCGCCCCCAATTGTTCTTGCTTCGCCGATCTTGATATCGAGAGGGGCAAGCAAATCAGAAAGGGATGAAATCATTTTCTCAGGGATTGTAAGCTTCATATAGATGTTCATACAAGCATTATCTCCTTTATTGACAAGACAGTACACCTCTCGCCAAAAGCTCTGCTTTTATCTTTGATACGGACTCCTCCGGTGTGTCATTGTAAGTATCAAGAAAAAAGAAATCTTTCCTCCGAAAGAAGTAATCCAAATACTTCTTCTGGAAGACGGCGTCTTCTAGAAGGATATCATTGGCGGTCTTCCGACCTCTCTGATCAATCCTTTTTCTTCTCTCTGCTTCTTGGGAAACAGAAAGAAAAATGTTTAAATCTAAGGAACTGCCATTATTATGCGCTATTATCAATTATTAGTCAAACTAGTATATGCGTCCATAATTCACCATAATCATATAACAAAAAAGAACGATTTATTGTTCCTTTTTTTCTTTAGAGTAATCGGGTCGCCCTGTTGCCTAGGGCAATCGGATTGACATCGATAAAAAATGTGTTGGCGGAGGAGGTGGGACTCGAACCCACGAACCCCGTGAGGGGTTCCACTTTTCAAGAGTGGTGCAATAGCCGCTATGCGACTCCTCCGTGGCGGAGAGGGTGGGATTTGAACCCACGGACCCCTTACGGGGCACAGGTTAGCAACCTGTTGCTTTAGACCGCTCAGCCACCTCTCCTAATATGACAATTCTACTATTAAAATCCGATAAAATCAATGGACTTTTAATAATTTGAAAAAAAGGGCTTAATATGTTATTTTAAAGGTGAATTTAAAATTCATAAAATATTTATGACAGCACCCAAAAAAATATTTTTAACGCTTTTAATAATAGCGGCCCTAGCCTGCACGGCATATTACCTCTATTCCAAGAACGTTGTCGCGCCGACAACGACACTTCAGCCACAAACAGAAGAACCAAAAACATCAACAATAGAAGATAAAAAAATAGCCGACAACACAAAGCCATTTGAAATAGACATAACCTACCCATATATAGAAGGGCAAGATGGATTTAATAATTTTGTTGAGAATATTATAAACAGTGAGGTGAACAGCTTTAAACAGATTTCTCTGGAAAATGACGCGGCGGTTAAAGAAACCGACCCGGAAAGCTATGAACAATTTCCAAGGTCATATTCTTTAGTGATAAGCTATGACAAGGGCAGGCTTGATGATAATATGGCAAGCGTCGTGATAAATATTTATAACTTTACAGGAGGCGCTCACGGATCAGCTTATTTTAAGGCAATAAATTGGGATTTTAGGACAAACAAAGAGATAAAACTTGCTGATATATTTTCTGAAACGCCAGACTATCTGCAAAAGATTTCAGATTACTGCGTTCAGGATTTAAAAAAACAGATGACCCAAAGCGGAGCTATAGAAATGTCTGATGATAGTTGGATACAAGAGGGAGCCGGGCCAAAAGAAGAAAATTTTTCTATATTTTTGCTAAGCGATGCCAATATAGACAGCCCAACAATAACATTTTATTTCACGCAATATCAGGTGGCAGCCTACGCAGCCGGTGATTTCAAAGTAATAATGCCTTTGCCATAGGCAAGGCAAAATGCCCTCGTCGTTCAATGGATAGGACACGACCTTGCGGAGGTTGTAATACGGGTTCGAATCCTGTCGAGGGCACTAAACAGGATAAGGTTTAAGTTCTTTTATAACCCTGGCTTTGCTTGAAAGGAGGTAAAAAGCAAAGCCTCAACTCCCCTCGTAAAGGAGAATGTTATGAACCAGGCGCAGAGAAATCCGGCGAACCGCTGTTTTGACAGCAAAATGGCTGCAAAGCAGCAAGAGGACCAAGTAAAGCGGCTTCTCGCAGAAGCCCAAGAGCGCAAGAATGCAGAAAAGCAGCTCAAGAACTTGCTTGTGCAATTCAAGGGCAAAAAGTCTTTACTGCACTTGCTGCCCGTCATCAAGCTCAGATGGCCAAAGGCCGTGCTGACCCTGGCCATCGAACGGATCGAAAGGAAAAAGGATGCGCTTCCCATTGACGACCTTGTCTTTTTTGAAAACTTCAAGGCTGAGCTGCAAAGCTAAAAGCCTACCTCCACGGCGGCTGATTTGCTTCTCGCAGAACAGCCGCCAGTTTTCGTTTGATTTTGCAGTTTTTGACTGATAATATAAATTTATATGGATATAGTAAGCCATGCTTTAATAGGGTGGATAATTTGCTTGCTGGCGGGGATTTATGACTGGCAGGCTTTTTGGATTATTTTGTTTTCCGTAATCGCCGATATTGTTTTAATTCCTGCATATATTGTTTTGGGCAAAGAAAATAAAAGATTTTTATGGATTGCAAAAAATGGAGACTGGCGGGAATCGCAGCAAAAACATCCCGTGCTGGCAAAAGCTTATGACACCACCCACAGCTTGTTTTTTGCTGTAATAGTAATTTACCCTGCTGTGATAATTTTCAACCTGCCCAAGTTGGCTTTTGCGGCTTATCTGTCACATCTTGCGGTTGATATATTCAGCCACAAAAAAGAATGGGCAATAAAAATATTCTATCCGTTTAAATTTAAAATAAACGGATTTTCGGATGCGTGGGCATGGCCTGTCTACTTTATGGCAATATCATGGGCAATACTTTTGACAATAATTTTGTTGATAAAATGATGTCGTTAGACACAAAAATTGAAGAGGTCCCGAAAATCGGAACAGCCTATGCAAAACGGCTTAAAAAGTTCGGCATTAAGACGATAAGGGATTTGCTTTATCATTTTCCCGCAAGGTATGACGACTTTTCTGAAATTATCACAATAAAACAGGCTCGCCAAAGATTGGGTGAGACGGTTTGCATACAAGGCAGAATTGCACAAATAGAGTCACGCAACACTTTTAAGAGGGGTTTTGGCATCACGGAGGCAATTATTGAAGATGGCGGAGGTGAAGTAAAAGCAATTTGGTTCAACCAGCCGTATTTGGAAAAAAGCTTAAAACAAGATGATTGCGTTTGTCTGGCAGGCAAAATCAGCCTGTTTAAAGAAGGTGTTTATCTAAGCAGTCCAAGCTTTGAAAAAATCAACGACATAGGCCAAAATGACAGCCTAACTCATACGGGCCGCATTGTGCCAGTGTATCCTGAAACCCGCGGTGTTACTTCAAAATGGTTAAGATACATAATAAAACCTTTGCTTTACAGGTTTGCAGAGCAGGTAACAGAAAGTTTGCCCCAGGAAATTGTTAAAAAGCACAAATTTTTGCCGATTAACGAGGCCTTATGGCAGTTACATTTTCCAGAAAGCTTTGAAGCTGCTGATGCTGCCAAAGCCAGATTTTCTTTTGAAGAACTTTTTTTAATCCAACTTAATGTTTTAAAACAGAAAATAAAACTGCAGCAAAAAATGGCCAGGGCTTGCCCGATGAATGCAGATTTAATGAAAGAATTCACCGACAACTTACCTTTTCAATTAACCGACTCCCAAAAAAAATGCGCTTTTGCAATTTTAAAAGATTTAGAAAAGCCTGTGCCAATGTCCAGGCTTCTTGAGGGCGATGTTGGGTCGGGAAAAACGGTTGTTGCGGCAATGGCTTCGCTGAATACGGCCAAGCACGGGTATCAGATTGCCTTTTTGGCGCCAACCGAAATTTTGGCAAAACAGCACTTTAAATCTGTGTGCGACCTGCTTGGAAAATTCGACGTGTGCTGTGGGCTTTTAACAGGCAAGGACGCAAGAATTTTTAGAAACGGTAAAGTTTTTGAAGTCTCTAAAAAAAGTTTTCTTGGAGATTTGGAATTTGGGCAAATAAGCGTTGCTTGTGGTACGCATTCTTTAATACAAAAGGGTGTAGAATTTAGCAATTTAGCCCTGGTCGTTGTTGACGAGCAACACAGATTTGGAGTTGAGCAACGCGACGCCTTAATTAAAAATAAGAAATATGTTCCACACCTACTGTCTATGACTGCCACGCCAATCCCTCGTACTTTGGCTTTGACAGCTTATGGAGATTTGGATTTGTCTTTAATTGATGAGATGCCAAAAAATCGCAAGAAAGTTAAAACGATTATTGTACCACCCAACGAAAGGCAACAAGCTTATGAATTTATCAAAAAAGAAGTTGCCGAGGGCAAGGGCGTGTTTGTAATTTTCCCAAAAATAGAAAGTAAAAAAGAGGAGGCTAAAGGCTTGCCCCAAGTTTATGGAAGCTTTGCAATACAAAATTATCCTGCAACCTTGAACTTGCAAATCAACGAAGTAAAAGCCCTAAAAGAAGAATACGAAAAATTATCGCGAGATATTTTTCCGGATTTAAGAATAACGATGTTGCACGGCAAAATGAAGGCTCCCGAAAAAGAGCTGATTATGCAAGATTTCAAAAAGGGAGAAATAGATATTTTACTTTCCACTTCGGTGGTTGAAGTGGGTGTTGATGTGCCAAGAGCCACGGTTATGATGATTGAGGGGGCTGAAAGGTTTGGCCTGTCACAGCTCCACCAATTCCGTGGTAGGGTGGGCCGAAGTGATTTGCAAAGCTATTGCTTCTTGTTTACCACAGACCCAAGCCAGCTAAACCGCAAGAGGCTAAAGGCTCTGGTTGATTCAAATAATGGCTTTGAGCTGGCGCAAAAAGATTTAGAAATTAGAGGTCCTGGCAGCCTTTACGGCACCCAGCAATGGGGTGTTGGAGATATGGCAATGCAAGGACTTTCAAACATTTTTTTGGTTGAAAAAACAAGGCAGGCAGCCAAAGATATTTTGACCCAAGACCCGGAGCTGAAAAACTATTTACAGCTTAAAGAAAGGCTTAAAGTTTTCCAGCAAAAAATTCACTTTGAATAATAAAAGCCCCCATATGGCGGGGCCTTTTTAAATTTTTAACGACACTTGCTATATTTTACTTCTCACAACAAAAAATCCGAAATTTTATGGCAATTGCCGTGTCCCAACATCCCAAGATAAGAATTTAACGTTTCTTTGCCCGGATTATTTCTTAATTTTCTGAACATTCTTCTTTTTGTGGCGGTTCTCAAAATTCTGTGGTCAAAAAAATGAACCCATCCAAGAAAATCCATTCCCGAGGCCAAAGTCTTGATAAAAACTTTGTCGGGGTGCATTGCAAGTTTCAGTTCGCTTTGCAAAAAATTTTGCATTTGAGGAATCAGGCTTTCCAGATATTTTTTATCTTGGCTGAAAATCACAAAATCATCGGCGTATCTTATATAGTATTTTGCTTTTAATTTATGTTTTGCAAATTGGTCAAACTCGTTTAAATAAACATTTGCAAAAAGCTGGCTTGTCAGGTTGCCCAGG
>CAZQBZ010000026.1:0-9532 GCA_964592355.1 uncultured Candidatus Saccharibacteria bacterium
AGAATTAGAAAAAAAAGAAAAAAACAAAAATTTTGGCAAGTTTATTAAAAATACCAAAAAATCATTAAAACAATATGGGCATAAAAATTTTTGATAATAATTTTATGAAAAACTTTTTTAAAATAGTTGTCGCTATTTTGGTATCTCAAATGGCGGGCATTGTGGGGTCTGTATTTACAATGCCGTCTATTCCCGGTTGGTATGCCGGCCTTGTCAGGCCAGAGCTTTCTCCTCCAAATTGGGTTTTTGCTCCGGTTTGGACAATTTTATTTTTACTTATGGGGGTGGCTGCCGGTCTTGTGTGGATTAAAAAAGACTATCGCGCTTTGGCTGTATTCGCTGTCCAGCTGATATTAAATACCACGTGGTCGGTTATATTTTTTGGTTTACATTCGCCAGGATGGTCATTTGTTGAAATAATATTTTTGTGGCTTGCGATTTTTGCAACCATTATCGCTTTTGCCAAAACATCAAAAGTTGCCGCCTGGTTGCTTGTGCCGTATATAATTTGGGTAACTTTCGCTTCCTATCTTAATTTTATGATTTGGTCGCTTAATTAAGCTAATTAAAAAATGAAGTATAAAAATCTTTCCTCTGCGGAGGTTCGTGATTTACAAACAAAATATGGAAAAAATTCTCTGCCCGAGGAGAAAATGGTTTCTGGACTAAAAATTTTACTATTGCAATTTGCTAATCCACTGGTTTATGTGCTTTTGATTGCGGGATTGATTTCCGTATTTTTGCAAAAATATCTTGATATCTTTTTAATTTTTGCCGTGGTTCTGGTAAACGCAGCAATGGGATTTTTTCAGGAATTTAAAACTCAAAAAACCCTTTTTGCTTTAAAAAAATTAGTGAAGCCCATTGCCAGAGTTTTAAGAGATGGGGAAAATCAAAGAGTCTTGGCCCAGGATTTAGTGCCAGGAGATATTGTTTTTTTAGGACAAGGAGACCGAGTTCCTGCCGACGGAAGGATATTAGAAGCAGCTTCTTTCTTCGTTAATGAGGCCATTTTGACAGGGGAGAGCGAGCCAGTGGGCAAACAGGTGGATGACGCGGTTTATATGGGTACGATTGTTGTCTCGGGTAGAACCGTTTTTGAAGTTGTAAAAATAGGTCCGCAGACAAAAATAGGAGAAATAGCTCAAACGCTTAAGACGACTGAACAGCCAGAAACAACTCTGCAGTTACGGCTTAAAAAAATGACATACGTTTTGATCTGGATAGCAATGCTGTTGTCTTGTTTACTTTTTATCGTGGGGTTGTATACCGGACGAGAACTTTTGGAAATGGTGGAATTATCTATGGTTATCTTTGTGGCTATAATTCCTGAAGCCCTGCTTATAGTTATAACTTTAATTTTAGTGCTGGCAATGAGAGCCAGTCTTAAAAAGAACGCGCTTGTAAGAAAAATTTTAGCGGTTGAAACCCTGGGCTCAGTCACGACAATTTGCATGGATAAAACGGGAACTATCACAGAAGGCAATATGCGAGTAACAGAGTCTTTGTTGCAAAATAATAAGCAGGGACTCTTGGCTATGTGTCTTTGCAATGACCTAAACGATACGGTTGAAATTGCCCTCTGGGAATATTTAAAAGGGCTTAAAAATTTTGATCCGCAGAAAATTTTTGATTCATCAGAAAGAGTGTTTGAAGTTTCTTTTGGGTCAGAGCACAAGTTTATGGCAACGGTAAATGCCCTTAAAGAAGATGACCAAATTAAATATACTCTTTTTGTTAAGGGGGCTCCTGAAATTGTGCTTTCAATGTGCGGATTGCAAGAGGATGAAAAATACGAGGTTTTAAACAAAATAAATAATTGGTCTGAAAAGGGACTTAAGGTTTTGGGGCTAGCCTCAAAAGAAGTGCGACAAGATGAAATAGATAGTATCTCGCCAAGTAACATACAGGGCTTGGAATGGAATGGTATGATAGGATTGTGGGACCCTCCTAGAAAAGAGGCAAAAGAAACTTTCTCAATTGCTCAAAAATCTGGATTAAAAATAAAAGTTGTTACGGGAGATTATCATAAAACAGCCCAAAAGGTTATGGCGTACCTTGGTATAGACTTGAAGCCGGATGAAATTATAGATGGTCGCCAAATGGATAAAATGACTGATAGCGAGTTGAATAATATTATTGAAAAAGTTTTACTCTTTGCCAGGGTTACGCCTCAGCAGAAACTTAGAATTGTGGATGTCTTGCAACAAAGAGGAGAAGTAGTGGCAATGACGGGCGATGGGGTAAACGACGCGCCAGCTTTAAAAAAATCAAACATTGGCATTGTAATGGGGGACGCTTCGGAAGTAGCCAAAGAGACGGCAGATATGATTTTATTGGACAGCAATTTTAAGACAATTATTTCGGCTATTGAAACGGGGCGACTTGTTTTTGAAAATATAAAAAAAATAATATTTTTTGTGCTTTCAAACTCTTTTTCTGAAATTGTTTTGCTTTTGGGCGCGCTAGTGATGGGGTGGCCCCTGCCTATTACCGCGGTGCAAATTTTGTGGCTGCATTTATTGTGCGACGGACCGGAAGATTTCATACTTGGTTTTGAACCCAAGGAAAAAGAAGTTATGTCCGACGGCCCAAAGAGAATGAATGAGCCAATATTGGATAAGTTTGCTCTTTCTCTAATATTTTTGATTTCAATGCTTTCGGGGCTTTTGTCTTTATTCTTCTTTTGGTATTTCGGATTATATGGGGGGGATTTAGTTATGGGGCAAACTATGGCTTTTATGTCACTGGGATTTAGCTCGGTAACTTATATTTTTTCCTGCAGAACGCTCCGCAAGCCGTTTTGGAAATATGAAAACTTCTGGTCAAATAAAGGGTTATTTATAGTTGTGGCATTTAGCCTGACATTGGCCGTGGTTATAACTTATTTGCCTGCCACGCAAGAGCTTTTAAATATAGTGCCTTTACATCCCATGCAATGGGGGTTCTTGATTTTAAACTCAATATTTTTAGTATTTATAATAGAATTTGCGAAATATCTTAAAAACAAATTTAGCCGTAAAAATTCTTATGCTTAGCATAATTATTCCGACATTTAACGAGGAAAGATATCTGCCATTGCTTTTAAAATCCATAAGAAAGCAAACATTTAAGGACTATGAAATTATAGTGGCCGATAATAACTCAATAGACCTAACTTCTTCTGTGGCGTCAAAGTTTGGAGCCAAAGTGGTAAAAGGAGGCACTCCGGCTCAAGGCCGTAACAGGGGGGCGCAAGTCGCCAAGGGGGAATGGCTTTTGTTTTTAGACGCGGATGTGGTCCTGCCAAAAGATTTTTTAAAAACAGCGATGGAAGAAATAGGTAAATCCGATTGCTCGGCAGTTTCCTGTTTGGCAAAGCCATTGAGCGATAAGAAGGTTGATAAAATCTTACACAACGCAGCTAATCTTTATATTTTAGCCACTAAAAAAACATTTTCTCATGCGGCGGGGTTTTGTATTTTTTCAAAAAGCCAAACACACCGTTTAATAGGAGGGTTTGATGAGAGCCTGAAAATGGCGGAAGATCACGATTATGTCTACAGGATAAATAAGGTGGCAAAATTTGATATTTTAAAAAGCGTACAAATTCCAGTTTCAGTGAGAAGATTAAATAAAGACGGCAGGCTTAATATTGCCGCAAAATATGTGGCGGTTGAGATGCACTTAATATTTTGGGGGCCGGTAAAATCAAAAATATTCAACTACGACTTTGGAGATTTTGATTAGGTTTTGAGTCTATAAAATTTCTGACTGCTCAAAATAGGGAATGCTGATTTGCGCGCCGGAAAGCGCATCCTTTAGAATTTCCTTAAAAGGTTCAGCCTGATCCATTTCGGTATGAACCAAAAATATTTTTTTTAGGCCATTTAAGGATTTTATATAATTTAAAAGTTCTTTTTGGTCCGCGTGAGCCGAGAATTCATTCATAGTGATAATCTGGGCTTTTACATCGTAAGGTTCCCCATAAATTTTTACGGGAGTCATGCCGTCTCTGATTTTCCTACCCAAGGTATTTACGGCATGATATCCGGCAATTAAAATAATATTGTTTTTATCTCCAATATTATTTTTAAGGTGATGTAAGACTCTTCCTCCCTCGGCCATACCAGAGGCCGAGATTATTATAAAAGGCCCGGGCTTTTCATTTAGGGATTTTGATTCTTCGGTTGTGCGGGTGTAAAAAATATTATCTGCCTCAAAGGGGGACTGGCCGTTTTTGCCAAAATCTTTATAAAAGTCTTCATCAAATCTCTCTGTGCTTTCTTTAAATATGTCTGTGATATTTATCGTGAGCGGGCTGTCTATATATACAGGTATGGCAGGAATCTTTTTTTCATTGAAAAGTTTGTGCAGTATGTAAATTATTTCTTGGGTTCTTCCAAGCGAAAAGGCAGGGATTATAATTTTGCCGCCTGTGGCTTCGATTTGGGAAATTATCTTAATCAAGTCTTCTTCTGCCTCCTGCATGGGTTTGTGTAATCTGTTGCCGTAGGTGCATTCTGAAACAAGATAATCTATATTTTCTTCTATCTGTTCGGGGCTCTTTAATATGGGGGCTATTTCTCTGCCCAAGTCGCCGGTAAACAGCAAAGTTTTTTGGTCTCCATTTTCCGTAATTTTCACAAGCACGGTAGCTGAGCCTAAAATATGGCCGGCTTCATATAACTTAAAGCTTATTTCATCATTAAGTTTTACCCAAGAGTGATACTCTGTGATTTCAAAATGTTCTAATGTTTTTTTGACATCATCTTCGTTATATGCAGGCGTAACCAATTCTTGGCCTTCCTTTTTATGTTTGTTCAGGTATTCGGCGTCAGAAACCTGTATGTTGGCGGAATCTAACAAGATAAATTTTGAAATTTCGGCGGTTGCTTTGGTGCAATATATTTTACCCTTGTAGCCATTTTTAACGAGAGTGGGTAGGGAGCCGGAGTGGTCTAAATGCGCGTGAGACAAAACAACAGCATTTATAGTGTTGGCGTCAAAAGGGAGTTGAGTGTTTTGCTGGTTTGATTCTTTTCTTTTGCCCTGGTAAAATCCGCAGTCCAAAAGCAAATTGTGATTTTCTGTTTGAATTAAATGCTTGGAACCGGTTACATTTTGGGCAGCTCCTAAAAAAGTTATTTTCATAAATTTAGCGTAGCGATATAATTTTAAAATTTATCACAGTGATTATTTTTATCTTAGCATTTGCAAAACAATTTTCAATTATGATAAAGTAAATCCATTATGCAAAGCAAGAGGGTGGCCATTATAATATTATCTGTGATTTCGGCAATCATAGTTATTCTTATAATTTTGGACATAATAAACTCCTTGATTGGAGCTAATTTTTAAGGTAAAATACATTAATAATATGCCAAGAAATATAGTCATAAAAGACGAAAAAGAAGCCCAACTGATAGCTGAGTTGCAGCAAAAAACCGACACAAAATCGGAGAGAATAAAGCGCCTCTTAAAACTGCCAGACCTGACCAGAAAAGAGGGGTCACCCGTGAAGATTTTATTTGACCAGATAATAAACCTGCCAAGGTTTAAAGATTTTGATATTGTTGATTTTCCCAAAATTATCACGGTCGAGCAGGATTTTGATTTGCTGAATACCCCAAAAGACCACCCAAGCAGAAGGGAAACCGATACTTATTATCTAAATGACCAATACTTGCTGAGGACGCAGATGACGGCCTTTTGGAGTTTTTATTTAAAAGACCCCGAGGTTTTAAAAAGACTGGAAACAGAGGGCGAGATAAAAGCCCTGGCCCCAGGAATAGTTTATAGAAAAGATGAAATAGACAGGCATCATTTTCCTGCGTTTCATCAAATTGACGGATTGCTTATTTGCAAAAAAGACAAAAAAATAATCACCCAGCAAGACCTTAAAGATGTGCAGGTTGATTTGGCAAAAGGAGTTTTTGGAGAAAATATAGAATATAAATTTTTGGACGATAACTTCCCGTATACCATAGAAAGCCTTGAAATGGATATTATGTTCAACGGCAATTGGCTTGAAGTAAATGGGGCCGGACTTGTGAACCCGGTGTGCCTGAAGACTTTTGGATTGGACCCTGAAATTTATAATGGATGGGCATTTGGATTTGGCGAAAGGTTGGCAATGATTAAAATGGAAATTCCCGATATAAGGATTTTGTGGTCAGAGGACCCGCGTATTACCAGCCAGTTCAAAGACATAAATTCAAAATTCAAAGAGGTTTCAAAATATCCAGAGACAAGCCGCGATATTTCTTTTGTGATAGATAAAAATATAAACCTGAATAATTATTACGAAATCGTGCGCGATTTTGCAGAAAATTTGATTGAAGAGGTGAAGCTGGTTGATGAGTTTGAGAATGAAGAAAAGTTTGGCAAAGACAATAAGAGTTATACATTTAGAATTGTTTACCGAAGCCATGAAAGGACTCTGACCGCAGAGGAGGTAAACGCAATACAAGAAAAAATCAGGAAAAAAACAAAACAAGAATTAAACGCCCAATTAAGATGAAGTTAAACATCAAGTCAAAAGAAGAAGCGCCGGAAAAAGAAACTAAAAAAGTTGCCGCAAAGCCAGAAAGCAAACCAGAGCCAAAAAAAGCTGAGAAAAATCCTGAGCCAAAAATTTCGGTTGCCCAAGAAATAAAAGACAAGGTTTCCGAAGAAATAGCAGATAAAAAAACAAAAAGAAAAGAGGGTGAGTATTCAGCCAAAGACATTTATGTGTTGAAGGGGTTGGAGCCTGTAAGAATGAGGCCAGGAATGTATATCGGCTCTACCGGAGTTGATGGACTGCACCATTTGATTTGGGAGGTTGTAGACAATTGTTTAGACGAAGCAATGGCAGGTTATGCTCATAACATCGAAGTTGTTTTGATGCCGAATAATCGCGTCAGAGTTTCTGATGACGGCCGAGGAATCCCGGTTGAAAAACATCCTGATACCGGAAAGTCTACTTTGGAAACAGTTTTAACAACTTTGCATGCAGGAGGAAAATTTGGCGGAGAGGCGTATAAAGTTTCGGGAGGTTTGCATGGAGTGGGTATTTCCGTTGTTTGCGCGCTTTCAGATTGGATGCAGTCTGAAATCCACAGAGATGGTGGAGTTTGGCGCCAGGAATATGAAAAGGGTGTGCCGACAGGTCCAGTTAAGAAAGTCGGCCCAGCCACAGACACCGGCACAATCCAAACTTTTGAGTATGACCCCACGATTTTCAAGGGTGACTTAAAATATGATCCAAAAAGGATCTTAAACCATTTGCGACAGCAAAGCTATTTAACTAAGGGTATCAGAGTTGTTTTTAGAGACGAAAGAAAGCCAGGAGAAGAAACCAGCTACTCATTTTATTTTGAAGGCGGAGTTGGCAGCTATGTGAAATATTTGGTTGAGGGCAATACGCCAAGGCATCCAAATATTTTTTCCATCGCCGCCGAAAAAGATAACATTGCAGTCGAGGTGGCTTTTCAATACACGCAAGAAATGGAATGCACGGAAGAGTCTTTTGCAAATAATATTTATACGGTTGAGGGAGGTACGCATATTTCAGGATTCAGAACTGCTTTGACAAGATGCCTGAATGATTATGCCCGTCGCGAAGGATTTTTGAAAGAAAAAGACGAAAACTTTACAGGCGACGACGTAAGAGAAGGTTTGACTGCTGTGGTTTCCGTTAAAATTCGCACTCCGCAATTTGAAGGCCAAACAAAAGCCAAGCTTGGAAACCCGGAAGCAAGGCCTGCAGTGGAGGCTGCAACGTCAGAAGGGCTGACAGATTTTTTGGAAAGAAATCCGTCGGATGCCAGGGCTATTATTGAAAACTGCGTTTTAGCCACAAAGGCAAGGCTTGCAGCTAAAGCAGCCAGGCAAACGGTTTTGAGAAAGGGCGCCTTGGAGGGATTGGCTTTACCAGGAAAATTGGCAGACTGCCTTAGCCGTAAACCCGAAGAATCAGAGATTTATATTGTTGAGGGAGATTCTGCCGGGGGCTCGTCAAAGCAGGCCAGAGACAGAAGGTTTCAGGCAATTCTGCCACTGAGGGGAAAGATTTTGAATGTGGAAAGGGCAAGGCTAGATAAAATGCTCGCCTCGAAAGAAATTAAAGCTCTGATTATTGCCATGGGCACGGGCATCGGAGAAGATTTTGACATAGAAAGGCTCAGGTATCATCGCATTGTGATTATGACCGATGCCGACGTTGACGGAGCCCACATCCGAACTTTGCTTTTAACTTTCTTTTATAGGCATTTTAAACCCATTGTGGAAGCAGGGCATATTTATATCGCCCAGCCGCCGCTTTATAAAATTTCATCGGGTAAAACAGCCGAGTACGCATATACAGACGAGCAACGCGACGCAATAGTTAAAAAAATAGGTAAGGCTTCCGTATCAATTCAGCGATATAAGGGTCTGGGAGAAATGAACCCCGAGCAGCTTTGGGAGACAACAATGAATCCGGAAAACAGGACCTTATTGCAAGTTGACGTTGAAGAAGCTCATGAGGCAGACAAGATATTTGATATTTTGATGGGCGAAGAAGTCGAGCCCAGAAAGAAATTCATACAAACTCACGCAAAAGCAGTTAAAAATTTGGATATTTAATTGAATATATAAAATGTTTGATAATTTAAAAAAGCTGGCAGAGCTTAAAAAAATGCAGGACTCTTTTAAAAAAGAAAGAGCCACGACAGAAAAGAGGGGAGTGTCTGTTACAATAAATGGCAATCTCGAAATAGAAGAAATAAAGCTAAACCCGGAGCTGAGCACAGAAGAACAACAAAAAGTTTTGAAAGAAGCTATAAATGAAGCTAAAGAAAATATGCAAAAAAATTTGGCTAAGAGCTTGATGGGATCCGGATTCGGATTTTAGATTTTAAAAAGCCGCCCATAATCGGGTGGCTTTTTATTGACATTGACAAAGCTTTAATTTGGTGCTATAATAAAATTATATATCGATACGCTAATAAATCGCTGTGGCGATTAAGAGCACATTAGAGTTTTGTTCCTTTTTCACCCCCCCGCACGGAAAGGATTCTACAATGCAACCATTAGAAATGGAATTGATTGAACGGCTGGATGGCGACCATCGCATGGACAAGTTCCTGCGCCACACGCGAGCCCAGACTATGGGCCATGAAGACAACCTCTTCAAAATTCGCAGGCTGGCCGCAGAGCTGGGCGTCGACTCAGAACAGATTTTCTCTTACGTGTGGCTTCAATGCTACATCAGGGAGCTGATCGAGACGTTTGAAGACATTCCCGAGACATCGGTGATCGCCCAACAGTTTGGCATCGACTTTGACGCATTTGAAGAGTATGTCAGTCGACGCGAAACAGAATTAGCCAACGATCCGCGCCACAACGGTTGCCTGCTGCTTTTCCAGGAAGAGTCTGACGCTGCCTCCGAGGAGGAGCTTTTTCAGGCAACAAGCCGTGGCATGACCGTCCAGGAATGGAGGAACTATATCGAGGATTTGCAACAAGACGCAAGTCTGCAAGGCTAACCCCGTTTGGGGTATATGGCCATCGGGCCCTGCTAAGTTTT
>CAZQBZ010000027.1:0-8435 GCA_964592355.1 uncultured Candidatus Saccharibacteria bacterium
TCAACGACACCTTTTTGCCTCTTTCATTTTTATAAATATTTTTTAGGTAATAAAGCCTTGGACATTTCAAAAAGTCAGAAATTGATGAATGTGAAACCCAAACAGCCGAATATTTATCTTGCGCCATTTTTAAATCTTCTTAAATCCGTTAAAATAAATTTTATTGTCGTTAAATATTTCTACAACTTTATAAAAACCTTTCGTATAAGTTTTGTTGTCTTCAAAAAAGTGCGTTGTTTCCAAAATTATAATGCTGGCCTTTGGAAGAGAAAGATTCTGGTTGCCTTTTGTTTCCAATAAGGGAATTTCTCCTTCAATATAATAGTTTCTTTGCCCTTCTTTTAAAAACGCATAAGCCTTACCGACTTCAATGTTTTCAGGGATACATTCCTCTAATTTTCGGTTTCCATTTTTGAATTCAGAAATATCCCTAAGAGCCAAATCGGGATTAAATTCAACTTTTATTCCCATATAAATTTATTTTATTGCTGATATTTTCCGACAATGGAAAATCCATTTAAGTAGCTTTTCTCATGTTGGTTATGAAATTCTGCGCTTAAATCTTTTCCTGCGCTCCAACCATGATGCAAGCCACCCTTAAATAGGCCGGAAACGTCATAGACAATGCCATCAATCGCGATATAGGAAGGCTGGCCGTTTTTGCCGTCATATTGGGCCAAAATTTCCGCCGTAAAAATTTTTGTCTCAGGATTGGTCAAATTTTGGTCGCTTGTGTTTAAGTTATTGTATTGCGCAGGGGCTCGGCCGTGATAGAAAAACTGTAAATAAATAAAAAACGATATTATCGCAATATAAAAAACGGCAAGTAATGTTTTTGAAAAAATATTCCACATCCTCCATCCCTTTAAAGCCAAAGAAATAGAGTATCCTGTATGGATAGCAAATGCCACGATAGCAACAGCGCCCAGCCAACCCAGGTGCATTGATTTTGCGATTTCGCGGTCAATTATTCCCTTCGTCATTCCAAAGCCGGTAATTGCGTAGGCTAAAATCACAAAAAATAACACCCACGCCGAAATCTTTTCCATTTTAAAAAAGTTTCTTTTCATATTGGTCTAAGCCGGATTTATTATTTTACCAAGCTTCCAGGCGGCACCTGTTTATCCGGATGCAACAAGACAGGGCCGTTTTCTCCGGATGGACAAAGTATCATCCCTTGAGATTCAAAGCCTCTGAGTTTTCTGGGAGCCAGATTAAAAACAAACGGACACTCTTTGCCGATCAAGTCTTCGGGCTGATAGTATTGCGCGATGCCCGATAAAATCTGGCGCCTGGTGGCGGTTATTTCCTGGGTCTCTTCACCGGTTTCTTCATTTTTTGTAACCTTAGTTTCTGTGCCAAAGTCCACGATAAGCTTTAAAAGCTTGTCAGCGCCATCAACTTTCTCGGCCTCCAATATTTTGCCGATTCTAATCTCGACTTTTGAAAAGTCGTCAATATTTATCTCTTCCATTTTTTTTAGTCGGACAGCTTATTTAATTCAACCTGTACAATAACAGGCATTACGGGAAAGAATGTAAAAGCGAGCAGTGTCCAGGCAACACCCATTTTGTCTTTTTTGACATGGTCTGAAAAGCCTTCACAATATTTATAGAGAAAATACATATTTGCTATTGGCACAATTATTAACCACGCAGACGGAATTTCTGCCCCCAAGGATTTCATTTCTTCTTTTGTGGCCACTATCCAATAAATTAGATAAATGCCCAGTGTAATTATGCTATAAATCACAACTGCGACAGGGCTTCGTCTTTTTATGTTTTTTGCCATATTTTTTTATTTACTATTATAAATTTATAAATTTTTCTCTCCGGCAAACTGGCCGCAGGCGGCCTTTATATCGGTGCCAAAGCGAAACCTTTGGGAAAAAACGATTTTATTCTTTTTCAAAATCTCTTTGAATTTTTTTACCCTTTCGGTTGCGGATGGCTTAAAATCGTTGCCTATTGTTGGATTATACAAAATTAAGTTCACATAATACAATGGGTTGCGCATTATTCTTGCCAGGTCTTTGGCGTTGGCATCGGTGTCGTTTACATCTTTAATCAGCAAATACTCGAACATCACCTGGCGTTTTGTTTTTTTGATATAGTTATTAACCGCATCCAGCACGCGCTCTAAGTGATACCTTTTGTTTATCGGCATCAGTTTGCTTCGCAATTCATTGTTTGGCGCATGCAAAGAAATTGCCAGGTTTATCTGGGTGCCCTCTTTGGCAAATTTTTCTATACCCTCTATTATGCCGGCCGTTGAAATGGAAATGTTGCGCGCCCCAATGCCAAGCTTGTCTTTTGAGTTGATAATTCGGCAAGCTTTTAACACATTGTCATAATTCAAAAATGGTTCTCCCATGCCCATAAACGTGACGTTGGTCACTTTTTTCCCGCCTTTCTTTAGATATCTGCCGAAAAATATCACCTGTTCCGCAATTTCCATCGGGGTTAAGTTTCTCTTAAACCCGGCCAGCCCGGTTGCGCAAAAATTGCACCCAAGCGGGCAACCGACTTGCGAAGACACGCACACGGTGTTGCGGCCGTCTTTGTGTCGCATCAAAACACTTTCTATCAAAAGGCCGTCTTCCAAAGTGATGCGAGCCTTTACGGAATCTTTATTTTTTGACACCAGGGTTTCGGCTTTTATATCCAACGGGCATTTTTCATTTAATTCTTGACGCAAAATCAAAGGCAAAAAACTGGCCTTATTCCAATCTGAAATAAGGTTTTTAAAAATGGCCTCTTTTGCCTGTTTTACTCTGTATTTTGGCAAAGCTTCCAAAACTTTTGCCAGCTTTTCTATATTCATTTTAATATCATATTATGCCATATTTCATATAAAAAAAGAAGCCCTCGATTTGAGTCTTGGGCCTCATCAAACTCGTGCGGCTGGCAGCCGCGTTTTGTCGGCTATGCCACCGAACGAAGAACCTCGGTTCTGAGCGCGGACCAGGAAGCTGCGCGCTTCTCGGAAAACCGGGCATAGGCAATTTCAATCGCCCGAACCAGGGCTTTTCCGAAATTCTCGATTTCTTCTTGGGTTGCGGTTTCCCGGAGCTGGCGTCCCCTTCCCTTGTAGAAGCGCATGCATGGGCGTCGGTACTCCTGGAAGATTTCACAGAACAAGAAGTCAATGACAGAGTGGTATCTGTCCATGTTCTTGCGGTTGGACACGAACTTGAGGGCGTTTTGGAGCTCCGACGAGCTCATAAGCATGAGCTCAACCTCCGGAAACACCGAAGCCGTGATTCCGCCTGAAACTTCAAACTGGTGTTGCTGACGCGGAACGAGTGACAATTGCATCGCGATTCTCCTTAGGTTAGCGGTTTTGGGAGTTTTTTGGGTTATGTCAGCACAGCCGACAGAATGAACAAATTGCCATTGATTTGTATGGCAATATAATTTAATTATATCACGATAGTCTAATATTGTCAATCTAAACGTTGCAACAAAAAATCGCATGCAGGCGCGATTTTTTTGTAATGTTTTTAAGGTGTTTTACTTTATTTTATTTTTGCGCGGAGTCGCAAATGTCTTTAAAGTCGCAATACTGGCATTGCCACCCCGGCGTGGGGTCAAACTCGGAGTTTTTTATCTGTTCAATTTCTTTTATGATTTTTTCTTTCTGCGTTTCGAGTTCGTTGTCGGTGCCTAAAAACGACATCATTTTTCCGTCATTCAGATAAAAATAGGCAAGTTTCTGCGGTCTTAGGTGCAAAACTTCTTGGGCTGCAATTTGATAAATAAGCAATTGTTCTTTTGAGTCAGCGTCCAATTTATCTTTTGATTCTCCGGTTTTATAGTCCACAATTGTAATGCCATCTTTTGAATCATCAATTCTGTCTATTACGCCATATAAAGTGTGTCCGCCGATTTTTAAGTTAAATGGCATCTCCAACGCCGGTTGGTCATTAATTTTTAGGATATTCGGCGGGTCTTTTTCAAATTTATCCCAAAGGTCTTTTATAATTTCAATTCCCTTTTTGCGATATTCTTCCTTTTGTTTTTTTGATTCGTACCACTCGTCTATCCAGTTTTTTTCATAAAATTCCGATAATGTTTTAAAAGACATTTGATTGTCCGCATTCTTGCCAAACAAGTCTTTTTGATTGGATTTTTCTGAGTATAGTTTTAAAAAGTCGTGCAAAGTTCCGTGCATTGTTTTTCCGAATGAAAACACGGATTTGCCCTTTATAGGAACTTTTAAAATAAAGTTAAATTTGTATTGCAATGGACATTTTTCAAAGGCCGCCAGCTGCGAATACGAAAAATGCGAAGGCAGATATTGTGGCTGCGTTTTGGCCTTTAGCCTTTGGGTCGGCTTCTGTTTTTTTGCGGACAGTAAATTTTCTTTTGAATCTTTTACCTCTGCGTCTTTATAGCCTAGCTCCACTAAAAATCTTGATAACTTCTTGGCTCGGCTTCCGCCATAATCCTCAGCAGAGGTAAAATATAATTCTTTCTTGGCTCTTGTCATCGCCACATAAAAAAGCCTTCTCTCTTCTTGCAAATGAACATCCCCCTCCGGTTTTATATCTTTTATCAGGTCTTCTGGCAGCTCTATCGGGTCTTTTCTTTCAATAGATGGGAAGCGCTTATCCACCATTGAAACCACAAAAACATACTTAAATTCCAAGCCCTTTGCGCCGTGTATTGTCATTACCTTTATCATTTCAGGTCCAGTCTCGGGGTCGAATTTCAGTTTGCCTTCTTCCCCGCTTTCAAGCTCCATATTCAACTCTTGCATAAAGTTTTTAAGGAACGGCTCCATAGTGGACTCCTCAAAGGCTTTTAGCTTCTGGTAGAATTGGTTCAGCAAATCTATTTTGTCTTGACCGCCTGTCTTTACGAGGTGTTTTAAATATCCCGAGTCTTCCAAGAAGCTTATCATGATTTCGCAAACGCCTCTTTCTCTGGCCGCCCCGCTGTGCTTTTGAACCAATGCCAGCAGAAATGCAACTCTTTGGCGGGTTGTTTCTGATAAGTTTGGGATAAGTGAAAGCTCTTGCAGGGCCTCAAAAACAGATTTCGTTTTTTTGTGGCTGTATAGTGTAATAGTGGCCACATCCTGATCTGGAATTTCCAAAAATGGCAAGTTTAAAATGCGGTAAACAGCCGTGCCTTCGTGGTAGTTGTCTAAAAGCTTAAAATATGAAATCACATCCAAAATCACGGGTTTTGAGTACAATCCCCTGCTGGCCAAAAATTGGTATGGCAAATTGGCTCTTTCCAGGCCTTTTATAAATGGAATTGCAGAGTCATTTGCCCTAACTAAAATCGCAAAATCATTATATGTTGCGGATTTGTCTTCTTTAAGAGCTTCTAATATTTTCTTAACAACCTCGCCGACTTCCGTATCAATGTTTTTTGCATGAATGTGTCGCACAATACCATCGCCCTTTTCGGTTGCGGCGACAAGTTTTTTGTTTATATTCGCCCTTACTTCCAGCCTGTCAGGGTTATTCTGCTTTATAAACGTATAAGATTTGTCTAAGATATTTTGGCAAGACCTGTAATTTTGGATAAGCGCGATCTGTTTTGCCTCAGGAAAGTCTTCTTTAAAATGCATTATATTCGAAAAGCTTGCTCCTCTCCATCTGTAAATTGCCTGGTCGTCATCGGCGCAAACGGTTAAATTGTTGGCAGGCTGGGCCAATAATTTGATAAGCTCATACTGCGACCAGTTGGTGTCTTGAAATTCGTCAACCAAAATGTATTTGAACCTTTGCTGGTATTTTTTTAAAATATTCGGCCTCTTTTTAAAAAGCTTTAAGCAGTAATTTATCAGGTCGCCGAAATCCAGGCAATTGTTTTCCAGCATTATTTGTTGGTAAACATGATATGCGTTTGCAACCTCTTTTATTCTTTCTATTTCCTCGGCCTCGGGCGCGTCATCTCTGGTTTTTAGCTGATCGGCGTATTCTAAATAATTTTCCGGATAAACCTCCTGATCCTTGCAATGAGAAAAATGCGAGATCATCGCCTGGATAAATTTTGTGGGATTACCCAGCGATTTATAATAATTTAAATCAAATTTATCCAAGTTTTGTCTGGCCAAAAGCCAGCCGGCGGTGCCGTCTAAAATTTTAAAGTCAGGACTGAGTCCGATGTCCAGAGCATTTTCCCTTAAAACTTTTTCGCAGAAAGCATGGAATGTTGAAATCCACAGATCCACATATCCGAAATCCAGGGCCTTGTCCACCCTCTCTTCCATTTCAGTGGCGGCTTTTTCGGTAAAAGTGACAGCTAAAATCTCCTCTGGTTTTGCCAGTCCTTTTTCAATTAGATTTACAATTCTTTGGGTGATAACCGTCGTCTTTCCTGTTCCGGCCCCAGCTACAATAAGAAGTGGTCCAGTTTTATGCGATACTGCTTCTTGTTGTTCTTTGTTTAACATTTATCTATGTTATCTGTTTTTCAGCCAATCTGCAAATTTGTAAATTCTGCCCGAAAAACAGAGCCATAACCCCAAGATAATTATCAATAATGGCAAGAAAAACGAATCTTCAAAAAAGTTATTTGTAATCCCCGTGGCAATTGTAGTCGGTCCGGTTGAGATTCCTGCCGTTTGTGTATTGGTTATAACCACAGAAGCAGCTGCTGTTTGATAATTTACTCCAGACCCTGATATTGCCCCAGTGCTTGTTAAAGTGGTTGTTCCATAGGGAATTATGGTCGAGTCGGCGATTTGCGCCCTGTACGAAATTATGGCGGCTTCTCCGGCCTTGATAGTGCCTATGTTTATGCCCGAAAATATATTGCCCGGGTAGTTTAGCTGAGAATTTACAATTAAGTCACCCTTATAATATACGTTTTGAGGCAAAGTGTCCGACACTGTTACATTGTAAACATCCTGGCCCGAAGCCTGCAAAACAATGGCAAAGCTCAGTATGTCGCCGGGCCTCGCTGATTGGTATTCTGACCAGTTCAAATTATTAGTTGTCAGGTTTATGACTTTTTTGCTTATGGTTAAAACTCCGCTGGATGAAGTCGTGTAAAAACTGCTGTCTTGGCCGTAAATAGTGGTGCCGTTTTGCAGTTGAGCCACTGCCCTGAAGTGATAAGTTGTGTTTGGCGCCAAACCGATTATTTGTTGACTAAAAGCTCCTGGAGATGCTAAAAATTGATGAGTTGTTTCGCTGCCGTAGCTTGTGTTTGTGCCCCATTGGAACCAAACATAATTTGAATTGGTTGAGTATGGTATTGCCAAATTGCCCTGTAAGATTGCGCTTGTTGCAGTTAAGTTGGAATATGAATTTGTGTAAACGGCAGCCCCGCCCACTGAAATATATGCATTGGGGTTATCTGCCAAAACAGGCGTCGCTAAGCTTAAAGCGGCTACTGTTAAAATTGTGCCTAGTATTTGTAAAATCTTATTCATGGAAGTTTTGTTTAATGTTTAAGATTTACTAAGAGTATAATTTGGCAAACCTCTTGTCAATCAAGTTTTCCACAGATTAACCCTTATGAAATCCCAAATCCGCCGGGTTTGAGCTTCCGCTGATTAAATTAATTTCCCCGCCTCGCTTCTCAAACATGTATCGCAGGGTTTTGACTTCATTTGCCAGGTCTACGGTATCCTTCGAGATCGCATCTTTTTTAATAAATCCTTTTGACCAATATTCCACAACCAGTTTGCTGTCGCCAAAAATTTTATCGCCGCCTTCTTCTAACGCGATTTGCAGAGCATATTTGCAGGCCAAAAGTTCGCCAAAATTGTTTGTTACACCCTTGCCCAACAGCTGAAACCCCCTTTCGTTTATATCTTTTTCATCTAAAACTTTGTACAGCAGGCTGTCGCCATTTTCATCCGTGCAGCTAACTTCCACTCCGTTGCCGGCCCCTGTGCCGGCGTCAAAATAAATGCCCTTTTTCAGGCCTATGTGTTTTATGCTGTAGTCCGCGCCTTTTTCAAGCCATTTTTCGGCCTCTTCTTGCATAACAAAACCCTTAAATTTTGCCCCAGGAACACCTGCCACAATTCTTTCGCATTCTGCCCAGCTGTCAACAATACCGCTTTTATCGCCTATTTGATAGGCATAATATTTTTTCTTTGCCATTTTTTATTTTTTTGTGGCGCTTTGTCCCGCCAAATATCCGGTGCTCCAGCACATCTGCAAATTATATCCGCCGGTTGGCCCGTGTAAATTAATAATTTCTCCAGCAAAAAACAAATTTTTAATGATTTTGGACTGCATTGTTTTTGCCTCAATTTCCTTAAGCAACACTCCCCCCGAGGTAATCATCGCGTTTTCAAATCCAAGAGTCCCGTCAAAATTCATTTGTGATTTTTTTAATTGCAAAACAATGTTTTTCCTTTCTGTTTTTGTGATAGCGTTAACCTTTTTTGAAAAATCTGTTTTTGATAAATCAAGAATAACAGAAATCAGTTTTTCGGGCAATAATTCAGAAAGACAATTT
>CAZQBZ010000028.1:0-8377 GCA_964592355.1 uncultured Candidatus Saccharibacteria bacterium
CCCCTCAAAGGGGAAGTTAACTATTGTCTAATATTAAACATGTTACTAAATTTTTACGGTTATGTCAACACCTGAAGGAAGATTAAGTTCTCTTAAAGCTTCCACGATCTCCTGGCTTGGATTGAGAATATCAATAAGCCTTTTGTGAACCCTCATTTCAAACTGCTCTCTGGCGTTTTTGTGCACAAATGAAGAGCGGTTAACTGTATATTTGAGGATTTCTGTTGGCAATGGTATCGGCCCGATTATTTCAGCTCCATATCTGTTGGCTATATCAATTATCTGATGGGCTGAGTTATCAATAATCTTATGATCGTATGCCCTTAGCTTTATTCTGAGCCTTGCCAATTCCCCTTTAATCTGCCTAGTAACCGGTTTTACGGCGGAAGCGGATTTTACAGATGTTTTGCGAGTAGTAGTTGTAGGTTTCTTAGTAGCTGGCATTTTATTTGATAATCTTTGTCACAACTCCTGCTCCGACAGTCCTGCCTCCTTCTCTGATGGCAAATCCCTGTTTTTCTTCCAAAGCAATTGGAGAGATCAATTTAATTTTCAAGCTGGCTGTGTCGCCTGGCATAACCATTTCAACACCTTCTGCCAATGTTACATCTCCTGTAATATCAGATGTTCTGATATAAAGCTGAGGCTTGTATCCTGAGAAAAATGGTGTATGTCTGCCGCCTTCGTCTTTTGACAAAACATAAACTTCGGCTTCAAATTCTGTATGAGGTGTAATTGAGCCTGGTTTGCACAAAACCTGTCCTCTCTCAACATCTTCTTTTTTCAATCCTCTCAAAAGCAAACCGACATTATCTCCAGCCTGGCCCTGGTCAAGTGATTTTTGGAACATTTCAACAGAAACAACGACTGTTTTCTGTGTTGGCCTGATACCAATAACTTCAATTTCGTCGTTTTGTTTGATAATTCCTCTTTCAATTCTTCCTGTAACCACTGTTCCTCTTCCTTCAATTGAGAACACGTCTTCCACGGCCATTGCGAATGGTTTGTCCAATTCTCTCTTTGGCTCTGGAATATAGTTGTCAACAGCATCCATAAGTTCAATAATTGGCTTGGCTGCCGGGTCATCAACTGATGTGCATTTTAAGGCTTCTGCGGCTGATCCCCTGATAATAGGAATCTCATCTCCTGGATATTTGTTTTTCTTCAACAATTCTCTGATTTCAGATTCAACCAAATCCAAGATTTCCGGGTCATCAACCATATCGCATTTGTTCATAAATACGACCAAAGCTGGCAAACCTACCTGGTGGGCAAGCAAAATGTGCTCTCTTGTCTGAGGCATTGGTCCGTCTGGTGCAGATACAACCAAGACTCCTCCATCCATTTGAGCTGCTCCCGTAATCATATTTTTAATATAGTCAGCGTGGCCTGGGCAATCAATCCAAGCATAGTGCCTTTTTTGGGTTTCAAATTCCAAGTGAGTGATAGAAATTGTCACTCCTCTTGCTTTTTCCTCTGGAGATGAGTCAATCTGGTCTACATCTTTTTCAGAGTGCTTGAAACCGCGAAGTCCTGCGACTTTCATAACTGCGGCCGACAATGTGGTCTTGCCATGGTCAACGTGACCAATGGAACCAATGTTTACGTGAGGCTTAGACCTCTCAAATTTTTCTACTGCCATCTTTTTTATTAATTTTCTCTGCTCCATTGCCAGGTGGCAGAGAGTTAAATTATTTTTATTTTTATAAAAGTTTTTGAGTGCGAACATCTTGCGACAATTCGCATTGCTTTAATGATTTCAGTTTATTCTATTTTTTTGTAATCGTCAAGGGGTAAAAATGCATTTATGCATTTTTGTGTAATCAAGGGGTGAAAGGGATAAACAAAAAATGCGGGGTCAACCCCCGCAATTTTTGTTTATTTTATAGATAGCTTGGAAATAATATTTTCTATTATCTCTATCATGCTCTGCAAAATAGGTATGGCGACTTCGTCAGACAATTGCTGGCCTCCTGATAGTGGAGGGCTTGATGGCCCTGTTTGCTGCGGGGGCACCTGCGGGCCCGGACCTCGCTTAACAGGGATTGTCTGCGTTTCTGTTTCCGTTTGTGTCTGTGTTTGAGTCTGTGTTTGAGTCTGCGCGTCAATGTTTGAAAACCCCAAAGCTCCGGCAGAGCAATCCGACGACAACGGTCCGACTGCATTTGAATCGGCTGAATAGCTGCCTGCCGCAAAAGATATTGTAAATGCCTGGCCGAAAATGGAATATCCCAAATCGCTGAATGTGGCAAGGCCGTTTGAGGTGGCGGCTGTTAAAGTCCCTGTAAGGCTGCCTGTTCCGCCCGACAAAGAGGCTGTCACGATTGTGCCATCGGGCATATCTTGGCCGTGCTGGTCTTGAACCAGAATCTGAGGCTGGGTTGAAAGCATATCTCTGTAGCATCCTTGTCCCGATGGCTGAGTTTGGATGGTGATTGTTGTGGCAACCTGGCTATAAAACTGCCCATCCGAAACCACTTTGTAGTCAACCGCTGTGCAAGAATTATCGTTTGAACAATTAAAAGAAATCCATCCTGTATTCTCGCCCCAGGCGTATCCTGAAAAGGTTCCGTCCTGGGCCACCTTTACTCCGTAATCTGTGCCGTTAAAGGTCGGCGCAAAATTTATCCAGCCGACTGTGTCGGACCAGGCATATCCTGAAAGATTGCCTTCTCCATCGTTGGTTACTTTGTAATCTACTCCTGTAATGCAAGAGTCGTCATTTGAGCAATTCAGGGATATCCAACCCATATTTTCTGCCCAAACATAGCCCGTCAGTTCATTATCATAAAGCTTAACATTGCCGCCGGCAGGGTTAAAATCTATCCAGCCTGCGGTGTCCGACCAGGCGTAGTGGTTGTAGTTGTCGCTTGAGATATCGCCCGTGCCCCAGTTTATAAATGCCCCCAGAAAATATTTTACTGGCCCCAGGCTGAAAAATGCGACAAAGCCTACCACGATTATTAAAACTAACGATATTGTTATTAAAAATTGTTTCATATTAAACTAATAATTTTAAATAATCATATTTTCCCTGGCTTGTAAAATTTGAATTACTTGTTGTTGAAATCTTCATATAAAGCTTTCTTCTCAAATTGTATGTGCTTGCATGCATAAAATGCCCGAAATATGAATTTATTGCCGCCAACCTTTGTCCTTGAGTGTCATATTTTTGCCATACAATTTTTCTTTTAAATTTTGCCACCACTTTTTTCCTCACCAAAATATAATCTGGCTTTATGTAATATCCAAGAAAATCAATCCCTGCCTTTGCCGGCTGAAATTTTATTTTTTTGTCGCTTATCGCCAGGCCAAGATCAGTTTTTAAAAATGTTTTTATCGCCTCCAAATTTTTTATTATGCCGCGACCGCCTAATATTATAAAGTCGTCCACGTATCTTATATAATACCCGTTTGCCTGCGAAGATATGTATTTATCCATTGCATCCAAATATATATTGGCAAAAAACTGCGATGTCAGGTTTCCAATGGGCAATCCCCTGCCCTGTGAATAAAATAATGACTTTTCATTGACTATCAGCTGCCTTAGCCTTTTGTCTCCTTTGTAAATAAAGTTTTGGGTGGGGTCGTTGTAAATTATTTTTTGGGTAATCCACAAAATCTCTCTTTTCCAATATTGAGGTTTGTCGGCCGATAAAATCTTTTCTTTAATTATTGCAAATAAAACATCTTTATCAATTGAACAGAAAAAACTTTTTATATCCAGCTTCAAATACCAGCTTTGTCTTGCCGTTTCCAGATAGGCTTTTAGCTGCCTTACCCCTTTATGGCTGCCCTTACCCTTCCTGTTGGCAAAAGAATTATCAATAAAATCTCTCTCAAAAACATCTATAATTTCATTGTAAAGCAGGTGGTGCACAATTCTGTCGCGAAAGTCCGCCGCAAAAATTTCCCTGGGCTTCGGGTCGGTTACCACAAAGCAAATATGTCTTGATATTTTATAACTCCCCTGCTGCAATTCCCTCAAAAGTTTAAAAAGATTTTTTTCCCGGTTAATCTCAAATTTCAAGGCGTTTATTGTGTTTTTCTTTTTGTTTTTGCAGTCTGCGTACGCTTTAAATAATTTTTCTTTTGTAAAAATGCTTTCCATAATATTTCCGATCAAACAGAGAAAGAACAAATACTAACGGGCGCAGCGCACGGCGTTCTGATTGTCCTTAAAGTCATTGTTTGTATTGACATTGCCATTGCTATTTCCATAGGCGTTCCACGCGTTGTTCGCATCGTTCTCCAGGCTGGACCAGTAATTGTTGCCATCGCGGAAGCCTCCTTTTTTAAACCCTTGACTGTTGCAGCTAGCTTCTATCCTCCTCTTAAAACATGTTTAAGTTTTGAAGGGCAAAGATTGTATTTATTTCCCTCACTCCCCAGTTCTAAACTGGCGATCCCGGGGACCTATCTTAATTATTTTCAAGATATTTTTTCCATTTCTCTGCTTGATTAGAAATATTAACCAGATTTTCGCTTACATATATATAAGCCTCGTCTTTGCCGAATTGCTTCAAATCATTGCATATCCTGGCGTGTATTATCATCAAATCCACATTTTTGAGTATTTCTTCGCAAAGCGCCTGCCTTTCGGAGCCGTCTTTTGAATTGCTTATCTCAAATATCAAAGAAATTATTTTTGTATTGCATTCCACCAGCTTTCCTCCCAGCAAATATTTGTATTGTTTGTCAAATTTTGGAATTCTTTGGTATAAATCTTTCAGACAATTTACTGCCAAATTGTATATTGGCAAATTGGAATATCGTGACACTTTTTTTATGTATGTTGCAGCATCGCTGAAAAATTTCCTTCGGATAATTTTTCAGCGAATGTCAAATGTAATTAGTAATGTTATTCAAAATACTAACGGGCGCAGCGCACGGCGTACTGATAGTCCTTAAAGTCATTGAAAGTATTGACACCGCCATAGCTATCCCCATAGGCGCCCCACGCGTAGGCCGCACCGCTCTCCAGGCTGGACCAGTAAACGCTGCCATCGCGGAAGCCTCCTGGTTCACCTGAGCCGCCGGATATCCAGGAATTCGATAAAGCAATCATTAACTCGGCTTCATTTGGCAAGTGCCAATAGTTGACCGGAGTACAAGATCCTCCGCTGCAATTAAGGGTGGTGCCGTTTGAATTAAGATACTGGCAATATTCAATGGCTCCGATCAAGACTGAGCCATTACCCAAGGGGTCTAAAAGCCCGCTGCCTGCGGAACAAAAAGAGCTGTCCCAGCATAGGTCAAGGCTGGGATCTGTCTGCCATTCAGTCTCGGCTGGGGCTGGTGTCGCAGTGCCGGTAACTCCCATGACCGTGTAGGTATTTAAAATTTGTGAAGCGTCCAAAGTGGGTACTGCGTTGTATATTTGCGTCAATGTATACATTGTGCCTGCCGGATTGCTCGCTGGTGCAAAATCGTGATTTCCCTCTGTGGCCGAAGCCCCTGCATTATCGGTAAGCTTGTCGTATATGTCTGATATTGTATACATTGTTGCATCCGGTGAACCTGGCGGAGTAAGAGAGCCCGCCATAACAACAACCGCAACCAACAACGTGGCCCCGGAAGCCGCTACAGCAGATAAAAATATTGTTTTGATTGCTTTGTTCATAAAATATTTTAAAATTTAAATACCTTGAATAAATTTAAGAAACCATTAAATACAGATGCTGCCGTGTCTTCCACAGACTCGACAATCGTTTCCAGAACGCCTCCCGCTGCCTCAGGTTCTGCGGCCGGCTCGTCTGACGGAGTTGTTGTTTCCTGAATATCACTGATCGTTTCGGTTGTTGCAGGTGTCTCTTGTATTGGTTCTTGCGCTATTTCTGGTTCTGGCTCAGTTTCTGTGTCTATGCTTGCGGGCGCTGGCGATATCGGGCTGGGGCTTGATGCAGGAGCCGATGCTTGCTGCCTGCCTTGCCCGAGGCTCGGCTTTTGGGCTGATGTCGACTGGCTGTTTATCTGAACTATTTTTAAGCCGTCATCAGTCAATTCATATTTATAATTTCCCGATGTCCAAACTTTTGATTCAGCAAAAACGCCCCCTGCAACAATAAGCAGTGGCAATGCCAATAATATTACTTTTGTTTTCATAAGCGTAACTTCTATATTAAAACATACTTATAAGTTATTTTACCCCCTTTCCCCACGACGCTGCAAGACCCCAAAAGCTGTCAACCTGTGAATAACTATTTTTAGACAAAAAAGCCGCGGGAGCCTCTACACCCACGGACTTTTTTGTATAAAATTACTTTCTCTTTCCTTCCACGATTTCCTGAGCCACGTTGCTCGGAACTTGCTGATAGCTGTCAAATTCCATTGTTGAGCTGGCCCTGCCCTCTGTCAGAGATCTTAACGCTGTCACATAGCCGAATGTCTCAGACAATGGCACCAATGCGTCAATTACTTTCATTCCCATTCTTTCTGATGTTTCTTTGATTTGGCCCCTTCTTGAGCTTACATCAGAGATTACCTGTCCGAAGAAGTCTTCGGGAGTAACAATTTCCATTTTCATGATTGGCTCCAAGATAACGGGCTTTGCTGCTTTGGATGCCTGCTGAAATGCCATGGAACCTGCAATCTTAAAGGCAAATTCTGATGAGTCAACCTCGTGGAAGCTGCCATCGTATAATGTAACTTTGACGTCCACCATCGGGTAGCCTGCCACAATTCCCTTATCCATTGCCTCAACAATACCTTTTTCTGTCGGCTTGATGAATTCTTTTGGAATGGCTCCGCCCTTGATTTCGTCAACGAATTCAAAGCCCTTGCCTCTTTCCATAGGCTCAACGCGAAGCACCACGTGGCCGTATTGTCCTTTTCCACCAGACTGCCTGACGTATTTTTCTTCTCCTTTGCCTTCGGCTGTAATTGTTTCCCTGTATGCCACCTGAGGCTTGCCATAGTTTGCCTCAACATGGAATTCTCTTTTCAATCTGTCAGCGATAATATCAAGATGCAGTTCGCCCATGCCCGAGATAATTGTTTCTCCTGTCTCAATGTCTTCCTTGACCCTGAATGTCGGGTCTTCTTCTGTGAGTTTTCTGATAGACAAGATAAGCTTTTCCTGGTCGGATTTTGTTTTGGGCTCCACACGAATGCCGATAACGGGCTCCGGAAACACGATTTTTTCCAAAATAATCGGGGCTGATTTTTCACACAAAGTGTGTCCTGTCGAAGTTGCCTTCAAGCCCACGGTAGCTCCGATTTCACCTGCATATAAAACATCAAGCTCCTGCCTTTCGTCTGCATGCATTCTCAAAATTCTGGCAATTCTTTCCTGTTCGCCTGTGTTGGCATTCAAGACATAGCTGCCTTTTTCAAGTTTTCCTGAATAAATTCTGAAATATGTCAAAGTTCCAACAAACGGATCTGCGGCAATTTTGAATACCAGAGCTGAAAAGGGCTCTGTATCACTTGCCTTTCTTTCTATAATAGCACCTGTCTTAGGATCTGTACCCTTCTGGGTTGGCAAGTCTAATGGGCTTGGCAGATAATCAACAACCGCATCCAAAACTGGCTGGACTCCTTTGTTTTTTAAGGCTGTCCCACACAAGACCGGCACCAATCTGTATGCCAATACTGCCTTTCTCAAGGCTACTTTTAATTCATCAAGAGTGATTTCTTTGCCTTCCAAAAACTTTTCCGTCAAAGCATCATCATCTCCGGCAATTCTTTCAATGGCTTTTTTGTGCCACTCCTCTGCCTCTGCCTTGAATTCTTCAGGAATGTCTTTTTCAACGACCTGGGTTCCCTTTTCGCCTTCAAAATACAGGGCCTTCATTTTAAGCAAATCAATCACTCCTTTCATATTTTCTTCAAGTCCCATTGGGATTTGAATAGCAACTGCATTTGGAGTAAGTTTTTTCAGGATGGAGTTGTAGCCTTTTTCAAAGCTGGCGCCCATTCTGTCAAGCTTGTTGACAAAGCACATTCTGGGCACTGAATATTTGTCGGCTTGTCTCCACACTGTTTCTGACTGTGGCTCTACGCCGGCTACTCCATCAAACACAACAACGGCTCCGTCAAGAACCCTAAGAGACCTCTGCACCTCGGCTGTAAAGTCAATGTGGCCGGGAGTGTCGATGAGGTTGATCTGCACATCTTTCCAATACATTGTTGTGGCGGCGGAGGTGATAGTAATGCCCCTCTCCCTTTCCTGTACCATCCAGTCCATGACAGCTGCACCCTCGTGCACCTCTCCGATTTTGTGCGAAACGCCGGTATAAAACAATAAACGCTCCGAAAAAGTTGTCTTTCCGGCGTCAATGTGGGCGATAATTCCGATGTTTCTAAGTTTTTCTAAAGGATGTTGTCTTGGCATAAAAATTAAATTTAAAATTTAAAAAAGCAAGGCCGCCCGAGG
>CAZQBZ010000029.1:0-8250 GCA_964592355.1 uncultured Candidatus Saccharibacteria bacterium
CGCAGACGGTTTTCTTCTGATATAATTTTTAGAAAGTTAACCACCTTCTTTAATTCCCCGCCAGCTTTTTTATTCTTACAGCATTTTATTTCCATAAACAAAAAGAATATCAATGTATATTGATATTGTATCAAACATAAAAAACTATGTCAAAAAGCCACAAAATATAAAGTTATCAAAATCCCCTATTTCTTGTCTCCCCAGCGCCAGCCCGGTTTTTCACCCTTTTTAAATGAAATATAAATCAATAATGCGGTTATTGTAAAAGTAAAAATCAAATGCCATTGTAAAAACTTCTCAACATTCATTTCAAAAATGATTGTGGATGCTGTAAACAAAACCACCCAGACCAAAACCGTCATCCACCCCTCCCAAGTCGCCGGGTACCAGCCCCAGCCGTATCTTTTTGCCTTAAACCAAATTTTTTTCATTGTTGTTGATGTTTAATTTTAAGCGGCCTTTTGAAAAGGCGGATCGTAGACTATTTTTATATCCTGATAAAAAGTATATTCGCATTTATGACCCGTGGTTCTCTCCCACTCCTCTATTATATGGATTATGGATTTCATAGATAATAACAGGCATTGCAAATCATCAATGCCGCCGGAATGGCCGTTTTTTTCAAAATCGAGGGCCCGTACCGACCAAGTCACTTTTTTGCTTCCAGGCGGAAGGTCTTTTGGGGCGTCTATATTAATAATAACAAATTCAGAGGTACCTTTAATTGGATATTTTGCGTTAAACATTTTAATATTTCTATTTTTTGCTCTTTTTGTTTAATTCTTTCCAATTCTTTTTAAAATAATCTAGCTTGCTTATTGCCTGCTTAATAAAATCTTTGATTATTTTTTCGTTAATATCGGTTAATTTAGAATATTCTAACTTCCTAAAGAAAAAACTGTCGCCGGTAATGAAATTTTTGTTTTTATCGTCCAAGATACCCCCAAAATGAAAAATTAAATTAACAGATTTTTTAGTTTGAGCAATTCCGCAAATCCAATGATGATAATCTTTTGAAATAGCATATGTTAATCTGCCCCACTTAACTTCACAGTCCAGTTTTTTATCTACAGATTCTATTGTTTTGGTTATAGTCTCAACAATTTCTTTAAAATCAGGATTAATTTTGGAAATGTATACTTTTTTGATTTCTTTGCTCATGGTATTTTTAATCGGTTTCAGTAAATGTTCTGCCATCAGGCGTGGCGCACTGGGACGGATTTGATTCAGTTATTGAAAATCCGGCATTAACGCAAGAATCATAATCTGTAATCTGTTTCAACAATTCGTTGCACTTTTCATGGCTGGTCATATTGCTTTTAGAAAGGCACTCCCTTAGCTCCAATTCATTAAACAGATTTATTTTGGTTTCTTCTATTATAGTCCAAATTGCATAAAAACGGCTATACTGGCGACTGGTTACAACAATAGTTTTGTCGGATGATTTATAAAAAAAACCCGAACCCATTTGTTCATCAAATTCATACCCTTTTTCTTTCATGAAGGCATCAATCGCTTGGCGTCCACTTTGGCTTTTTGTGAGATACATATTATCTGAGCCAGACAATTTAACCATATCTACTCCAAAAGTCAGCTGCGCAATGCCTTTAATTTGTGGCCAAGGGTTGCCCTCTTGAAAAACAACGGGCAAATAGCTAAAAATTAACGCGCCCGTAGCAAAACTGATAATGCCGATTATTATGCCTTTGTTTTTCATAAGTTTTTTATCTTTTTCCAAATCGCTTGCGCAGCATTTTTCTGGCCGTCCATTGAGTTAATTCGTTCTCTTAATTTTAACATTGCTTCTTTGTATCTTTTATTAGCAATTATTTTACTGACTGATTTTTGAATATTTTTAGCATTCCATTTTGCGAAAGGAACGCGAATGCCTGCTCCACGCACTGCCACATTAGAAAGATTGATAAATTGCTCCTGCTGGGCAGCCACACCAACTAATGGTGTGCCAGAATATATGGCGGTTTGCACTGTTCCTTGTCCGCCGTGGCAAATAACAATATCGGCCATAGCATTAACTTTTTGAGCTGGTATAAATTTGTCTGTGATATAAACGCCTTCTCTTTTGCCAAGTATTTCATAGGCCTCTTCAACCGAAAAATGTGGCGAGAGAATAACCGCATTCCAATTCAAACCATCGCCATAAGTAAAAACTTTAATAACCTCTTTAAGCATTTCTTTTGACCCCGAACTGCTCAATGTGCAGAAGATCTTTATTTTTCGGTTTTGCGAATCAAAAACTTTTTGGATTTCAGGGTCAATCGGCTCCTCTCCAACCGTTTTGGCAAACAATGGTCCAGTAAAAATTACATTTTTAGAAAACTTGCTTTGGTCGTAATAGTCTGGCAAATCGTTTACGATTGTTAAATCGGCCTTGAGTAAATTAAAAAGGTTTAAGAGAGGTTCACCTTTCCACCCTAATTCAGATGCGGCTTGGCGGATATTATTTTGTCTGATAAGCGGAATACGGCTTTTGATAAAATGAGGGATGTGTCGGAAAATCCACAAACGAATTTTGTATGGAAAAACTGCCAAGAATTTTATCTGATCTGGCACATCGGGAATCACGTCCAAAAAAGCTTCTGTTAGCGGCAATGGAATAAAACAAATACCAGAAATTTCTTTTTCAACCATCCGCCTGGCCAGCCCGGCCATTGGCCAAAAACCGTAAAGCACAATATCTGGTTTTAATTCTTCATAGGCCCTTACTTCGCCCTGAATCATTTCTTTGGCAAGTTCTTTTGTGCCAATAAAATTTTCTGCAGCCATACCAAGGTCTTGATACAGCCCAACCCCAGGCAATTTTGGTTCAACGCGATAAACTTCAAATCCCAAATCAAGGACTTTTTGTTCAAATTTACTGCCGTGGGACAAAAAAACTATTCTTGCATCAACATCTTCAGGCTGATACCTTTTTAATCCCTTTGCAATTTCCAATGCGCGAGTTGCGTCCCCTGCATCTTGGAAGGCAGTTGAGATGGCGATAATTACACTTTTCTTTTCCATTAAGCGATTATAACACAAAATCCCCTGTTATGGGGATTTTAGTAACTTTTCGATTTAGACAACCTGTCTATGGTGCCACAGACTGCTGCGGGACTAGGATTCGAACCTAGATACTGTGCTCCAGAGGCACATGTCCTACCATTAGACGATCCCGCAAAGATGTAAATAAATAATACTACTTTCTTTGCAATTTTTCAACTTTTTTGGTATAATTCGAATATAGAATAGAATTAATATTAAAAAACATGGCAACTTGGGCAAATAGGGCAAGAAAAATGCGAAAAGTCAGGAGAAAACAAAAAACCAGATATACTCCAAAGGCAAAGAAATAAACATAAAAACAGCCAGTATTAACAACGGCTGTTTTGTTTTACCTTACTTTAATATCGTTTGTCCGCCAGAATTTAGATAAAAATTAACTTCTTGGAATTTTATAGACTTGTCTTTTGGGTTTATCTTTAAAATTACGCCCATACCATTGCGGACATTTTCTTCAAAATATTGGTCAAATACGAAGTTTCCCAATGAATAATAGATTTTTTTGTTGTTATATGTTTCTGTTGATTGCGTAACATGCGGGTGCGAGCCGATTATAATGTCGGCTCCTGCGTTTATAAACTGATGGGCCAGGTTTTTAGTGGCCTCGGTGGCCTCGGGCTGGTATTCTGCGTCCCAATGGCAAAATACGACGATAAAATCGACTTTGCCTTTTAATTTTTGTATTTCTGTTATGGCCTGGCTTTGGTCAAAGGCCGGGCTACCGGTAAACTCGTTATAGTTAACAAAAGCCATTTTTATACCCTGTATTGTTTTTGTTATAGTCCTGTCGGCATTTGGCGAGCCGAAAAAGCCGACACCGGATGCCTCTAAATATTCGTGGGTTGATTTTTCACCATCTGAACCGAAGTTTAAAATGTGGTTGTTGCCCAACCCCACAAGCCGTATGTTTTCATACCACAGGGTTTTGGCTACACTTGGGTCGAACGTAAATATGTAGTTATTAGGGCTTCCGGGCTGCGTGCCAGAGCTTTTTGACGGATTGTCTGTGATTGGGCCCTCTAAATTTGAAATAACTAAATCCTGGTTTAAAAGTAAGGGCCTGATTTTTTGAAAGATAAATTCATTACTGCCTGCTTTTTTGGCATAATGCCTTATTCCCCTGTCAAACATCAGGTCGCCGGTGAATAAAATTTGAATGTCTGTTTTCTGTGTGTAATACCCAAAAACATAGCTGGTAACAGATTCCGGGCTGGCCCCAGAAATATCAAAAGAGTTTAAGCTGTCTGTCGTGTTGAACTTTAAATCTTTATCGGCCAAATATGTTTGCATTACAGCCAAGCATTGCTTGCAATCAGAAGTTATGTTTTTAATGTCGGCCTGGGCGATATTTTTTAGTTCATCAATGCTCTTGGCGTCGTTTTCTATAGCTTTATCTTGCGTGGCGTCGTGCGAAAAGTCGCTGCTAACAATAAGTAAAGTGTTTTCTTGGCTTATGTTTTTTAATTCTGAACCAAGCTCCAAAAAGTCTCCATATTGCAAAGACGAGTTAAGCACTAACGGCACTATTTTTGCATTTGGGAAAAACTTTTTGATAAATGGAATTTCGGTATAAATTCCGTGCTCTAAGCCCATTGCCGAGCTCTTGGAATTCACTATATTACCGCTTAAAAGCTTGCTTATTGCGTCTTTATCGGCTTCAAGCTCGCCATATGGGGTATTCCAAGGCGCTTTGCTTGTGTAGGCCAAAATTCCAGGCTCAAAAAAGTGGTTGTAGTGGTCGGGTGAAAGCAAAAATATGGTTTCTATTTTATCTGATGATATTTTGCTGTAAAATTGGGCTATTTGTTCTTTAGCTATCAAATGATGTGAAGCTACGCCCGCATACACGGTTTCTTGAGTTTTTTGGTCTTGGGGCAAGTTGTCAAAAACTTCGTCATACATTGCCTTGCTGTTGTAGGGGCTTGCCAGAGCTGCAATAAGGCTGTCCTCGGCTTCCAAGGCCACGGCCGTGAAATCCTTTTTTTCTGATAGTAAAAAATAGCTAACCGCCGTTAAAGCGGCGGTTAGTGCTATAATCGTAAAAAATATTTCGGTTTTTTTCATTTCTTGCTTATTGCTCTACTTTACCAATTCGGTTGACCAATCAGGCATCTTCAAAAGTTTTACCGTTGAAGAATAATTCCATTGTTGCCAGGTTGCGTCGGTCAGTCTTTGGCGCAGAGGATTTGTGAATTCATAATATGAATATACAAGCCCTTTTGTCAAACGGGTGCCATTGTTGTCTTTTACGGCAACGTAGATGTAGTTTGGAATTCCATCGGCTTCGTAAAGTATCTGCGACTTTACCACGTCAGTGTGGACATCGGCTATAATGGCTGACCTGGCATTGCCCTCAAGCTGGATTTGAGAATCCGGCGCCTGTAAAAGTTGGTCCATCGAGTATGCGTTAATCCTCAGTTTTTCGAAATCATCGTCAGAAATTGTGGTATTTGCCAATTCCCAGACTGCAATCTGTCTGAAAAATTGCAACGACTCTATAAAGCTTTGGTTTCTTGACTGGAATGTTTCGGGTAACAAATCATAATCTGTTAAACCCTTATTTGTTGTTTTGACCAAGGCGATCAGTCTGTCAAAGAATTCAATATTTGGCTCAACATAGCCCTTTGGAACCGCAGGTATCGCCATTTCCTCTCCGGGGCCAGCCCCCAATTCAGCATAGCTTTGTTTTGCATAAAGCAATGTGTCATGCTTCAATTCTGTCCATGAGCCAAGAAACGACTGGGTTGATTTTGTGTTCCAGCCAGCCGTCTTCATAAACATAGGGTAGCCTGTTTTGTCTTTTTCCGAGTTGAACAAAGATTTTATTGTATGCAACCATGACCAGTAAATATTTTGCGTCCACTGGTCTTCTGATACGCTGTCAAAATATGTTTGCAGATCTGCTATTTTATTGGCTAAAACTTTGTCTGAGTTCGGCGCATTTGTTGCTATCCAGCTGTTTAGCAAATCCTTTGAAACAACATCGCCCATCAACGTTGAAACCATCAAAGCCGTTGGTGTGCTTGGCAGTTTTTGGCCGGTTACCGGATCCGGAGCCTCGTCGCCTTGAGTCAGGCTTGAGAAAATGAAAGCATCAGGAGTGGTTCTTTGTCCCATAAACCTAAATCCTTTTGTGGAGTTTTGCAAATCTTCTTTTGATGTGTCTGACACAGAGGGGCTTATTATAACAGAGGACATTATTAACGGGTTGGAATAAGTGTTAAGCTCCTCTTGTAGCTTGGTTATTGCTTCTGTTGATTCGTCTGCTAAAGAAAAACCGGTGCTGGTTATGGCTTTTTTCATATCGGTTATTGTCAGGTCATCGGCTTGCCCGACAAAAAATGCCGTTGGATTATAAATATATTCCCATTGTTGTATTTGGTCGTCAGACATCATTGTTACCATATTTGCCCCATCTCTTGTTAATTCGGGCGATTTTACCAGGAAATTCATTCTTCCGAACCACATCATTGCTCTAAAATAGTCGCGCAGAATAACATTTTTGGCATAATGGCTTCTTGGCCCGAACTGTGTGTAGTCTTCCACCATATTATTTTGGTATTGCCCAAACAATGGCGAAGTTGCAAGCTTGGAAGCGTCATAAATAAGGGTTAATTCTTGTTTTGCTGTATATATTATGTCTTCAGAAATCCCGTATTGAGCCGCCAATGTGTCAACATTGCTTAAAATATTGGCTTTTGTGTCTGTTTTTGTGTCGTCTATATAGTTGTTGTTTGTGAATGTCGTATAATCTGTTGCCGCGTTGTTTAATATAGCCGATGACACCAAAAAGTATGTTGTCAGTCTGTTATTACTTTCCTGCTGGGCTTGGTTGGTATATGATGCGTTAGCCGCATTTCTAAGCATGGAATTGCTTAGGTCTGTTAATATTGGGTAAAGTTTTGATTCTTCTATATATGAAAACTCATTCTCAACAAGCCTATGATATACATGTGTAAGATAATCTGTGCTAATAAATACGGCATTGTTTGGCTCTCTTCCTTGAGCGCTTGATGACCCTCCGATTGTTTTATACAATCCTGTCCAGTCATCATTCCTGTTTACGGAGATTGCTGTATTTGCTGAATAAAAATTATCGAAGTTTCTTTCAATGAAGAAATTGTTATTTGTTAGAGCTGCTTTCTGGTTTTCGGTGAATATTTTGCCGTTTTTTTGCTCAAAATTGGATAAGTTTGTCAGCTCTGTCAGGGCAACCGTATATTCAGGCAATACTGCCGTATAAGACGTGTTGTCTAAAAAGCTTGCGTATGTTGTTTTGGGGCCAGTTTCCTCTTCTTCTGTAACTTCAGTTGGGGTTTCTGTCTCTACGACAGATGGTTTTAATAGATCTTGTATATATACGCCTAAATCAAAATATATGTAGGCCGCCGCGCCCACGCATACAAAAATAATTAAAACGGCAAGAGATAATATGAGGCCAATAATTCGATTCCCCTTTTTTTCTGACTTGGTTTCTTTTGGCTGATGTTGATATTGATAAACCTTTGCCCCTGCTTTTAAATCTTCCTCACTTGGTTTTCCTGCCATTGGGTCGTACGGTGGGGTATAAGATGAAACAGGCTCTCGTTTCATGCCAAGACCGCCTGGTTCCGATTGGCTTGAAATGGGCTGAGGCCTCTCCATCGGCTGTTCAATTAAGGGTTCTTGCGCAGACTGTATGGGTTCCGGATTAGGTTGAGCCTGGGGGCGGGAAATTTGCACGGGTTGAGGCTGAGATAATGGTTCCTCTGGCGGAAATTCTGGCTGCTGGGGCTGTTGTGTCCCAAAATCTGGCACAGATGCTCCTGCCATTGGTTGAGGTTCTTGTATTGGGGTTTGTTTTATTTCAGGCTCGGGCTGAACGGGTTGAACAATAGGTCCTGTTGAGGGCTGTGGCTGAGAAACCGGCTGAGGGGATGCCTCTGCAAAGTTTTCTGCGATCTCGGCTTCTGACCAGCCGTTTCCTGTTAAAGCAGAATTTATTTCTTCTTTTGTTTGGCCAGCGGCCAAAGCTTTTTTAATATAATCTACTACTTGAGGATCAAACATAGTTGATATGATTAAAGATATTGTTTAATTATACAACATTTTTTCAATGTCAACTATGTGGATAACTTTAACGCTGGATTTAATAAGCGAGGGGTGTTGCGTCAAATGTGCATATCGCAGGCGCGCAGTTGTCGCGCCGAG
>CAZQBZ010000030.1:0-7918 GCA_964592355.1 uncultured Candidatus Saccharibacteria bacterium
AGTTGCTGCTTCTATTTTTCTTAATTTTCCATCAAATCCGTCAAATTTATTCCAATGCCGTTTTAGGATATTTTTAATATTTTCATAATTTTCTGACGTTGGTTGGATTTTTATTAGCTCTCTATATAGCTTCTCCGGTTGCAAAGTTTGAACTTGCCAGTAATTTACTAACATTTCAAAAATATCGTAACCAATAACTTCAACACATAATTCTTTAGCAATAGCAACTTCCAGTGAACCTCCGCCAAAAAATGGGCTGACAACTTTCTCAATGTCAGTTGGTAAATATTCTAAAATATGGCCAACAGCTAAAGTTTTGCCTCCCCCATATCTTAAGGGCGAACCTAAATACCTTTTATATTTTTGCGTTGGTGATTTAAGCTTACTAAGAAAAGCCTGCTTTCTTTCTAAAAGAGTTAGCGACTCAGTATTGGAATCAGAGATATAGTCATTAAAGGGTAAATCCAATGAAATTGTATTATTAAATCTTGGCATTTTTCCTATTTCATACATAATACCATTTATTATATTTTATTTGCAAACAAAAAAGCGTGGTACGTACACGCCTTTTTGTGTCTGCCTGCTGGGGCAGACTTTGTTTTATTTAGCCCCTTTTTTGGGACAATCCAATGTTGTAAATTATTTTTCTGTCGTTTTTCTGTACATGTCGGAAATAATTTTTCCGGCTGTTTCTTTTCCGCCAAGGCCGATTGCCAATCCGATACCCAATGCCAATGCTCCTATTGCTCCATATACTATTCCTGTATAAAGAGTTTTTACCAAAAGGCTTGCTGGCAATAAATTATCCAATATCAAGAAAAAGGCAAAAACCCAAATACTCCATTTCACGATAGATGCGGCAATATATCCATAGCCGACTCTGAGCCTTTCAATGGTAACTCTGACGATTTTTTCAATAATATCAGATATAATTATTGCAACCACAAACACCAATACGGCGATTATCAAGTTTGGCAAATAGTTTAATACCTGCTGCAAGAATCCGGCGAAAGCTGTTAACCTCAAAACATCAACAGCCACCAATAATGAAATTATAACGAATACCCATTTGAATATTCCACCGATAAATTCGGCTGGGTTTACTTCAACGTTGGCTCTTTGCAGGGATCTTCTCCATCCTTCTTTTTCAAAAAGCTTATTAAACCTGATGCTTCTTAATATTTCTGTTATCAATTTTCCAATTCCCACAGAAATAAGATAACCGATAATAAAAACTATTATAGCCAGCAACAAATTTCCAAGAAACGAAATAAAATCTTGCAAAAATGGCTGGATAATTGATAGAGACCATTCTCCGTATGTCATATTTTTTGAATTTAAATTTTAATAAATAGATTAAATTGTAAAATTTACAAAGTAGCAAATTAACACTCACAGAGTGTATCGACCTTTTTGCATATTATATAATTATCTCATTGATAAAAAAGTAAATCAATAGCCAGGCCTGTGGATAAATTAGATATACTTTTGCCAGTCAGCCGGCAACGGAATCTCAAGCTTTATCAATTCGTTGCTTGTGGCGGCTTTAAATTCAATTCCCGTGGCGGCCAAGGCTATGGAGTTATTGTCACGCCATTCAGGCGAGTCTTTTTTAGAATACTTTTTGTCTCCCAAAATCGGGTGGCCCATTTCAGACATCTGCACCCTGATCTGATGAAACCTGCCTGTTTTAGGCAAAACCTTCAAAAGAGAATATTTATCGTTTGATTTTATGAGTTCCCAGGCAAGTTCCGCTGTGCGGGTTTTTGTCGCCTTTTTAATTTCTTGCAAAAGTTCTTCATCTGATTTTTCCCCAAAACCCTCTGCAAAAAAACTTATCTTATTTATTTTTTCTTTCAACTCGCCCTTTTTTTCTTTTACCTTTCCAAGCACTATGGCGTGATAAGTTTTTTGAATGGTATGCTGTCGGAATTGTTCTGACAAGCGTGAAGCGCCCTTTGATGTTTTGCCAAACAAAACAATTCCCTGCACTGGCTTATCCAGTCTGTGCACCAGCCCCAAAAACACATTCCCGGGCTTATCATATTTTTCCTTAAGGTAATTTTTTACAATATCCATCAGGCTTTTCTCGCCCGACCCGTCCCCCTGCGTCAAAACTCCGCTGGGCTTTACCACTGCTATTATATGATTGTCTTCGTATAGAATCTTAAGATTGGACATATTTGTAATAGGGCTTTGATTTGGGTTTTAAATCTTCTGCGTTAGGGGTTTGGTCCGGCACCGGCCAAACGGCAAATATCAACTTTGCCCCTGATTTTGCCTCTCTGTCAAATTTTTCTTTAACTTTTTTATATTTCGGCTGGGTTAAAAACGTATATACCACATCGGCATCATCGAAGCCAAAATCGTGAAAATCGCCAAACTTTATTTTGACGTTCTTATAAAACAGAGACTTTATTTTGCTGAGAACGTACCAAAATGGAGATATTTCAATGCCCACGCATTTTGCATCATATTTTTGAGCCGCATAAAATAATAAATTTCCCGAACCTGACCCAATATCCCAGAGCGTTTGTCCAGATTCCAAATTGGCGAATTTAGCGATTCTGTCGTAATCCTTTTTTCCTGTGGGCACCCAAGGCGCATCAAAAATTGCGCCCAATGACGCGACCACAACCACAAAAAATATAATTGCGACAATATCCATTATTTTAATAACTCTTTTATCCTGTCTGTCTCTTCATCAATCACTGGGCCTGCGTATTCGCCGGCGTGAGCATGAGTTCCCTCGTATCTTGGCGCCTTTTGGTCCAGGTGCAGGCTGAAATTCAGGCTTAGGCCCTGCTGTTGAGCATAAATATGGAACCTTGGATAATTTCCGGCAGACAGTTTTCTTACTAAATTATACTGCCCATTTTCAGCAGTATCAATAATCACATAACCGATTTTCCTGGCCACCTGCACAATATTTTCCTGCATGTTTTCTATTATAAAATCCATTTATCCGTGCTTAAATTCAATTACATCGCCATCTTTGACTACATATTCTTTGCCCTCAGTCCTTATAAGGCCTTTTTCACGACTGCCCACATAGCCGTTGTTTTCCAATAAATCTTTCCAAAAGACAACTTCCGCTTTCACAAATTTATCGCGGAAATCTCCATGAATAGCTGCCCCTGCGATTGGCGCAGTGTCTCCTTGCTTTATGGTCCAGGCCCTTGTCTCGTCTTGGCCGGTTGTCAAAAAAGTTATCAAGTTGAGCAACTGATATGATTTTTTAGCCAAAATGTCTATTTCGCTTTCCAATGGTAAGCCCAATTCCCTTCTCTCCTCCTTGCTCAATCCCTCTGCTTCGTATTCTGTGGCAATGTCAATTATCAAGTATGGCCAATTATTTTTGTTAAATATTTCCAAAATTTCAGGCGAAACTTCCTCATCCTTACCATTGAGCAAATATAATCTCGGTTTATTGGTCAAAAACTGATAGTTTTGCAAAATTTCTTTTTCTTCGGCCGCCCACCCTATGTCGCACAATAATTTTTCTTGAGACAAGATATCTTTTGCCTTTTTTAACACAATTACTTCCTTGGCCGCAGACTTATCTTTTTCCTTTTTTTCCAAAACTTTGTTTATTGTTTCCAGGTCTTTTAAAATCAGCTCCACATCAAGTATACCCTTATCTCTTAACGGGTTTACGTCATCCTGTGTGTTTATAATATCGGGATTGGCAAAAGCGCGCAAAACATATAAAATTGCGTCTGTTTCGCGAATGTTTGCTAAAAATTTGTTGCCCAAGCCCTCGCCTTCGGCAGCGCCCTTTACCAGGCCGGCAATATCAACAAAATCAACTGTTGCATAAATCTTTTTAGCGGATTTAGACAGTTCGGCAAGCTTATCAACTCTTTCGTCGGGCACCAAAACAACACCCACCGATGGGTCTATTGTTGCAAAAGGATAATTGGCGATTAAAATTTCCTTTTTTGTTAAAGTTTTAAAAAGTGTGGATTTGCCCACATTGGGCAACCCGACAATTCCGATTGAAAGGCTCATATTTACATAAATTATCATTTTTTTGGGCAAAAGAAAAGAGCAGCCCGAATGGTCTGCTCAAAATGAACGATACGGTGCTTTGGTGCCCGATTTATACGGGCTACTTTTTCAGTCGCGTTAGCGAGTCGGCAGGAACAACCATCACGCAGTCTTCGGTGATAAGGATCACCGGAACGCAACCCCTGTCAACGGGTTTGTCGTAGCCCTCGGCCACAACTCCTAGAATGGTATGACCTCCCTGCTGATAGTTAACCCCTTCTCCCTCCTTAAAACCCGCATAAACCTTCTTGGCCATTTTGCTTCCTTTCTTCCTGTTCTGCCCCAAAAATAAAAAAAACACCATATTAACTATGGCATTTTATTTATGATTTGTCAAGATTAACTCTTATTAATCCAATATCAAGAAATCGGCAATATCGTTATCAAACTCATAGTTAAAAACAATCTCTTCTCCGACTTCAATATCGCGAACAGCCTTAAATTGAAGATATTTTTCTTCTTTGATGTCAGGGTAATCTATATCAGCGTTTGGGTTTAAATCGTGGTTATAAATAGATCCCCAGCCAAGCATTATGCAACACCTGCCCAAATCTCCTTGAAAAAGATAATAATAGTTTAGAATGGCATTATTGCCCTCTTTTTCAATAAAATCGCACTCTTTTTGAGATAGCACGATAATGGGGCAGGTTTCTATAACCTCGCCTTTTTCTATTTTTTGGGTGGCAACCACTCCCCTGCCTTTGCCTTTTATATCAACAATTTTGATTTTACTTGGAATTTCTATCTCCATATATTTTTGTGGACCCGACCGGATTCGAACCGGTGACCTCCTCATTGCAAATGAGGCGCTCTACCAGCTAAGCTACGGGCCCGAAACTGATATTATTATATTAACTTACAATTCGCTTATTTTCAAGGTCTTAGTCCAGACTATTGACAATATTTAAATTTTGTTCTATACTATCTTTATGTACCTTGGCGAATCTAATGTTTTGCATGGAGCAAAACAAGGAGAAGCCGGACAACTTATAGGAGAGAGCAAGTGTTTAAACAACTGCAGGACTTGCTGAATCAGCTTCCAACAGTGGACGTGTCGGCCATCGCCGGCCCCGACACCGAAGTGCAAGACGGAGAGACCGTCTTGGGCGTAGTCCCAGACGACCTCCGGGCCCTTTCCGAGATTCGCAACCGAATCTCCAAGGACCTGAAGGCGGGTTGCGAGAAGGTCCATCAATTGGCCCATGAGCCCAACGGCTACAACAACCTGTCGCCCGAGAACAAGGCCGTCGTGAACGATCACATTCTCGGACACGAGAAGGTGGACATCCTCGACGAGATGTTCTGGTACGGGGTCAAGAAGGCCATTCCGGAGGCGATCTTCGCCGCCAGCGGCCTCGGGTTGCGCAAGGACTGGAAAGTCGTGGCCCTCGAACGCGAACAGCATCCGCTCGAGCGTATCTTGGGCGGCGGTATCGCCATCGCCATTCCCATTCCCTTTCCCCGTTGACACTGCCGTGACCACGTAGCTCCTTTCTTTTTTCAGGCCCCGAGTTGCCATTTGGCGACTCGGGGCGTTTTATTTACTTAATTTCTAAAATCTTTATTTTTATATCTTTTGGACCGAATTTAAACACGTCTCCGACTTTTTTTCCCATCAGCTCTTTGCCCAGCGGAGACTGATAAGAAATTTTATTTTTTAAAATATCAGCGGCAGTGGGAGCCACAATCTCATATTCTTGAACTTGTCCGCCAAAATCTATTTTTATTGTCGAACCCAATTCAATCTTGTTTTCATCCGATTTTTCTTTTATAACAGCCTCGTTAATGGCGCCCTCCAACTGTTCTGCCCTGCCCATCAAAAAAGCCATTTTATCTCTTGCGTCGTGATAAGCAGCGTTTTCTTTAAGGTCGCCAAAAGCCCTGGCCTCGGCAATAAGCTTTTTTGTTTCAGGCATATCTTTCGTTTTTAAAGTCTTTAACTCATCTTTAAGTTTTTGCAGGCCTTCTTTTGTAAAATACTGAACCATATCTTTTTATTTAATCTCTCTTAATATTTATATCTTACCTGTTCTTACAGAAAAATCAACAAAAAAATCCCCCCTCCGCCAGGCGTGATGCCTTTTGCGAAGGGGGAATGTTGGCGTCTGTCTTAGACGAATTTCAGCCAGCCATGGCCGTCGGGCAAAAAGAAGTTTCCGGTAATCTCCAAACCATCTTTGTCACATCCTGAAAAGTACACCAGTCCGGTCCTTGTATATTTGGACATAGTGTAAATTCTCACCGGAAACTCAACTCTTCCAAGGCTTCCGGACAGGACAACAAAGGTCAACAACGGCCGATCTTCGGCGTTTTTTGACATGGCCTCGGCAAACTCCTCTTTTGCCGGAACAGCAACGATTGTGAACCGCATGCTGTCAGTCATAAAACCTCCATCCGTTGTAAAAGGATTTCCCGCAAAATGCAGGACTTCCGAACCAGATAAAATATACAATTAAAAATAAAAATTGTCAATACAACAAAAAATCCCTCGTGCAAAGGGATTTTTTGTATGCTTCTTGTTATATTAGTTTCTCAAAGTTGTTCCGAATCATTTCATTACCCGCTATAAAGCGGAGAAAAGATTTTAAGCGATCTCTTCAAAACGCTTCTGAACAATTCAATATATTCATCGAACTGAATAAATTGAATCATACAGAGCCGACTACCTAATTTCCTAAATCAAGCCGAAACCTGATTTAAAAAATTTAAAAAAATGATCCACGAGCAGCTTCCGCTACCCGTGCCTTGTTACGACTTAGCCCCTCTCATTGAATCTAGCTTAGAACGCCTTGCGGCGCGCTTCGGCTATCCCCAACTCGCTTGGCTTGACGGGCGGTGAGTACAAGACTCAGGAACGTATTCATCGCCGCGTAGCTGATCGGCGATTACTAGTAATTCCAGCTTCATGAGGGCGGGTTTCAGCCCTCAATCCGAACTGAGATAGGTTTTGGTGCGATTAATCTCCGCCTTTCGGCATCGAAGCGCATTGTACCTACCATTGTACCACGTGTGCGGCCCAGGTCGTCAAAGGGCCATGCTGATTTGGCGTCATCCTCGCCTTCCTCCCAATTATCTCGGGCAGTCCCGTGTGACATTTAAAACACACGGCAAGGGTTGCGTTCGTTACCCGAATTAACGGTACGTCTCAAGACACGAACTGACGACAACCATGCAGCACCTGTCCAGCCGCCTTGTGAGGGGCCCGCGTTTCTGCGGGCTTTCGTCTGGATTTCTAGACCTGGTAAGGTTCTACGTTTGTTGTCGAATTAAGCCACATGGTCCACTACTTGTGTGAGTCCCCGTCTATTCCTTTGAGTTTTAGTGTTGCCACCGTACTTCCCAGGCGGAATACTTAACGCGTTAGCTTCGCCACTGGCAGGGTCGACACTGCCAATAGCCAGTATTCATCGTTTACGGCGTGGACTACAAGGGTATCTAATCCTTTTTGCTACCCACGCTTTCGTCCCTCAGTGTCAGGGTCGTCCTAGTGATCTGCCTTCGCTTTTGGTGTTCCCGACGATATCAACGGATTTCACCCCTACTCCGTCGGTTCCGATCACCCCTAACGCCCTCAAGCAAAGCAGTATTTTGAGCAGCTCAAAGGTTGAGCCGATGAGTTTTAACTCAAAACTTACTTTGCCACCTACGGACCCTTTACGCCCAATAAATCCGGGTAACGCTCGAGGATTCTGTATTACCGCTCCTGCTGGCACAGAATTAGGACCCTCTTATTCATATGGTACCGTCAATAACTTCTTCCCATATAAAAGAACTTTACACCCCGAAGGGCTTCTTCATTCACGAAACGTCGCTCCGTCAGGCTTTCGCCCATTGCGGAAGATTCTCGACTGCAGCCTCCCGTAGGAGT
>CAZQBZ010000031.1:0-7841 GCA_964592355.1 uncultured Candidatus Saccharibacteria bacterium
AAATTATTTTACGCAGCAAAGTTATTATATTTTTATCTTGTATGTTTTCTTCCAAAATATTTATTAAAATATTTTGGTCAACTGAAGCAAAAAATTTTCGGATGTCGCACTTTAAAATCCAGCAAGTTTTTGTATTGTTTTGGGAAACAATATATCCGAATTTTCTGAACCTGTCCAAAGCCCTATGCGTGCCTTTGTTTTTTTGGCAGGAAAAAGAATCTGCAATAAATTTTTTATCAAAAAACGGGTAAAGAATTCTGTAAATTGCATGATGCAGTAGCCTGTCTCTCACGCAGGCTTTATGAATATCTCTGGGCTTGGGGTCGTTGATTTTGAATTGCTTGTAGGCGCCGTGTTTGTAATTAAAATTGATTAAGTCTTTGTGCAGTGATAAGATATTATCCATCAGGCGAAGCTGAAACTCCTGAACATCGGGTTTGTTTCTTTTTCCCTTTACAAATTCCTGCCATGCCAAAAGCAGGTTATCAATACTAACTAAATCTTCATATTTATGTTGCAAAACAATTTTCATAATCAAAAACTTAACCACCTAAGTACCCCCCCCAGTCCTGCCTGTTTTAGAAAGATTAAAAACATTATACAGAGATTGGCTGCAAATATATCGCAATATTGAAAGGACGGCAAGGTTTGGCATAGGCTCAAAAATTGATTTTTTGTTTTTGGAAATTCTTGAACTGATAAGAAAGTCTGTTTATGCGCAAATCAACAGAAAAATTGTTTTATTGGATAAAACGCTGGAAAAAATTGACTCTTTGCGTTTTTTCTTCCAACTTTTATGGGAAGCCAAGCTTATTCCCAATAAGCAATATATTGAATTTGGCACAGAAATAGAAAACATCGGCAGAATGATTGGCGGCTGGAAAAAAGGATTGATAAATAAAACTTCCGCGCAGAAAGCGGAAGAAAGAAAACAGTAACAGGAGACGACCTGGCCGCCGGCAAGCCAACAGTTCGGATTCTCGATCGGATTGGCATTCACATTCCAGTAGCCGTAGTTGGAATTCCAGTTGACGTTCACGACCCAGACCGAATTATGCAACGTGCCATCAATGCCACTGCTTTTTGAAATTTACAATCTTAAAGCTGCATCTTATTTGGAGCCTAAAAGCTCGCCAACGCATTGCACCGATTCTTTTCTTTTTTTGAAATATGTATATCAACTCTTGTTAAAGGCGTGCCCGTAACAATTCTGCAATATGCATTTTCGGGGCGCTCCGCAAAAGCCTTAGCCTCCGCGTTTAGCTATCCTTAAATAATTTTTGCAAAACAAAAGGCTCTCGTCAACTTTTTTCAAAGTTTCAGAGAGCCATAGACTCAAAGGATTCAAGAATCCAAAGTTGCAAAGCGACAAAGTTTTCAAGAATCGCAGGAGACGACCTGGCCGCCGGCAAGCCAACAGCTCGGAGACTCGCGCGGACCGGCACCCACACGCCAGTAGCCGTAGCGGGAACCCCAGATGACGCACACGACCCAGACCGAATCTGCCACCTCAACAACGATGAGGTTGGCGTAGCCGTTGGTTAGCAGGGGACCTGGGCCGCCTTGTTTCTGCTGCTCCACTAAGGAGAGCAGGTAAGCCAAGGGAGAAACGGACTTGTCGCCCAGCTCGTCCTTGAGCTGCTGGTTGGTAGAGTTCTCTACCAACTGATGCAGGTCAAGATTCCCGGCGGGAGCTCCCTTTAGGAGCTTATTCATGAAGAGCTCCCGGAAATTGTCTCCGAACCAGCGGATGTTGAAGCACTCCTTGAGGAGCTGCTCGGTGAGGACGATGTCCTCGGTGGCGGGCACCGACGCGTTGCCGACGAACCGCAGACGGGAGGCGGAGATTTCTCCCACCACCGAAATCACGGCGTCGGTTACTGCCTCTCGGAGCTTGTCTCCGGCTCCAATTGCGCGCTGCCAACCCTTCCGGTCGGCCTTGATCTTGCCAAGTGCCACCGTAGCGGCATGCTCGGTGATGTCGTGCAGAAGCCTGCGGAAGTTGTTTTCCTGGGGCTGGGTGCGCTCTTCATTCCTAGATGCGCTCAATGCTTTTGTCATCGGAGTCATCCCTTTCGTATAGTAGAAAGAACTGTTTTTGAGCAAAACACAATGTTTTACTACATATATTCATAATATCATATTTAATTTATATTGTCAATGGCTACAAACAAAGAAAAAGCTGTTTTGCAACAGACTTTTTTTGTTCGTAGTTTAAAACTTTGTGGTTTTGAATTACTTCAAAGCTACTTGTGTACCTTTTCTGTGACCCAAAATCGTCGCTTCGCTCCTTCAAAACCCTAGGACGGGACTTTTTGCTCCGCAAAAGAGTCTCGCGTCCCTCCGGTTTTGAATAATTTCCTATACGGGGGAAATCCTTTCCCCCGACCCCCTTTTGGATTTTGGGTTATTTTCGAACCTTCTCGGTAACCCAAAACCCCATATACCTGCCCAACATTAAATGAATTTGCGCATCCAGGGCAGGTAGAGAACCAAATAAAATAAGGGTAACCGGCAAAACAATCCACTGTAAAAACACAAAAGATCTTTTTCTTATTTTTGTAAACCACGGAGTGCCTTTTGGCAAAGGTGGCAATAAAATCGTGCTAAGTATGGCAGAAATACACATTCCAACCATTGAGATTGTCATAATCCTACCGGTTAAAATAGGTAAATTAAAAGATAAAACCGTAAAGTTAAAGCTTTGTCCTCCCAGCAAAATTGGCAGCCAGCCCAATAAAAACAAAAGCAAGGCAGCCGTTGCCCAGCTCCAAAATCCGTCAACAATAGTGTAGGTATGCATAAGTTTTGTCAAAAAAGGTATTTTCTTGTTTTGCATAAACCCAAAAATAACATACGGAATTTCACTGCATCCCCAGGCCCAGCGTTTTTGCTGCTTGTATTGATGTATTGCTGTTATCCAAATATTTTTGGCCTGAACTGCATCCATTGAAACTAAATAATAAATTGGCACCACGCGGTAGTCGCCATCATAATAAAAATATGCTTTCCAAAAAATGCGCGAATCATCGGATACTACGCTATTAGGATACCCTACTTCAAAAAATACTTTGGCAGGCATTGAATGTGAAGAGTATGTCGTTAGTTTTTCAGCTCTTTCTTGCTGTATCATCTGCCAAAAAGTATTTGAAGTTGACACCACGCGCGAAAACGCAGGGGCGGCCCAAATATTGTTATTATAAATTGGCACAGGCTGATAGCTGGCCCTTTCTGGATTTTCGGAAGTCAAGTAATACCAGGTTACGCAGGCAAAATACCCAGGATATACTTTTGTATCAATGTCTAACGTAGAAACTATTATATCGTGGTAGGGAATGGCCAGGCTGTCCACCATTTTTTTGGATTCTTTGCCTGCCCAGGCGCAATTTGACCCCTTGCCACCGATTTCGCCAGGAATATTCTCAGGATGCACCGAAATCAAAAACTTAAAAAACTTGTCTGTATATTTTCTTTGCATTTGCGAGGCCATGTCCTTTGCCGAAGCGCCGGCCCTTTCTTCAATGGCCAAAACAATCATCATTTTTTCTTTAGGATAATCAGATGCTAAAATAGCATCAATTGTTTCTTCTATAATTTCTGAGCCTTCCTTATAAGTCGGCAAAACTACAAGATGATAAATATCTTTCCAGTTTTTATCTTTTATTTTCTTAACTTCTTTTAACCAATCCTTTTTAGTATGAGACTTTACTCTAAAATATCCCAACACATTGTGTAGGGAAAAATAAAATACGCGCACTAAATAGAAAAAACAGAAAATAACTATAAAAATAGCCACCCAGGCGGGCAAAAAATAAGACAAAACAAGAACCCCTATCAGGGTTCCCAAACTCATGACTCCAGGAATCATTTCCAAGGCTCGATAAACGATGCGATCTTTGCGATTTTTTAAATCGCTTGCCTTTGAAATATCTAAATAATCTTTTTTATCCATATTGTAAAAAAATAGGTGGTCCTACCGGGATTTGAACCCGGGTTACATGGATGAAAACCATGCGTCCTAAACCAGGCTAGACGATAGGACCAAATCTAAAACTTAATTAAATTTTAGCCTAAAAATTGAAAAAAAGCAAGATTTATTGTATAAATAGGCATTAAACCGATGAAAATTTTAGCCATTGCCAGCCCGAGGCTGGTCCGCCCTTGGCGGAAAACATAGACTCATTATGAAGAAAGAAACAACAATTCTTGCAATTGAGACTTCTTGCGACGACACAGGAGTTGCGATTTTATCAGCCGATGAGGGCGGAAATTTTAATGTGCTTGCAAATGTTGTTTCTTCTCAAATTGAGCTCGGTAAAAAATACGGAGGAGTATATCCGTTTGCCGCAAAAAGAGAGCACCAAAAAAACTTACCGCCAGCATACAAAAAAGCCCTAAAAGAAGCAAACATCACAGAAAAAGAAATTGATTTGGTTGCGGTGACGCAAGGGCCAGGATTGGAGCCATGCCTTTGGGTCGGCGTAACTTTTGCCCAGGAGCTTTCAAAAAAATTGGATGTGCCTCTCGTTCCTGCAAACCACATAGAAGGTCATATTTTGGTAAATTATTTAACAAACAGAGAATTTAATTTGCCGGCTTTGGCATTGATTGTTTCGGGCGGACACACGCAAATTATTCTGGTAAAAGGTATTGGAGACTATAAGATTCTTGGTGAAACCCGTGACGATGCAGCCGGCGAATGTTTTGACAAGGCTGCCAGAATTTTGGGCTTGGGATACCCTGGTGGGCCTGAGGTTTCCAGATTAGCGGAAAAATCAGAGCCTGGCAAAATTGACTTACCCCGTCCAATGTTTAACACAAAGGATTACGATTTCAGTTTTTCTGGATTAAAAACCGCTGTTTTGTATTATCATCAAAAGCAAAATAAAAAAACTCAAAAAAGCAAAAAATATATTTCGCAGATGTGCTCTGAAATCCAGCAGGCGATTATTGATGTGCTTATTAAAAAAACTTTAAAGGCGGCGGCAGATTATAATGTAAAAACAATAATTCTGGGCGGGGGAGTATCTGCAAACCACGAGCTAAAAACCCAAATTTTAATAAAGGCTCACCAAGATATGCCGGATGTAAAAATAATTTTTCCCCAGATCGATCACTCAACAGACAATGGCCTGATGACCGCCATGTGTGGATATCTCCATCAAAAAGAAATTATTAAGCCAGAAGATTTAAAGGCTGACGCAAACTTAAGGGTTGAAAAATAAGAAAAACCGCCATGCTCCCAAAGGGAACACGGCGGCATATTAAAGACCTTTCGGCCATGAATGAACTATTTTTGCCGTCAGCAAGGGCCGGGGCAATTTTCGCGGCGCGGACAAGACTCGCAGGGCGTCAGGGAGATCGGGTTGGGTTCGTCAGCCGGCTCGTCTTCAAGCTTGAGCGGGTCAAAGTTGCCTGACTTAATCTCAAGGACAAAGCACAGCGCGTAGAATGCTCCACCCGCTAGGCCAATCCACAATGGAATGCCTCGCAAATGGCCGCTAACAATGGCAATGACGCACGACAGGCCCGCCGCCATGCTCATACCATAGTAGAGCAGGTGCAACTTGCCAATAGCGCTGATTTCACCGATTTCCGGAAAGCCCATGTCGGGCTTATGGTTGTCAGACAGGCACATCCTGGCAAACTGGACCATGAAGGCAAATACCGCCAAGCCATATCCGGGCCACAGCAAGGTGTTAAACGAGCTATAGGCCAGATGCCAAAAGGCAATCTGGATTAGCCCCACACCCACGGCATCTCCCCATGTCATGGTCCAAAAGTCTTGAAAATACAAAAACTTCTGGCGGGTGCCTGGGATGATGCTGTGACGTTCAGGCATGTTTCTGTCGCATTGCTGCAACATAAACATCAATCCCATCACAAACCAGTTGACCAGCAGAACCGCAACGGCGATCGTCCAAGAAAACTCCATTTCGCTACTCCTCAAAAAGGGTTGTCTACGAGCATGGGAAGCAGAGTACTACCCATATATTTAATAATATCATATTTTGTATTATTTGTCAAGTCTTTATCCTGCCCTATTTTTCTGATAAAATATATACATTATGGAACTACCAAGTCAGTACAATCCAAAAGAAACTGAAGACAAAATTTATAAGCTTTGGGAAGAAAGTGGATTTTTTAATCCGGATAATTTGCCCACCCGCCACAAAAAGCCGTTTTGCATTATAATGCCCCCCACAAATGCCAACGGAAACCTGCATGCTGGCCATGCTCTGGTTATGACGATAGAAGACATTATGACCCGCTACAAAAGAATGCAGGGATACAAGGCTTTGTGGTTGCCCGGATTAGACCATGCCGGTTTTGAAACACAAGTGGTATATGAAAAAAAGCTTGAAAAAGAGGGGAGAAGCAGGTTTAAAATGTCCAAAGAAGAACTCTATAAAGAAATCTGGGATTTCACGGCTGAAAATAAAACAAATATAAAGTCTCAGGTAAAAAAAATAGGCGCCAGCTGTGACTGGAGCAGAGAAAAATTTACATTAGACAAAGATGTTGTAGACACTGTTTACAGCACTTTTGAAAAGTTTAAGAAGGATGGATTGGTTTACCGCGGAAAAAAGATCATCAATTGGTGTCCAAAACACCAAACTTCTCTGTCTGACCTTGAAACAAAAGACGACGAAAGAACCGACAAATTCTATTACTTAAAATACGGACCTTTCACTATCGCCACCGCCAGACCAGAAACAAAGTTTGGCGACAAATATGTTGTAATGCACCCCAAGGATAAAAGATATGCTGATTACAAAGAAGGGCAAAAAATAGATCTTGAATGGATAAACGGACCGATCACCGCCACAGTCATAAAAGACGAGGCAATTGATATGGACTTTGGCACTGGCGTTATGACAATAACCCCGTGGCACGATCTTGTGGATTTTGAAATTGCCCAGCGCCATAACTTAGACAAAGAACAGATCATTGATTTCCAGGGAAGGCTTTTGCCCATAGCCGGAGAATTCTCAGGCATGAAAATTGCAGAGGCCAGGCCAAAAATAATAGAAAAATTACAACAGAAAGGCTTGGTTGAAAAAATTGATGAAAACTACAAACATGTGGTGAAGGTTTGCTATAAATGCAACTCGCTTATAGAACCCCAGATAAAAGAGCAGTGGTTTTTAAAAATGAAGCCTTTGGCTGAGCCTGCCATAAAGGCAATTAAAAAGGGGGATGTAAAATTTATTCCAGGGCATTACAAAAAAATTGCCCTGCACTGGTTAAATAATATTTTAGACTGGCCTTTGAGTCGGCAAATCGTTTGGGGTATTCCAATTCCCGGTGACGAATCTGGCGATACTTTTGATACCTGGTTTTCATCCGGGCAATGGCCTTATGCCGCCCTGGGATATCCAAAATCAAAAGACTTTAAAACTTTTTACCCCACCGATGTTATGGAAACAGGAGGCGACTTAATATTTTTCTGGGTTTCAAGGATGATAATGTTCGGGCTTTATAACACGGGTAAGGCGCCATTTAAATATGTGTATATGCATGGCTTGGTATTGGATGCCAAGGGACAGAAGATGTCAAAATCCAAGGGCAATGTCATAAATCCTCTGGATCTAACCGATAAATTCGGCACAGATGCTTTGAGAATGGCGCTCGTTGTGGGGAACACACCGGGCACATCTTTGCCGCTCGATGAAAACAAAATCAAAGGATACAGAAATTTCGCAAATAAAATCTGGAACGCTTCCAGGTTTATCTTAATGCAAGATGATAAAAAGCCTGCTGCCAAAAACGATAAAAAACTTATAAAAGAATTTGAAAAAATTTCCAAAGATATTGCGAAAGATATGGATAACTTCAGG
>CAZQBZ010000032.1:0-7614 GCA_964592355.1 uncultured Candidatus Saccharibacteria bacterium
AATCTTGAGAAATTTCTTCTCCTATGTCTGAATATTCTTTTTCGGAAACACGGCGTGCGCTCAAGTCCCCGGCTCTCTCCTGGTTTGTTAAGGATGCCAAGGGATCATTGCCATCAATAATGTCAAAAGATTGACCGAAATAAATACCCAAACCGAAAACGAAACAAGAAAAAGAAAAAAGTGGAATCAAAGACAATAATACACCTTTTGCTATTTTTGTTTTATCTGCCATTTATTTTTCTTCTTTTGTCTTTTCTATTTTAATGTGAAGCTCTTTTAACTGCTTCTTATCAATTTCCGAAGGGGCCTGCATCATAAAATCTCTGCCATCTCCTGTTTTTGGAAACGCGATCACCTCTCTGATGTTGGGCTCATTTCTTAAAATAGCGAGTAATCTCTCAAAACCCCAGGCAATACCTCCGTGCGGCGGAGCTCCAAATTTAAAAGCTTGTAACATATGCCCGAACTGCTCTTGAATTTGGTCTTTTTTATATCCCATTATTTCAAAAACTTTTTCGAGGGCTTCGGGCCTGTGATTCCTTATAGACCCGCCGCCGATTTCAAATCCGTTTAAAGCCACGTCATATTGCGTAGTTAGAATGCCTGAAATGTCTTTTTTTGCTATTAAATTTTCAGCGAATTCTTTTTTTGCTGCAGAAAATGGATTATGAGTAAATGTCCATTTATCATCATCCGTCTTCTCAAAAAATGGGAAGTCAATAATCCAGCAGAAAGCCAGTAAATTCTTATCTTCTTTATTCTCTCTAATATCGGGCCTGTCTGTCCCATATTTCTCCATTGATTCCTTATAAGTTATTCTCGGAAATGGAATTTGTTGTATTTTTTTCTCTGGGAAAAGATTTTGCACTAACGATATTAAAAGCCTCTCATTAAGTTCTATTACATCTTCCTCTGAAACAAAACTCATTTCCATATCAAGCTGAGTGAATTCCGGCTGCCTATCTCCTCTAGGATCTTCATCACGAAGACATCTTGCCAGTTGAAAATATTTTTCAACACCTGAAACCATTAAAAGCTGCTTATATTGCTGAGGCGACTGCGGCAAGGCGTAAAACTGTCCCACATGCAACCTAGACGGGACAACATAATCCCTAGCACCCTCTGGTGTTGATTTTGTAAGGATTGGAGTATCAACCTCAACGAACCCTTCTTTGTCCAAAAAACTCCTTATAAATTGGAGTACCTTATGTCGCATAATAAGATTGTTTTTCAGTCTTTCTCTCCTTAAATCCAAATACCTGTATCTCATCCTTGTCTCCTCACCTATTTCATAGCCGTCTGTTTCAATAGACAATGGCAAGGTTTCAGCCTCTGACAAAATTTCCAAACTCTCCACGGACATTTCAATTTGCCCTGTTTCAATTTTGTCGTTTATCATATTCTCCGGCCTTTTTACAATCTGCCCAGAAACTTCGACCACCCATTCCGGCCTTAATTTTTCAGCTTTTGCATAAACCTCCTTATTCCACGGGCCGAACACTACCTGCAAAATTCCGCTTCGGTCGCGCAGGTCAATAAACAAAATTTTTCCATGAGCCCTTCTTGTATTAACCCAACCAGAAAGCTTTAACTTTTCGCCAGCATGTTTTGGCGCATCTGCTATCACAAATTTATTTTCCATTTTATTTTATTTTAATTTTTACAAAATTTCTGCTGCCTCGACGAATAATCATTTCATCAGATAATTTAATTGGTGTTTTCCAATCAATGATTTTTTCTTCTTTGCCATCAATAATCGCAACAATGCCTCCACCCTCAACCAATCTCTTTGCCTCATTTTTTGATGGCGCCAACCCAGTTTCTTGCAATAAATCCAACACGGGATAATCTTTCATGTCAGTTTCAAAAACCGGCATATCCGTTGGCAATTCCTTATCGCGGTGCACTTTATTGAATTCTGCTTCGGCGTCTTTGGCAGATGATGCGCCATGATACATTTCTACGATTTCTTTTGCTAACAACGCCTTTTGGTCTCTCGGACTGCCTTGCCCGATATTCTCAGGCTTAGCCCTTGTGCACAGCTCAAATCCCAAACCAATCAACTCATCGGGCCAACTCATTATTTTGCCAAACATATCTTTTGCGTCATCATCCAAATTTATCATATTGCCCTCTGTCTTGCCCATTTTCTTACCTGTCGGGTCTGTTAAAAGTTTTGTTGTCAAAACAAACTTTTCTTTATTTTTCATTTTCCTCATCAAGTTTCTGCCCGCCAGCATATTGAATGTCTGGTCGTTTCCCCCTATCTCCATATCCACATCCATTGCAACCGAGTCATATGCCTGCAAAATCGGATACATAAATTCCTGCACTGTTATATCATCGCCTGCTTTTATTCTTTCTTGGAACATATCTCGTTCCAGCAATCTCGCGACAGTGAAATGAGATGCTATAGAAAGCAATTCTGCCGGCTTTAATTTATTAGTCCAAGATCCGTTATATAAAAATTTTGTTTTTTTCAAATCCAAAATTTTACCGACCAGCTTTTTATAATTTTTAGCATTATCTAAAACTTCTTTTTTGGTTAGAGGTTTTCGGGTTTTATATTTCCCGGTCGGGTCGCCGATTGTGGCGGTAAAGTCACCGATCAACACTATTATTTCGTGGCCCAAATCTTGTAGCTGGCGCAATTTAATCAAAGGCCCAGCGTGTCCTATGTGCAGCTTGCCTGTTGGATCAATGCCCAAATAAATTCTTAATTTTTTACCCGAAGCCAAAACTTTTTCCAGTTCATCTTTGTTGGGATAAATATTTTCAACTCCGCGGACTAAAACTTCGTTTATTTTTTGTTCCATATTATTAGATAATATCAGCTTTTAGTCTAAAAATAAAGATGATTTAAACTATTGACAAATATTTATAAAATGAGATAATTATTTTTGTACCCCCTACTATCGTTATCAGGGGAAATAGCACCTTTTTAACCTGCTTATCTGGGACAGGAGGCCCCGAAGAAAGCAGAAAACAATCTTTTTTTACAACCCGTGAGAGACAAGGAAAGGACAAGTCTATTATGACAGCTTTAATGGCTAAGGCCAGCGGTGGCAAAACCGCAATCCTAGACAATCTGCCCAACCAGTGTCTGGGCATCCGATCTGGAGTACGTTGCTCCGTCAGACTCCCCAGGGGCTCGCATACGTGTCCGACCTGCCAAGGTCGCATTAACAAGGGCAGCAAGTTTGACAACAGCGCCATGGGAACAGGCGGCAATCACCGTCGTGGCAATCTTCTGACCGGCCAAGACGACATGAGCAGCGACTGCGACTAGCTCGCCTTCAACTTTCTTTTCAACCCATCACCTCCAACCAAAACCCCGACAACGCACTTCGCGTTCGTCGGGGTGTTTTTTTATTTAAAATTCGTCCGCGGGATATATTTAAAACTCATCTGCGAGTTTATAAATATCTCCCGCCCCCATCACCAATAGCACATCGCCTGCTTGCATGTTTTGTTTTAAGTATTCGGCAATATTTTGCAATTCCAAATAAATTACAGAATCTTTTGCAACTTCATCAACTATTTTTTTTGAGCTGACATCTTGTGAAATTTCTTTTACTTCCCTGCCGGCTACATCGTAGATATCGGTAATAATTATTTTGTCTATTATGGCATCCTTAAAAGTTTTGACAAAGTCATCAAACAAATAATATGTCCTTTGGTATTGATGAGGCTGAAACACACACCAAATTTTTTTGGCCCCATATTTTTCTCTTGCGGCCTTAAGGGTTGCAGCAACCTCGTTGGGATGATGCCCATAATCAGACACAACAATAATTTCTTTTTGTCCGGCAAAACCTTGTTTTACTTCAAACCTTCGCCAAGTGCCTTTGAATTCCGCAAGGCTCTCCAAAACTATTTTTTCGTCAATACCCAAGATTTTTCCAACCTCAAAAGCCTGTGATGCATTTGATTCGTTATGCTGGCCCGGCACCTGCAATAAACCTTTTACTTTTGAATTTATTGGTGTATTCGCTATTAAGTGTCCATCTGCCGGTAAATTTTCTGCAAACTCTTTGAACGCCTTTTTCACATTCTCAAAAGTTTTGAAATAATCCAAATGCTCTTTGTCGACGTTTGTTATTACAATTATTGCAGGCGTGTAATGCAAAAACGAAGAGTCGTATTCGCAGGCTTCTATCACCAAATATTTTGATTTGCCTTCCTTAAAATTGCTATCGCCAAATTCTTTTACTTTTGTGCCGATAATAACAGTTGGATCCAATCCGGCCTTTTCCATTATAAGACCAACCATTGCTGTCGTTGTGCTTTTGCCGTGTGAACCCGAAACTGCAATAGTATAATATTCTTTTGTTAGGTCGCCCAAGGCTTCTGGATAGCTTTGCGTTTTAATGCCCAAATCTTTGGCAGCCTTATACTCCGGATTAGTTGCAGGAACGGCCGGGCTGTGCACCACCAAATCAATATCTCTTGAAACGTTATCGGCAGAATTGCCCTTAAAAATTTTAACTCCTTTTCCGGCAACCATGTCTGTAATTTCACTTGTAACCAAATCAGACCCGCTAACCTGGTGCCCTTTTGACAGATAATATTGCGCCAAAGCGCTTGTCCCTATTCCGCCAATGCCGATAAAATGTATTTTCATTTGTTTTTTTATCATTCCCGCGAAAGCGGGAATCTATAAGCCTATTTACTGGATACCCGCCTGCTCGGATATGACATCCGTCAATTTTTTAATTCACAACTTTCTAAAATAGAATAAACGGGCCCTCCCCTTTTCAGCTCGCTTTCCATTACCTCTATGCTTTCCACAGAAAACTGCAGGCCTATATCTTGATTTATTTCTGGAATTTCCTCCTGGTCTATTTTTTTCAGTTCCCATTCTGAAATTCTCGCCAAGGTGATATGCGGGGTAAAAATTTCTTCTTTTCTTTTCAAATCGTTTTTCAAATCAATCAATTCTTTTGATTTTTCACCCATGGCCCAAATAAATTTCGGCGTTTTGTTTGGCGGGCCGTAAATCACTTTGTTTAAATTAACAGGAAATGACTTATGCCTTCTTGCCACATCTTGGGTTTCTTTGCAAACTTGTGCAATTTCTTCGTCAGTCAAATATCCCAAAAACTCCAAAGTAATGTGCAGGTTGTCTTTGGCAGTCCACTTGGCGGGAAGTTCTGGATATTTATCATAATACCTTGCCAGATATTTTTTGATATCTTGGGGCAAATTTATGGCAATAAAAACTCGATGTCGCTTTTCCATAATATCTTTTTCTATGTTGGTTGAATATTATCATAAAAAGGCATAAAATTAAAGCGAAAACATGATAAACAAAGAAGTTGCCAAAATTTTTAAAGAGATGGCTGATTTGCTAGACATTATGGGTGAAAAAATTCCCCAAAGGATTTTTGCCTACAAAAAAGCGGCTGATTATTTGGATAAGTTGCAAGCTGATATCGCCGATATATATAGAGAACAGGGTTTAAAAGGCCTGTTAGTGCCCCGCACCATCGGCGAGAAAAATGCTAAAAAAATAGAAGAATATATATTGAAAGGCAAGATAAAAGAGTACGAAGAATTAAAAGAAGAGAGCGCTATCCGTCAGATTGTCACGCACTTCTTTAAAAGCAAGGGGTTGGGGTTGCAGGAACTCAAAAAAAATGCTAAAATGCGAAAAATAGTCTACTCTCGCTATACCAAGCCTGCAAAACAGCTGCTTGATTTGGCGGGTGGAATTGAACAGGCCAAGACTGCGATTGATAAAGTGGCCGCCTGGGCAAATTCGAGAAAACTGGACTACACCATCGAAACTGTTTTTAAAAAATGGCTTGAATTGGACAGATTAAAGCCAAAAGAAATTGTCAAAAAACCATTCTACAAAGGCCTGCCGATGATTTTTAACGAGCAAAAGAAAAAATGGTTTGTAATAAAAGACGGTGAATGGCTTGAATTCGCGGACAAAGAAAACACAATCGAGTGGAAAATTATTGAATAAAATAAACAAGCGAGGCAATAGGTTTGAAAGTGGCTGCCGCAGCCCTGGCGGCTGGTTCCCCGAGCCATTTTGGCGAGGGGGCGCCAGGAGCGAGGACCTGAGTGAGCTTTGCGCTGGCAAAGCGAACGTACACTTTCAAAGCTTTTGCCGAGCGAAATATATAAAATGCTTACACACACAGATTTAAAAAAAGGCACAGAATTTATTTATCAAGATCAGCCTTGGGTGGTTTTGGAATCCTCTCTTTTAAAGATGGCTCAACGCAGGCCGGTAATGCAAACCAAGATGAGAAATTTAATAGACGGCAAAGTCCTGCAAACCAACTTTCAACAGGGCGATGTTTTTGAGGAAGCTGATTTGCAAAAACACGAGATAAAATATCTATATAGTTCTAAAGGAGAGTTTTGGTTTTGCGAACCAAATGACCCTTCAAAAAGGTTCTCATTTACAGAAGCTCAGATAGGTTCACAGGCTAAATATTTAAAGTCAAATCAAATTGTTGTCGGCGAAGTGTTTGATGAGAAAATAATCAACTTCAAACTGCCAATTAAGGTGGAACTGAAGGTTAAAGAATCCGCCCCAGGAGTCAAAGGTGACAGGGCTCAGGGAGGAACGAAAGAGGCAATTTTGGAATCAGGAGCCGTAATACAGGTGCCATTGTTTATAGAACAGGGCGATACCATTGAAATAAACACCGAAAGCGGTGAATATGTAAGAAGAGTGTAATTTAAAAAATCCCGCCCACTTTGGCGGGATTTTTTAATCTAAACCTGTTGACATTTTATTATCATTGTGATAATATCTAATATTGTTTTTAAACAAATTATACTATAAAAAAATGAATAAAAACGTTCTATTAAAGCCCGTTATATTAACGACAATAGTGATTGTTTGCGTTTTTGGCATATCGTCTATTGCCAATGCAGCAGGAACAGTCACCTTATCTCAGATAAGTAACGTGACCGTAACATTTAACGACTCCGTTGCGAGCTGCAATAATTCTTTTGGAGTATCAAGCCCTGTTTCCAAATCTCTTGGAACAGGAAAAGGAACTGCAAAGGGTACGCAATTCAGCTTAGGCCAGCTTCCTTCGGGAGAAGTTGTTTTTTATATTACATGCAATGGAAAAACTTATTATTCAGGGTCTGCATCAAGAAACGGCGATGGATTTGACCATGCCAATGTAACCAGTCTTTCATCTGATAGCTGGAAGGTTAATTTTGAAGATCAATGGGGTGGCGGAGACAGAGATTATAATGACATAATGTTAACGGTTACGGCTACGCCTGCATGCACATCCCACTCCACAAAACAGTGTTCAGGCAACGCAGTGTATTGGTATGACTCTTGCGGAGCAAAACAGGATTTGTATCAGCAGTGCACATCTTCTCAGACATGCCAGAATGCTCAGTGCGTTAACATAGAATGCAGTTCTTCTTCGGATTGCGGAACATCGGGATACACAGGTTCAAACTTCTGCCAGAACGGAAACGTGTACCAGAACTATATTACATATACATGTTCAAACCCCGGAACAGCTTCATCGAAGTGTTCCAACTCAACCGAAGCTAAACTCAAACAGACTTGTTCTTCAGGACAGGCTTGTTCCAATGGTTCGTGCGGGAACGTGGCATGCAGCA
>CAZQBZ010000033.1:0-7142 GCA_964592355.1 uncultured Candidatus Saccharibacteria bacterium
AAAATAAAGATAAATAAACTATGAATCGTCCGTATAAAATTTTAATTGGGTTTATATTGTTTTTCGTCCTTTTCTTTGCAAAAACAGTTTGCGCGGCTGATTTCGTTAATATTTATTTGTTTTACGGAGACGGGTGCCCTCATTGCGCTGATGAAGAGCGGTATTTGTTTGGCGAGTTAAAGAATAAGTATCCAGATATTCGCATTTATACGTTTGAAATTTATAATAATGCAAATAATGCCTTGCTTTTGCAGAAAGTGGCTGATGAATTGGGTGTTGGAGTTGACGGAGTTCCCTTTTTGGTTGTTGGCAATAAAAATTTTGTAGGATTTGCAGATGGTACGACCTCTAGACAGATAGAGATTATGGTAGAAAAATGCTTGTCTGGAAATTGCAAAGATTCTGTGGCGCCGATTGTTGGAGTTGATTCTCCTGAGTCATCTCAAACAACGTCCGATGTTAGCGGAGAAACAGGGGATAATACAGAAAAAATAGTAAAAATACCATTTTTGGGAGAAATAAATGCTATAAATTTTTCTTTGCCATTGCTAACTATAATCATGGGGGCGCTGGATGGGTTTAACCCTTGCGCCATGTGGACACTTTTATTTTTAATTAGCCTGCTTTTAGGGATGGAAAACAGAAAAAGAATGTGGATATTGGGTACAGCTTTTATTGTCGCTTCTGCTTCTGTTTATTTTTTATTTATGTCGGCATGGCTTAATTTAATTTTATTTTTAGGATTCGTAATTTGGATTAGAATGCTTATTGGCGTTTTCGCTCTTGCGGGCGGATGCTACAGCATAAAAGAATTCATATTTAATAAGGATGGCGGATGTAAAGTAGCTGGCGACGAAAAGAGGCGGAAAATTTTTGAAAGATTAAAACTATCAGTCCAACAAAATAGTCTATGGTTTGCTTTGGGAGGAATCTTTGTTTTAGCTTTTGCAGTGAATCTAGTTGAATTGATTTGTTCGGCTGGTTTGCCGGCTATTTATACCCAGATATTGGCCCTAAATGAAATGGCAGGTTGGCGTTATTATTTTTATATTCTTCTCTATATATTCTTTTTTATGCTTGATGATTTGTTTATTTTCTTTGTGGCTATGATTACCTTGGAAATGAGTGGAATTACGACTAAGTATGCCAAAGCATCCCGTTTAATCGGAGGAATTGTAATGTTAGCAATAGGACTGATGTTAATATTTAAGCCAGAGTGGTTGATGTTTGGGTAATTTTAAAAAAAGATTATTAAATTTATAGGTAGCCCGTAGTATTATTCTATCTCGAGACCGTAATATTATAACAACGAAAGCCACTTTTAATAAAGATGGCTTTTAAGTTATTTGACAAATGCAACTTTATTGCATTAACATATACAAATATGAAAAAGAAGAAAGAAATACTGAATAGTTTAAAACAGCAGGGGTTTCGTTTTTCTCCGATTCGCGAGGCGATTTTGGAATTGATGCTAAAATCAAACAAGCCTCTATCCTGTCGCCAAATCCAGGAGTATTTGAAGCTAAAAGCCAACAAAACTACTTTCTATAGGGAATTGGAATTTTTGAAAGATAAAAAAATAATAGAGGAATTTAAATTAGATGATGGCATAAGAAGATACGAAGTATCTTTAAAACATCATCACCATGTGGTTTGCATAAAGTGCAGGAGGGTTGAATGCGTGGAGCTTAACAAGGACATTGATAGTCAAGAAAGGCAAATAGAGAAAAATAATAAGTTTAAAATAATTAGTCATTCGCTTGAGTTTTATGGACTTTGCCAAAAATGCCAGGCAGGGGAAAAATAGAAATCCACGAGCTTGCGCTCGCAGTATTGTCGCCAGAAATAATAAAAATATCGCCACGCTAAAAAATTATAATTAAAAATTTTCGTTATGAATAATAAAAATTTAATATATTCTATCGCAGGAGTTGTTTTAGTGGGAATTTTAATTTTGATATTGAGTGGAATTTTAAAACCAGCATCACAGGTTCAATCGGATAAAATTCAGGTGGCTGCCAGTTTTTATCCGGTATATTTTTTAGCACAACAGATAGCAGGGGATAAGGCGGATGTTTTTAATATTACCCCGGCGGGAGCTGAGCCTCATGACTATGAGCCGACGGCCCAGGATATGGCAAGGATGGAAAACAGTAAAATGATAGTAATAAATGGCGGAGGATTAGAAGCATGGGTGGATAATGTAAATCAAAATTTTGAGCATGGGGCGATTATGGTTGTTGCTGGAGAGGGTCTGTTTTCAGAAAGCAAGCACGATAAAAATGGGCATGAAGATAGTGATGGGCACGACCACGAAGGAATAGACCCTCATATTTGGCTTAACCCGATTCTGGCGAAAAACATGGCAAATAAGATACTAGATGGATTTATCCAAATAGACCCGATTAACGAAAATTATTATAGAATAAACGCAGAGGGCTTGATTTTAAGGCTTGAAAACCTGGATAATGAATATATGGTGGGATTGGCGGATTGTAAAAGCAAGAATATAATAACTTCCCATTCGGCTTTTGGGTATCTGGCAGAAGCTTACGGATTAAACCAGGTTTCGGTTGCGGGATTGTCCCCAGACGAGGAGCCATCGGTGCAACAGCTGGCGGAGGTTTCTAAATTTGCCAAAGACAATAATGTAAAATATATTTTCTTTGAAAGCCTTATAAGTCCCAAGCTTTCTGAAACGATTGCAACTGAAGTCGGGGCTAAAATGCTTGTGTTAAACCCTATAGGGGGCCTTTCAAACGAGGAAATTTCACAAGGAAAAGACTATTTTACCGAAATGGAAAATAATTTAGCCAATTTAAAGACAGCTCTGGAATGCCAGTAGACCATACAAATAATATAATAGAAGTTGATAATGTCAGTTTTTTATACAACAATGAAAATGTTTTAGAAAACATTAATTTTCAGGTGCATAAAGGGGATTATCTTGGCATAGTCGGGCCGAATGGGGCAGGGAAAACCACTTTGATAAAAATAATGCTGGGGCTTTTAAGCCCCGCCTCCGGCTCGGTAAAAATTTTCACCGATAAAATTGGATATGTCCCGCAGAAGGCAATAAGCTTTGATGAAAATTTTCCCGCAACTGCAAAAGAGGTTGTTGCAATGGGGAACTTTAAAAATAAAAAAGCCGTGGAAGATGCTATAGAAAAGGTTGGGATGTCAGAATTTAAAAATAAATTGATAGGCGAGTTGTCGGGCGGACAGCAACAAAGGATTTTTATTGCCAGAGCGCTGGCCGCAGAACCACAAGTAATTTTTTTGGATGAGCCGACAACCGGCGTAGACCAAGAATCCCAAGACGAATTTTACAATCTTCTCAAAAAATTAAACCAACAGATGGGTTTGACTCTGGTTTTGGTTTCCCACGATATAGAAAAAGTTTTAAAAGAGGCAATGCATATAGCCTGCATAGACCGAACGCTTGTATGCCATTCTTCACCAAAGGAATACCTGCAAAGCGTATCAGATTCCGAACTGGGGCAAGACATTAAAATACTTCCTCATCACCACAAAAAATAAAATGTTTTTAGAAATTTTCCAATATTCTTTTGTTTTAAGAGCCTTTGTGGCAGGAATAATAGTTGCCATTATAGCACCCTTAATAGGAATTTTTTTGGTTTTAAAAAGATATTCTCTTATCGCAGATACATTTTCTCATGTTTCCTTGGCCGGAATTGCCGTGGGTCTGCTTTTGGGGATAAATCCAATATTAGCCGCGCTGGCTTTTACTGTACTAGCCTCTTTTGGAATTGAAAAATTAAGGGCTTCAAAAAAAATATATGGCGAATCTGCTTTAGCTATTTTTCTTTCAGGGGCCTTGGCCGTGGCCGTTGTGGTAATAAGCATAGGCCGAGGATTTAACACCAACCTTTATAATTATCTTTTCGGTAGTATCGTTACGGTTACGACTTTTGATATTTATATTATAGCCACCTTAGCAGTAGTGGTTATCGCGGTGCTAATGAAATTTTATAAAGAGATAGTTTATATTTCTTTTGATGAAGATTCTGCCAAAGTAAGCGGTATACCAGTTGGGATGATAAACAGTATATTGATATTGTTGGCGGCAGTTACAGTTTCGTTGGCCATTCCTATTGTGGGCGTTCTCTTGATTTCGGCATTAATTGTTATACCAGTGGTCGCGGCATTACAGCTTAAAAAAAGTTTTTTAAAGACATTGATTTATGCTGAAGCCATATCTGTTTTTTCGGTGGTATCAGGAATTTTTGCGTCTTTTTATTTAAACCTCTCGACTGGTGGTACGATAGTTTTAATAATGCTGGTTATATTTATCGCGATTTTTGTTGCGAAGCGTCAATAATTTGCGCGCTATGAATCGCGTAAATGCTTTAAAAAAACGGGGCGAGAATCCGTTTTTTTGTTATAATAAATATATGTCGGAAACAAACATAAGGGGAAAGGAACATATATGGCCAAGCATGCGTGGTAATCAGCGCAATAGCGGTTGCAGTATGCATATTTCGGAATTTAAAAATGATGATAGTATCAGATATTATAAAACCGGCGGAGCAATTTTTTCTACGCCAATTATTGATAAGGATGAAAATATTTTTGTTGGTTCCGCAGATGGAAATTTTTATAAAATAAATCCTGAAAAGAATATTATAGAATGTATTTTAGAAACAAGGGGTGTTATTGATTCAGCAGGATGCTTGGATAAAGATAATTTATATGTTCCATCAGGAGATGCATCGCTTTATAAAATTTCTTCGTTTGGCAAAAAAGAATGGGAATTTAATATCTTAGAAAAGAGATACTCCAGAATTAGCACCATCTACTGGTGGGAAGGCAATGCGGTCACGGGACCGAACGGATTGATATATGCGGGAAATGATGATTTTTATTTATACGTAATTAATAAAGACGGCAAGGTTGTTTGGTCCTTCCCAACAGGGCTTCAGATATGGTCTGCTCCGGCCTTTAACAATGGTTTAGTATATTTTGCGTCTTTTGATATGCATATATATGCGCTAAATCAAGACACCGGAATAATTAAGTGGAAGCGGAATTTGAAAAATTTTATTTCCTGTTCGCCCGCAGTTGATTTGGACGGAAATGTTTATGTGGCGACTTTTGGCGGTAAAATATTTGCTTTGGATGGGGGCAACGGAAAGATAAAATGGGAAGTTAATACGGGCAAATGTATTTATGCGTCCTTGGCAATATCTCCGGATGGAAATATTTTTGTCGGAGGAGGAGATGGTTTTATTTATTGTATAGACTCAATAAATGGAAATATTTTATGGAAATTAGATGTTGGAGACGCAGTATGGAGTTCTATGGTAATAGGCAAGGACCCAGAAAACACAGAACAATATTTAGCATATGCCGGCACGAGCGGAGGACATATTTTTGCCATAATCCCATCGGGGAAGGTTAGATGGAATTATAAGGTTTCCGACAGACTAAGTCATAGAATTCACGGCATAAATGCCTCTTTGGCCTTAGGCAGGAGTGGACTGGCGGTGGCAACTACCGGGGGAGAAGTTTTGTATATGCCTTACAGTTTTTATAAAAAAAATGTTTCGGAACATTATTTCAGCAGTGAAAAAATTCCAGAAAAAAATCCGGCCGATAAGTTTACCATTAAAGAGGGGTCCGAATTTACCATTGAGAAAATGGAATTTACTAGCCCCGAAATTATAAATCCACTAGACCAAATAGGAATTGCAAGTTTAACCATAGATGTAAAAATTATTAAAAAAGATCATATATCAGGTAAGTTTAGCGCCGTGGGAACCCAAACCATAGAAGCAGGAGATTCAGCAGGAACAAATTCGTATATTCGCAAGCACACATTTTTATTTAACGGGACGGAAGAAGAAAATAGTTTTATAATAGAAGCAAGGAACTGCGATTTTGATATAACCGCTTTTCCGATTCCATTAGACAGGCTATGTTTTGAATGCCAGATAAAAAATGGTTTTTACGAATGGGGAACTTTTGAGGCCCGCCTTGATTGCCATAATCTATTATTTAAAGTCATCAAAAAATACGGGAAAAATATTTTAAGATATGTTATAAAAAATATTCGTAGACAACCGCTAAAGAACAGGGCTTATATAAAAACATGCTTGGCCATTTTAGGGGTTTTGACCAATAAAATATGGAAGTCGTGGGGGCTAATAAATAAAGAAGGTAATTTTGACGCAAAAGGAGTTTTTTCCATAAGATATAAATAGTATGAAAAATAAAGCGCGCATTATTTCAGAATATAAGGGGGCCTATAAAGTTAAAAATGAAGATGGTGAGTTTTTAGCAAGGGTAACGGGCAAGCATATGTTTGATGCCCTGTCTAGGGAAGATTTTCCTGCCGTAGGGGATTTTGTAATAATTGAAGAGCTTCCGGAGGCTCAGGCCGTAATAAGGGAGATTCTTCCAAGAAAAACCATAATGAAGAGAAAGTCGGTTGGCGCGGGTGATGTTCAAATTATTGCCACAAACATTGATGTTGCCTTTGTTGTAGAATCGATTGGCAGAGATTGGAGTTTAAACAGGTTTGAGAGATATTTTGCGATAGCTCGTGATGGGGGTATAGAGCCCGCGATTATAATAAATAAGACAGATTTAATATTGAAAGATGAATTAGACAGAAAACTGGCGGAGATAAAAAATAGGTTTCCAAATACTAATGTTTTTTTTGTCAGTGTAGCTAATGGCGAGGGATTTGATGAGCTGAAAAAATACATAGAAAAAGATAAGACATATTGTTTTTTAGGGTCATCAGGAGTAGGCAAGTCTTCTTTGATAAATAGGCTTATGGGAAAGAATTTAATAAAAACGAAAGATATAAGTTTTTATTCTGAAAGAGGCAAACACATTACCACTGCAAGGCAAATGTATTTTTTGGATAATGGCGGGGTGGTAATTGATAATCCAGGGATGCGTGAAATTGGAATGACAGACGCATCTATTGGGATAGACAACCTGTTTGATGATATAAGCAGGTTGTCAGAAATGTGCAAGTATAGGGATTGCGCGCATGCGCATGAATCCGGCTGCGCAGTTTTAAAAGCAGTTGAATCTGGAGAAATTGACAAGGAAAAATATTTAAATTATTTAAATTTGAAAAAAGAAACAGAATTTTATGAAATGTCAGA
>CAZQBZ010000034.1:0-6657 GCA_964592355.1 uncultured Candidatus Saccharibacteria bacterium
GAAGAAAAAATCCGGCGCGCGCAAATTAAAAAATGTGAAGAAAACTTTTTTGCGGAACAGCGAGAGAAACGAGCGGCGGCGGGGCGGAGCGTTCAAAATTCGCAGTCCGGATTTTCGTCAAAAAAAGTTCGGATTTCGTCCAACAAACACCACCAAAATTGATTAATTGCCTCGCCTTACGAGGATTTTTTTGTAAAACAAAAGCTGGCCATCCGTGGCCAGCATAGCATCGTGTGGGGACTTATCGGTCTCCGCCCAGTTGCTTTTTGATTTTTGCATAGGCTGCCTTCTGCAGCCTGCGCTGCCTTTTCCATCGCCTGATGATTTCCTTTCTGCGTTCTTTGCGGCGCAGCCGCAAAATGATAATAATCCTTTCTGTCATCACAAATCCGCAGAGAAATAAAAAGGCGAGCAAAATTAAAGCAGGCACGACATAGATCGTGATGTTTTGCAGAATCTGCAGCATTCGAGGCCTCCTTAAAAAATGTGCCAGATGTATTATTGCACTCCAAAAACCGGATTGTCAATGTTGTGTTGCGATTTATTTTTTGGTATAAATATACAATATACAATAATATGAAATTTAATTTTTTAAAAAATAAAGCGTTTATTTCCGTAACTTTGGTCTGCGGATTTTTGGTTATTTTTGTTTTCGGAGTATGGGTCGGAAAAGCCGGCGCCTACTGCGTGCAACAACCCGAAGGTATAAACTTTTCTTTGTTTTGGGACGCTTACAACAAGCTCAGGGCCAGTTTCGTTGACCCAGAAAATATCGATGAACAGCAAATAATATACGGCGCCATAAGGGGAATGACAGAATCTTTAGGTGATCCATATACTTCATTTTTTGACCCGAACGAGGCCGAAAAGTTTGAAGAAGACCTTCAAGGCTCTTTTGGAGGAATAGGAGTTGAAATAGGAATAAAAGACAATTTCATAGTAGTCGTTGCTCCGCTTAAAGATACGCCAGGCGAAAAAGCTGGATTGAAATCAGGAGATGTGATTTCTCAAATAGATGGCAAGAGCACAGCCGGGATGTCCAGCGATGATGCAGTTGATTTAATAAGAGGCGAAGAAGGAACCGATGTGACTCTTACAATATACAGAGAAGAATGGGAAAACACAAAAGACATCACTATAACCAGAGGCACAATCGTAATCCCGGCAATGGACTGGAAGATAATAGAAAATGATGTGGCATACATACAGATATATCAATTCGGCGGATCTCTAAGCAGCGACTTCGGAACGGCAGTCAACAAAATCAGACAAAGCGGAGCAAAAAAAATTATTCTGGATTTAAGAAACAATCCCGGCGGATATCTGGATACAGCCCAAGACATTGCCGGATATTTTATGCAACCCGGTCAAGTTGTGGCAATTGAGGATTATGGCGATGAAAGGGGTCAAGACACCTATAAGACCCAGGGTACTTTTGGCCTTTCCGATTATCCGATGGTCGTGTTGATGAATAGCGGATCGGCCTCGGCATCAGAAATACTTGCAGGAGCATTAAGGGACAATAAAGGGGTGCAATTAATCGGAGAAAAATCTTTTGGCAAGGGGTCGGTGCAAGAGTTAGTTGAATTAGATGATGGGTCGTTTCTGAAAATTACAATAGCAAAGTGGTTAACGCCAAAGGGCGTTTCAATCTCCGAGGTCGGACTTGAGCCAGACATTAAAGTTGAACTTACAGAACAAGACGCAAAAGATAAAAAGGACCCTCAACTTCAAAAAGCCCTTGAAATTGTGAATGGTTTAAAGTAGAATATAAATCGTAAAATAAATTAAAATCATGAAGGTAATCTTATTGCAAAATGTTGAAGATCTCGGTAAGAAATATGAGGTCAAAGATGTAAAAGACGGATACGCCAGGAATTTCCTATTTCCTGAGAAGTTGGCAAAACCAGCGACAGAGGAGGCTCTAAAATGGCTGCAAGACCAGAAAGAGGTCATTGCGCAGGAAGCCGAAGAGGATTTAAAAAAATCTCAAGAATTGGCATCCAAAATTGACGGCGTTGAAGTCAACGTTTCCGTCAAAGTGGGTGACGAAGGACAGCTGTTTGAATCAATAAACAGCCAAAAAATCGCCGAAGCCATAAAGGAAATGGGATTTGAAGTAAAAAAATCCCAGATTGAGCTATCAAGTCCCATCAAAGAATTGGGGGAATTTCCAATCTCGATAAAACTTGACCACAACTTGGAAGCAGAAATAAAGCTCATCGTCGCAGCTGAGGAAACCGACTCAAAAGAGTAATAACACCGCCCCTTCATCGGGGCGGTTTAATTTAAATTAAAAATAAATCGCAATAAAAAATGCCAACAAAATATATTTTTGTCACAGGTGGAGTGATGTCTGGCGTAGGCAAAGGAGTGGCCGCGGCCAGCATATGCAAACTTTTAAAATCAAAAGGGTTTGAAACGACTGCCATTAAAATAGACCCTTATGTAAATGTGGATGCGGGCACTATGAACCCCACAGAGCATGGAGAAGTTTTTGTGCTTGATGATGGAATGGAGTGCGACCAGGATATGGGCAACTACGAAAGATTTTTAGATACCAGCCTTTCTGCGGCAAATTATATGACAACCGGAAGCGTTTATCTTTCGGTTATAAACAAGGAAAGGGCGATGGAATACCAAGGCAAATGCGTGGAAGTGGTGCCACAAATTCCTTTGGAGGTCATAAACAGAATAGATAATGCGGTTAAAAAAGAAAATGCCGAAATCGTGGTAATAGAAATTGGCGGAACTGTGGGCGAATACGAAAATCTTTTATTTTTAGAAGCGATAAAAATGCTCAAGCTAAAACATCAAAACGACGTCATGACTGTTTTGGTAAGCTATATTCCAGCCTTGGGAGCCGGCGGCAACGAGTTAAAAACAAAACCAACACAGCACGCCGTAAGGGATTTGAATTCCGTGGGATTGCAGCCTGATATTATTTTAGCAAGAGCTTCTGTTCCATTGGATAAAAAGCGAAAAGAAAAAATCCAATTTATGTGTGGCTTGGCCGAGGGAGATGTTATTTCAGCTCCAAATGTGGAAAATATTTATGAAATTCCAATCAACTTTGAAAAAGACAATCTTACGGACAGAATATTAGAAAAACTTTCTTTAAAAGCAAAAGGCAAAGACCTAAAAGAATGGCAAACCTTGGTGGACAAAGCAAAAAATCATAACGGCGAAGTCAAAATCGGTATTGTTGGCAAATACTTTGGATCAGGAGATTTTGTTTTGACCGATTCATATATATCAGTTATAGAATCCATAAAACACGCGGCTTATTTCTGGCAAAAAAAACCTGTCATTGAATGGCTTGATGCAGATGCTTATGAAAAAGACCCCTCGAAACTCGAAGAACTGAAAGAGTGCCAAGGCGTCGTGGTGCCGGGCGGATTTGGCAACAGGGGAATAGAGGGAAAAATTTTGGCAATAAAATATTGCAGAGAAAATAATATTCCATATTTTGGATTGTGCTATGGCATGCAATTGGCAACCGTTGAATTTGCCAGAAATGTGGCGGGATTGGCCGATGCCCACACAACAGAAATAAATTCCAAAACAGAAAACCCTGTAATTGATATCATGCCAGACCAGGAAAAACTTATGCAGGAGAACCGCTATGGCGGATCAATGAGATTGGGCGCGTATCCCTGTAAACTGATTAAGGGCACAAAGGCATTTGTAGCATATGGTCAGGAAAATATTTCCGAGCGTCACAGACACAGGTTTGAATTCAACAACAAATACAGACAAATTTTATCTGAAAAGGGATTGGTTATTTCGGGTATAAATCCGGAAAGGGACCTGGTTGAAATCGTTGAATTAAAAGACCACCCGTTTTTTGTGGGCGTACAGTTCCATCCGGAATTTAAGTCCAGACCATTAAATCCCCACCCTCTATTTAGGGAGTTTATACGCTCGGCAATTGAAAAATAACAAACAAAAAAACTGCCCCCACACGGGGGGGGCAGTTTAAATATTTATTTGGATTTTGCCGGAACCACAGAAACGACTTTTGCCATTCTGTCCCTTCCGTCAAAAAGATGTTTTCTGATAGTAGAGAAGCTGACAACACCATCTGCCATTGAGTAAATTGTGTCATCAGAACCCCTTTTGACATTTTTTCCCAAGAGATACTTTGAACCCCTTTGCCTGATAATTATCATCCCGACTTTAACCTTTTCACCGGAATAAACCTTAACGCCAAGCCTTTGGGCTGTTGAATCCCTGCCTAATCTTGATGAAGCGCCTTTTGCCATTTGTTTAAATTATTATAGTTATTATAAATATATGCTATCAGAAATAGCGAAGTTTGTCAAAGATTTTTATAATAAAAATTTTCGTGATATAATGCTATTTGTGATAGTTTGTTTGCTTTTGATGCTGGCCTTTGCCTCAGGATATATTGTGGCTAAAACGCAGCAAATAGAGCCAATTAGAATAGAAAAATCAAATTAAATGGAACAAAAAATACCAAACCATATAGTATTGTTTCCCGACGGCAACCGCCGCTGGGCAAAGGAAAAAGGATTGCCAAGCTTAGAAGGGCACAAAAAGGGATACGAAAATTTATTGGTTTTCTCCGACTGGTGCAAGAGCAAAGGAGTAAAAGTATTAACTGCTTTTGGGTTTTCAACTGAAAACTGGAAAAGAACTCCTGAGGAAGTCAGCTACTTGATGAAGCTATTAGAAGCAGGGCTTGTGTCCAATTTGGAAAGATATAAGCAAGATGGAGTTTGCGTAAGGATAATAGGCCAAAGAGATCCTTTGCCGGAATCTTTAAAAGAGGTTATAGCCAAAACCGAAGAGGCTACAAAAAACAACGACAAATTATTTTTAAATCTGGCGATAAGTTATGGAGGCAGATGGGATATTTTGGAAGCCGCAAAAAAGATTATAAAAGAGGGAATTGACCCAGATAAAATTGATGAAAAAGTTTTTGAAGAGCATTTGTCCACTGCGGGCCTGCCCACACCTGATTTTATAATTCGCCCGGGCGGAGAAAAAAGAATGTCTAATTTTGTGCTTTGGCAGGGAGCGTACTCAGAGCTTTATTTCAGCGATAAAATGTGGCCTGAATTTTCAGAACAGGATTTCAATGAAGCTCTCCAAGAATTTGACAGAAGGGCTCGCAGATTCGGAAAATAGAAAAAACCGCCTCAATCGGCGGTTTTTATTTTGCCTACTATCTATTGACAATATTAACATAAAATGTTATTGTATTAAATTATTGATTTGCACATTAAAAAACTATTTTGGCTGTATTTTTAAGGAAGTTTGCATTTCTTTAAAAATGCAGCCAATTTCAGAGCTGTTACTTTAACCCCAGAGGAGAAGTTCTCATGGACGCGATTGGATTGTTGAGACAGATGCATACAGGCTTGTATGCAGCCGCGGCATTGTTTGCTTTTGCAACGATCGCTCTGGTGAGCCTTCGCTACTTCGTCGACAGCAGTGTCGTCGGGAGCGAAGACATCAGGAAGACCGCCGGCAAAATCTACCGGTGGTTTGTGGCTGTGCTGTTCATTGGCATCGTCATGTACGCAGCCAGCGTAGCATCGTCAAATCGGATTCCTCGGCAGGCCGAGGACCGCAGCGATATCTACCATCAGGTAGAGCGCGACAAGTCCAAGTAACCAACTTACATCAACCCCAAAGAATGAAGAACAAGGAGACTCGTGATGAAGAAATTCGGACTGCTGTGCGTCGTCGTGTGCCTTACGGCCTTTGCCGCTGGGTGCAACACCGATATGAGGAACGTTCCGCCCCAGTGCGTGGGACGCATCCTCACCCCAACGGGTTGGGAGAATAAGCTATATTCTCCTGGCCAAGTGGACATCGGCCAACTGGATATGCACAAGCGAGGCAACAGCCTCGTGCTTATCCAGATGTCGGCCTTCGCAATCAAGGAGCAATTCCTTGGCGCTCAGGCCACGGAGGATAAGGAAGACCACCGCGTTTTCACTGCCGATAAGACGCCTGTAACCTTGGACGTGAGATTCATGTTCACGTCCCCGGACGCCATCAACGACGCCGAGTCGGTAAAGCGATTTTTTACGCTTGGCAATCCTGCTCCCGCTCAAGGCGACGAAAGGGTGATGCATATCACTCTGGACTCGATCTACAAAGAGCAGGCCCAGCTCCAGGTGCGCGGAAAAATCCGCGACATCATGGGCAAGTTCAACAACTTCGACGATGCATTCATGCATCGCGACGAGCTGAACAGTCAGATCCGCAAGATCGTGTCCGGCGTGCTGGAGGAGCGCAAGGTTCCTCTTGTGCTGGTTGATTGCCAGGTGTCCAACATCAAGCCCGACCCTCTTGTCTGGGAAAACCAGGTCAAGATTCAGGCCGCTGATGCGGAAATCCAGGCAATGAAGAAACTCCAATCCTATCTGGACGAAAACCCGACGGCCCGCCTGATCTTCGTGTTGGGCAAGCTCAAGGAAATCGCCCAAATTGCGAGCGAGAAGGGCAACAACACCATCATTATCAGCACGGTGGAGGGAGCGGGCATTTCGGCCGACAAACTTCCGCTACCACTGCCATCCAAGGCCCCGGCCCCAAAGAAGGCTGAATCCGAATCGGCTAAGTAGCCTGTTTTACGCAACTCTGAACCAAAACCAAGGCCCCGCAGACTTTCGTCTGCGG
>CAZQBZ010000035.1:0-5950 GCA_964592355.1 uncultured Candidatus Saccharibacteria bacterium
CCTTCGGGCGGTTTTCTGTTGCACATTTTTTATTTTTTTGTGGTATATTTAAATAATAACATTACAAAAATATGACATATAAAAAAAGTTTTTTATCAATATTTTTAATTTCGGCTTTGGCGATATTTGGATTCGCGGGCTTTGCCTCTGCTGCTCCAACCCTTTCTGTCGCCGCAACAGGTTCTGGCGACAATGTGCAGGTAAATGTATATGGCGATGCAAACAGCAGTGTGCTGCTTTTTTACAGCAATACTTTTGCGGTGCTGGGAACCACAAGCTCGTCGGGCAGCTATTCAACCACGATAAGCTCGGCCACTTATAGCATTGCTACAAATGCCCAGGTTTATGTGAGAGTAGGGGGTATTTCCGGGCAGCAGTCAAACACAGTAAGCTGGCCCTGGACCCAGTCGTCGGGCACTTCCAGCTCCACACTTACATTGAGCCAGTCGGCAATTTTGGTTAATGTGGGGCAGACCTCCACGATTACAGCCAATTCCTCATATCTTTTTTTAAGCAGCAATACAAACCCTTCGGTCGCTAATATTAACCTTAATGGCAGTAATATCGCGATTACAGCCAACGCCTATGGCTCTACAGTTGCGCGCATCTGTACTCTGGGCAGCACGACAAATTGCGCTGATTTAACTGTTACAGTGCAAAATTACGGAACTTCTCAGCTTGGGTTTTCGCGCAATAATTTTTCTATTTATTCCGGGCAATCAGATAGCGTATCTGTAACCGGCGGCACTGGAACCTATATAATTTCAAATAATTCCAATCCAACATCAGTGCAGGCAAGCATAAGCGGCTCGACAATAACCTTATCGGCCACCTCAACCACCGGGTCGGCTTCCATAACCGTGTGCAGTTCAAATATGAACTACTGTGGAATTCTAAATGTTAATTCCACAACTGTTAACTCCACAGCAGTATCGTTTAGCCAGTCAAACCCATTTGTGCCTTTAAGTCAAAGTATAACAGTGACAATTTATGGGGGCACAGGCACAACTTTTTATGTTTCTTCAAATTCAAACCCCAGTGTTGTGCAGCCCAACATTAGCTCAAACATTTTGACACTCGTGCCAATCACAACAGGAACCTCGCAGATAAGCGTTTGCGCCACCGCAGGAAGCTGCGCTACTTTGACGGCAACAGTTAATAACGCAGGCTCGGCGAATGAGCCTATAAGCCTTAGCCAAAATTCGCTTTCTATATTAGCAGGTCAACAGACAAGCGTTACCGTTTACGGCGGTTCGGCCCCTTACTATTTCTATTCCGATTCTTCAACCGCTTTTAACGGGAGCATTTCGGGAAATATTTTGACAATTTATGGAGTAAATCAGGGTTCGGGAACCGCCAGGGTTTGCGCTTCTGTCGGCTGCGCTAATTTATCAATTTCAGTGGGTACTACAACTTCCACCCTGAACGCGCCGTCTTTTAACCAAAACAATATTTCGCTTAACCCTGGCCAGCAGACAATGGTATATATCTCCAACACAGGATCTTATTATATGGCCAACAACTCAGCTCCTTTGGTGGCAACGGTCAGCATAACAGGAACTTCTGTCTTAGTAACCGGCGGAGCCATCGGCAGCACCCAAATAGCTATTTGCCAGAATGGAGGACAATGCTCAACGTTATATGTGTCGGTTTCTGGCTCAACTTCAACGCAAACGCAACAGCAAACACAAACTCAAACCCAAAACCGTTTTTCTCTCTCAAGGTATTTAGGCCCCAGCGACAGCGGAGACGATGTTTTGCAACTGCAAAAAGCCCTTGTAAAACTGGGCCTGCTTACAGCAACGCCAAATGGATATTATGGCGAAGCAACAACTGCGGCGGTAAAAGCTTTTCAGGCTCAGAAGGGAATTAGGCAAACCGGCAACGTTGGCGTGTCAACAAAAGCCTCTTTAGAAAATGCTAATATTATTATATCCTCAACCTCGACTTCTACCTCGATATCTGAAATCCAGGCAGCCATTGATGCGCTACTGGCGCAAATAAGGGCAATAAGAGGATACTAATAAGGAAGAGTCCTTAAAAAATCTTCAACATTTTCTCTTGATTCGGGAGATAATTCTAATACCTTTAAGGCCTGTTCTCGGGCCTTTTTGTATTCTCCAATTTGGCTGTAAATAAACGCAAGAGTGGAGTGATTTTGGATATCAGTGGGATTCAGCTCAATTAGCTGTTCAAAAATAGGAACCAGGCTTTGGTAATCTTTTATATACTCATAGGCCTGCGAAAGGTCTAGTAATTTGTCCTCAGTGTTTATTTTGGTTTTTTGGCCGGCCGTTTGTATGTTTTGTTTTGCCGAAATAACATCATTTAGATAAATTTGTGAAATCGCCAGCTCAAGATAACAATCTCCAAAATTATTATTTATCTCAATACACTTTTGTGAATAGCTTTTTGCCTTTTCAAAGTCGTTAGCTAAAATTTCAACCTTTGCCAAAAGCAAAAATATTTCATGGTGCCTGGGGGCAAGCTGCACGGCTTTTGTAAGAGCATCTCTTGCCTGATTTACCAGCTCAGATTTTTTTGCTTCGTCATTTTCCTGCCTTGCCAGAAGCATTGAAGTTTCCCCTATAAATATATAATACCTTACATAAGTAGGCTGTATTTTAATAGCTTCTTTTGCAAGCTCAATCCCTTTTTCAAAGCGGGCAATATTGTCATCGGGATAAATATCATTGCATTTTACAGCGATTTCGTTATGCATAAGCCTTGTATATGCATCCAAAAAGCTTTTGGTATTTAAGCTCTCGTTTATCAAGACAAATGCTTGATCGCAATTGTTTTGCATTTTTACAAAAGCTTCGGCCTCATTCATTTTTGAATTGGCCATAAGCGGAACCCAATTATACTGCCACAGAAAAATTACTAATACAAAAAATAAAAAGACCATTGCCGAGGTTTTAAGCGGGTTTTTTGATTCAGAAAAGATTTTCTCTTGACCGGCTTCGCTGGGCATCAGGCAGTAGGCGATTATAAAAAAGAATAAAATATATGAGCCAAAGGTGTCAAAACTGAAAAAACTGGCGACAAAATAGGCAATTAAAGTCGTCTGCAGGGAGTGGCTTAGAAGGCTTTTGTTTTTATTCAACTGCCAGAACAGTGCGATAAAAAGCGCAATATAGATTATGGCTGCAAGGATTCCTGCATCCGAAGCTGTCTGTAATACCATATTGTGGGCCCTGTCCCACCAGGCCACATCCCTATCAATGTTGGGAATCATAGGATCATAATTCATATTGAACCCTATATCCGAGTTTTCTATGCCGTAGCCCAGCAAGGGCTTATCTTTTATGGCGTCAAGCTCTATCTTCCAACCGGCAAACCTGGGATCTTTAAGAAAATTTTGCCAATCCAGCCTGTTTACTATTGAGTTTAAAATCCTGTTTTGGCTTGAAAAATTGCTGTGTTTGACTGATATATTCACAAAAATAACCGCCAAAACTGCCAATCCCAAAATGCAGGCGGCGGACATTTTGAGGATATTTATTCTCTTGATATTTGCCGTTGCAGGATAAAAGAATAAAAAATATGCGCCTGCTATTAAAATTCCCAGCCATGCGGCGCGAGACTCTGTGATTAAAATTATGAATAAAAATACTGCAACAGATGCCCAGTAAAATATCTTTTTATTTTTTTCTTTTTCTATTAAGGCAAAAGCCGCCGCAACAAATATCATAAGCAAAAGATATGTTGCCAGCATAATCGGGTTTCCCATTGTTGCAGGTGGCCTTGATTTAATTTCTGAAAGTATGGAATTAAAGATGCCAAAGTATTGAAAAATAGCCACCAATGAAACCAAAAGCCCGACTATTATAGAAATGTCAAAAAGTTTTTTCCAGTCATTTTTGTCAAATATCGCAACGACCAGAAACAGAAATGCAAAATAAAAGGCAAAATTAACAAATCCGCCTCCGCGATAGGGGGAGCCCCAAAAACTGAACATAGGGTCTGGCGAAAGCACGCTCGCCAAAAAATATATTCCCAAATAGGCCGCCAAAATCCAGGCAAGTTTATTCTTTTTAAAATTTTCAAAAAATGAAGAGACATTTATTTTGCCCCAGTTTTTCCATAAGAACACAAAAAGCATAATTGCTGTTATACTTCTGAAAATAATATTTTTTCCCCAATCTGGCGGATTGAAAATGGCCCCCCAACTCAACAGCGGCAGGCACAAAATTATGTAAATTCCCGAAAAATAAAGCCATTTTAAGGCGTTGCCTTTTGTTGTCATTTGTGGTAAAAATATTGAATATTATATTTTTTGATAATACAAATTATGAGCTCAAAAAGCAATGCGGAAGTGGGCATATTAGGCTATGGGGAAATAGGCAAAGCCGTTGCCAAATTTTATAAAAACCCAAAAATTAAGGATCTGAACAGGGATGACGGCCTGCAGGGCGTGGAGGTTTTGCATGTTTGCATTCCATACACGGATAAATTCGTGGATATCGTTAAAAAAGAAATAAAGGCCATAAAACCCAAACTGACAATAATTCATTCAACAATAGCCCCGGGCACAACCAAAAAAATCGGGGGAATGGTGGTTCACAGTCCCGTAAGAGGAGTGCATCCATATTTATATGAGGGCATAAAAACCTTTGTAAAATATATCGGAGCCGATAACAAGGAAGCCGGTAATATGGCAGACACCCATTTGAAAGGTTTAGGTATTAAAACAAAATTAGTTTTTCCCGCCAAGACTTCCGAATTGGCAAAGCTTTTTTGCACCACCTATTATGGAGTTTGCATAGCTTATCACAAAGAGATGGCAAAAATTTGCAAGAAAGAAAAGGTTAATTTTGACGATGTTGCCACTGAATTTAATAAAACATATAACGAAGGCTACACAAAATTAGGGAAGAAAAATGTCGTAAGGCCAGTGCTGTTTGTGGACGATAAACCAATCGGCGGTCACTGCGTAGTTCCAAACGCAAAAATTTTGAAGAAGTTTTACGACAGCGAAGCCTTTGATTTAGTTTTAAAATATAAAAAATAATATATGGATGTAATTGTTGTCTGTCATACTGAGTTTGGATTCGTCAGCGACAAGGAGGTTATTTATGATAAAAATCATAAAGAAGGCGCATCTGTTGGCGTTATAAATTTAATAAAATTGGCAGACAAATACGGCGTTAAGATTACCTTCGCCGTAATGCCGGAAGTATCGGATTATTTTCCAAAAGGAATAAAACACGAAATTGGATTGCATATACACCCGGGTTTTGAGGAATACACAAACCCAAAGGGTTTTAAATGGACTGTGGGCGATGAGTACCTGAGGCAAAATTGTAAACAATCATCTAATTCAACCGTGTTGTGGAGCTATCCTTATGATGAGCAGTTTGAAATGATAAAGAAGGGCAGGGATTACTTAACGGAAAAGTTGGGGATAGAGCCAAAAATTTTTGTTGGGGGAAGGTGGTGTATAAATAACGATACCATTAAGGCCCTAATAAAAAATGGTTTTACTCATGACTGTTCGGCCCCTGCTCATTCGGCCTCGGATCACTATGACTGGTCAAAACTTCCGAGGATTTGTATGCCGTATCATCCAGATAAAAATGATTATCAAAAGGAAGGAGATTTATCAATTTTAGAATTACCAATCTCGCAATGTTTCCCACGAGGTAATGTTAATCCAGAAACCGTTCCAAATGTTGGAATTTCTTGGATGAAGGCTTGTTTTTTGGAATACTATAAACAAGATGCCAATTTATTTCATATTTGTTTGCATTCTCCATCTATGACGAGCAAGTATTTTATAGACGCGATGGAAGATTTTTTTATTTACATTTCTTCTTTTAACAACATAAATTTTAAATATGTTTGTGATGTTAATGAATATGAAAATAAGAAATATAGGCCAAACATCATACCTTATTTTTTTGCAATAAATAAAGGCCCTTTTCATGCATAGATGAAAAAGGCCCGT
>CAZQBZ010000036.1:0-5823 GCA_964592355.1 uncultured Candidatus Saccharibacteria bacterium
GACTTACGTTAAAACTACTTTCTCCCATCAAAAGCGGATTGCAGAGTTTCGTCGTCTGTGTATTCAAGCTCGCCACCTGTGGGGATACCCCTGGCCAGGTGAGTGATTTTGCCCGCAAAACCCGTTTCTTTAATATTTCTTTCCGCTAAGACAGACGTTGCAATGCCTTCTGGCGTTGGGTTTAGGGCCAAGATAATTTCGGAAAAATTTCCCTTGCTTATACGGGTTTTTAATTCCTCTATTCTTAGCTTACTGATGTCTTCTTTTCGCATCATCAACAGGGTGCCTCCTAAAACAAAATAAAGGCCATTATATTTTTTTGCATTTTCAATAGACTGCAAATCGGCTTCTTTTTCAACGACACATAAAATATTTTTATTGCGTCCAGGATTCTGGCAAATAGGGCAAACTAAATCGTGGCCCTCAAACGGGTTAAAGCACATTTGGCAGATTTTAACGTTTTTTTGCAACTGCAAGATAGCTGTTACAAGCTCATTTATGTCTTCCTTTGGCTGCTTTGCCAGATAATACACAAAACGCATGGCCGTGCGATGGCCGACAGTAGGAAATTTTCTGAAAATTTCTTTTAGTTTATCTATTGAAGAAGACATATTTTAATTTAATGCTCCCGTTTCAGAGGTGTAATCGTTTTTATCAAGATTGCGGAAGCTTGCTCTGTTTTCATCAAAGTAAAGCTCAATGCCGCCGGTTGGGCCGTTTCTGTGCTTTTCTATCAGCACCTTGGCGATGCCTGGATTTAAAGAGTTTTCATTGTACTTATCTTCTCTGTAAATCATAAGCACCACGTCGGCATCTTGCTCAATGGCTCCGGACTCCCTAAGGTCCGATAATCTTGGTATTTGAGGCACGCGGGATTCCACGGCACGGGATAATTGGGAAAGCACGAGCACCGGCACATTAAGCTCTTTTGCCAGCATCTTCAGAGACCTTGAATTTTCAGAAACTTGCTGAACCGGTGAGGCAAATTTATTCATAGGATCCATAAGCTGTAAATAATCTATCACCAATAAAGAAAGCCCGTGATTTGCCTGCAAACGGCGCGCCATAGCCCTCATCTGCAAAATATTCACCAAACCCACATCATTTATATACAGAGGGGCCTCAGACAAAGTTCCCATTGCATGCTGCAATCTGGAATAATCGTCTTGCCCTAACCTGCCATTTCTTAAATTCCAAAGGTTTATGTTGGCCAAGCTTGCCAAAAGCTTGTCAGCCAACTGATCTTTTGACATCTCGAGAGAAAACAGCCCGACTGGTTTATTAGAGTGTATAGCCACATTCCTGGCGATATCCAGGGCTAAAGATGTTTTTCCCATAGAAGGCCTGGCAGCTAAAACAAGCAAATCGGATTTTTGCAAACCTCCCAAAACCTTATCCAAATCAGTAAAGCCGGTTGCCACCCCGCGCATCGAACCCTGATACTTGGATAATTCATCAAGCCTTTCAAAGGTGGAAGGCAAAACCTCTTTAATCGGCACGAATGTCTGCGTCAAAGACCTTTGTCCGATTCCAAAAACGGTTTTTTCGGCCTTATCCAGCAAGGTATCCACATCTTGTTCTTCATCAAAAGCCGACAGACCGATTTCTTCTGATGCGGAAATAAGCTCGCGCAATATTTTTTTCTGGCGGACTATTTTGGCATAATTTGCCACGTGAGTGGCTGTGGGCACAGTGTTTATCAGAGAAGTCAAATAAACAGATCCGCCGATATCATCAAGCCTGTTGCGTTCTTTTAATCTCGCTGAAACCGAAACAATATCAATAGGGTCGGATTTCGTATATAAATCCACCATTGACTGATAAATGTCTTGGTGTCGGCCGTTATAAAAGTCTTCTGGCTTTAAAGAGTCCACAACTTTTACGATTGCTTCTTTATCAAGCATCAAGCAACCAAGCAGGCATTGCTCGGCCTCTGTGTTTTGCGGGGGTAATTTATCGGATGAAATTCTGGCCATAATTTTTGTTTATGGTTAAGTTTAGCAAAACCAAAAAACTATGCAAGACTGCCTTAAACTAATTTTATAACCGGGCCATTGGGGCCATCCTCAAGAATATATCCCTGTTTTTCTATTTCCATCCTTGCGAGATCGGCTTTTTGCCATTCTTTGTTTTTTCTGTGTTCTTGTCGCTGTTTTGCCAGTTGTCTTATTTGCAATGGAATTACAAACTTTACCCTCTTAAAATCAATTACTCCAAAAATTTTATCAAATTCATCGAAAAATTTATAAATATCGCCCGCCTCTTTCTTTGTTATTTTTTCTTCGTCCAATAACTGGTTTGCCTGTTTTATAAACTCAAAAACAACAGCAAAAGCTTTTGGGGTGTTAAAGTCGTCATCAAGCTCTCTGTAAAAATCTTTTTTCAGGCTTTCCGTCAGTTTTTTATTATATGAGGTTTGTTTGACGGGTAGCTTTGTTGTTTTCACGGCCGCAATCTTTCTTAAAAATTCTTCTATTTTTTCAAGGGCTGATTTTGTTTCCATTAAAGCAGAATCGGAATAATCAACAGGCGAACTCCACAAATTTTTTAGAATTAAAAATCTCAGGCATTGGGGAGAGATGCGGCTTAAAATGTCGCGGATGGTTATAAAATTTTCCAAAGATTTTGACATCTTTTGCTGTTTTACGGTCAAAAAACCCACATGCATCCAATATCTTGTTAAGGGCTTCTTTCCCGACAAAGCCTCCATCTGGGCAATTTCTGCCTCATGGTGGGGGAATATTAGGTCTCTCGCCGCGCCATGAATATCATATTGCGAACCAAAATATTTTTCTGTTATGGCCGTGTCTTCAATGTGCCAGCCGGGTCGGCCATTGCCCCAGGGACTGGGCCAATTTGGCTCGGATGAATCTTGGGTAAATTTCCACAGACAAAAGTCGCCCCTGTTGCGCTTGTCTCTTGAATAGTCAATTCTTGAAACAGCATCTTCGGCCTGCAAGGCAGTGCGGCCAGAAAGCTTGCCATAATTTTTAAACTTTGAAATATCATAATAAATGCCATCGCCCGCAATCTCATAAGCAAAGCCTTTCTGCAAAAGTCTTTGGGTCTGGCTGATTATTTCCTTAATGTGGGCAGTGGCTCTTGCATATTTTGTAACGCTATTTACGCCCAAAGCTTTCATTGTTTGCAAATACTCTTGTTCGAATGCCAGGGCTAGATCTTTTGGAGACACGCCCTTCTCGCGCGCTCTGGCGATAATTTTGTCGTCAATGTCCGTGATATTTTGCAAATAATATACGCTATATCCTGAAAACTTTAAATATTTAACAAAGGCGTCAAAGGAAACATAATTTCTGGCGTGTCCAATATGTGAATAGTCATATACAGTGGGACCGCATACAAACAAGTTTATTTTGCCCGCTTGTCTTGGCTTTATCAGGTCTTTTTTACCTGTTAAAGTGTTGAAAATTTTGATTTTTCGTGTCATTTTATGGGTGGCTTGAATTTAACTTATAAACTTCACCTATCCTATGCATAGTGCTGAACAGGGACAAAGGAATACTTAACCATAATATGGCAAACAAAGATTGAAAAGGGGGATTGGGCCAAACAATCAAAATGACCACAAAGACCAATGATTCCAAAACCATTTTTGTTTTGCCAAAAATGTTTGCCTTGGCCGAAAAACCTTTTGATTTTGCCAAGGCGGTCACAAAAAACTCAAGCAATTCCATTAAAAGCAAAGACAAAAAAAGCCATTTATGATATTTAAACAGGCTGTATGCGGCTATCGGGATTATTAATATTCGGTCGGCAACCGGATCAAGTATTGCGCCAAATTCGGTGGCTTTGCCCTTGCATCTGGCAATTGGACCGTCAATAAAATCGGAAAATATTCCGATAAAAAAAATTGTCGCTATTATTAGCTTATCTTCTATGCCAAACCAAAAAAGAAGCACCAAAAGCAAAACACCCAACACCACCCGAAACCAGCTTATCATATTTGGCGTGATCTGACTTGGCCACAATGGCTTTAGAATATAATATAAAGCCTGATTTCTCCAGCCGTCAATTTTTTCTAAAAATTTTCCCAGCCTCTCAAAAGTTGTCATTAAATCATTTTATATGATAAATTAAAAAAATGAAACCATACGATTTTATTTTTTCGGCTATAACGGGGTTTTGCGTGGCATTTGTTTTTGCCGGATTTGCCGAGGCCTCTCAATTTAATTATTTGGCCTGGCATTTATTTTGGCTTTTCCCGATAATGTCTATTGCGGGATTGTGGGTTTGCGAAATTTTAGGTAAAAAGTTTCATTTTATACATCAAGCGGGCAAGTTTTTCTTAGTGGGAGCCTTTTCGGCAATTGTTGATATAAAAGTTTACCAAATTTTTGCCTGGGCATTGGCTTTTGTGTTTGCAAGTTCTATAATTTCAAAATGCATATCATTTTTAGCCGCCACTGCTGTAAAATACGGAGGCAACAAAATATGGGTTTTTCAAAAGAATGGCAAAGACGGCATTAAAAAAGAGATTGCCCAGTTTACGATTATTACATTAGTAGGAATGATAATTGATGTTGCCGTGTTTTATTGTGCGACAACATGGCTACAACCAGAAAACATTTCAACGCAGATTTGGACAGAAGTCAGCATCATAATCGCAGCCCTGGTGGCGGCAGTTTGGAACTTTTTAGGATATAAATTCATCGTTTTCAAAAAATGACAACAAACAATACAACAAATTTAGTTTTATACAGAAAATACAGGCCGCAGACTTTTGGCGATGTAGTGGGGCAGCAGCACGTTGTGCAAACTCTGATAAATTCCATCAGCTCGGGCAACACTTCCCATGCGTATTTGTTTTGCGGGCCAAGAGGGTCGGGTAAAACATCCATCGCCAGAATTTTTGCCAAAGCCATAAACTGCCAAAACTCCAAAAACGGCGAGCCATGCAACAAATGTGACAACTGCCAGGAAATTATGGCCGCAAAATCAATAGATTTGATAGAAATTGACGCTGCCAGCCATACCGGAGTTGATGATATCCGCGAGCTGACAGAAGGCATAAAATTTGCCCCTGTTAAATCAAAATATAAGGTGTTTATAATCGACGAATGCCACCAGCTGTCAAAATCGGCCGCCAACGCCTTACTTAAAACTCTTGAAGAGCCGCCCGCTCATGCAATTTTCTTACTGGCAACAACCGAGGCCCACAAAATGATTTCCACAATCACTTCCAGATGCCAAAGGTTTGACTTTAAAAAATTGCAAATACCCGAAATCGTTGAAAAACTTGAAAGGATTTCGAAAAAAGAGGGTATAAAATTCGATAACTCGGCATTGTCTTTAATTGCCTTAAACTCGCGAGGCAGTTTTCGCGACGCAGAATCAATTCTTGATAAATGCATCAGCTTTGCGGGACAAGGCGGGGTTTTAAAAACAGAATCAATAAAAGACTTGCTTGGAATTGTGGAAGTGGGGCAGGTGTCGCAATTTGTTGACAATTTGATTGCCAAAGACACAAAAACCGCTGTTTTTGCCTTAAATTCATTAATAGAAGGGGGCATTGACTTGCAAGAATTTGCCAAAACTTTGGTGTTTTATATGCGACAATCCCTGATGCTTAAAATAAATCCTGAATTTTTAACAATGCAAAATTCCGGGTTTTCTGAGCCGGAGCTTGAAAAGATAAAAACCCAAACTGCGCAATTATCTCAAAAGCAAATTCAAGACATATTGGAGTATTTTATAGAAGCCGAAAACAAAATGAAATACGCGGCCATTAACCAGCTACCGCTGGAACTGGCGATTTTAAATATCACTTATCAGGAAGCGTAAATCTCTTAGCATAATTCATTA
>CAZQBZ010000037.1:0-5203 GCA_964592355.1 uncultured Candidatus Saccharibacteria bacterium
GTAGTTTATATATTGACAAATATATATAAATATGTTAATATTAAATTATAGGTAAAAGATATTATTTTATTCGTAAAATTGCTTGACAACATATTTTACTCTAAAATTCGCTTCGCGATTTTATTCGTAAAATTGCTTGACAAGGCATTTGCTTACGACTAAAATAGGATAATATATAAATACTATTAAATTGCTCGCCGTTAGGCGGGATATAATAAAAAATATGGCAGAAGCTTATTGCGTAAAGTGCAAAGCAAAAAGAGAAATGAAAGATCCTAAAGAGGTCACAATGAAAGGAAAGGGAGGAAAAGAAAGAGCAGCCATGACAGGAACTTGTCCTGTTTGCGGCACAAAGATGTTTAAGATTATGGGATTGAAGAAGTAAAAATTGCTCCGCAATTTATATTTCCCGTAATTACTCTTAAAACACCCCCGTTTGGGGGTGTTTTTTTGTTTTATCAAGCGCGGGGTATAATTAAAATATGAAGAATGGAAGATTATTAGTTTGGTTGTTTGCCGGCGCGCTATTGTTGGCCAATTTATTTGCATGGCAACAGGTTTTTGCTTTGCAGACAGCATTGTTGGAAGTTTATTTTTTGGATGTGGGGCAGGGCGACAGCCAGTTTATAAACACGCCAGATAATAGGCAGATTATGATAGACGGCGGACCTGGCGATACTGTTTTAGGCGAACTTGGAGAGATTATGAGTTTTTCAGACCGTAAAATTGATATTGTAGTTTTATCTCATCCCGAGACAGATCATATTCAGGGTCTTGTGGCTGTTTTGAAAAAGTATAAGGCAGACTATATTTTACAGACAGGCGTTAAGCGAAACTTTGAAGGATTCTATGAGTGGCAGGAAGTTTTGGACGCACAGCAGAAACAGGGCGCAAAAATTATAAATGTTAAAGCAGGGGATGTTGTTTTTATCGGACCCGTCGCGCTTGAAATTTTAGCTCCGTTTGAAGATTTATCCAAAGTGAATATGGAAAAATCCAGCAATGAGGCTTGTCTCGTAGCCCGGCTTAGTTATGGTAAAAATTCTTTTCTATTTACCGGCGACATCGGCTTTGAAACCGAAAATCAATTATTGGCGGGCCACACCCTTCAATCCGATGTGCTGAAAGTGGCCCATCATGGCTCTAAATATTCTACTTCGGAGAGTTTTTTGGCTAACATAGGTTCCAAAATCGCAGTGATAGGGGTTGGCAAAAACTCTTATGGACACCCAACTATCGAAACTTTGCAAAGATTGGCGAAATTTGGTATACAAACATTAAGGACAGATAAATCTGGCACAATCAAGATTGTGTCCAACGGAGATGCCCTGCAAATCCAATAATTAACGCGTAAAATTATACCAATGAATACGCAAGAATTTCCATTTTTTAGCACAAAAGTTGAAGCAGAGGGGGATCTCAAAAGCTTTGACTTAACTGACGCCTCGCAAAGGCAGGAATATTTTGAATATAAGGCAGGGTCAGAGATCAGGAAGTTAAGAGAGTATTTAAAAGAAAATACATTTATTGTTTATCTGCTGGGCAAAAAGTCCTCCGGCAAAGGGACATACGCCAAAATGTTTAAAGAAGTCGTGGCGCCGGACAAGGTGGAACATTTATCCATTGGAGACATGATAAGAAGCTTTGATGCTGTTTTACACGACCCGAAAGGAAAAGAAGAGCTGATAGAATTTTTAAAACAAAAGTACAGGGGTCCTATGCCCCTTCAAGACCTTATATCTTCAATGGAGCAGAGGTCAACAAAAACTTTATTGCCATCGGAATTGATTTTGGCTTTGACCGAAAGAGAGATTAATAAATTCGGAAAAAAAGTCATTTTTTTGGATGGATTTCCGCGAGATTTAGACCAAGTCTCTTATTCGCTATTTTTTAAAAATCTTATTGACTACAGAGACGACCCGGATATCTTTGTTATGATTGATGTGCCGACCGATGTAATAGATCAAAGGGTTAAATCCAGGGTGATTTGTCCGGTTTGCAACACTTCGAGAAATATAAGGCTTTTGCCAACCAAGAAAGTTGAATATGACGGAGAGACCCATAAGTTCTATTTAATTTGTGATAACCCGGATTGCCCTTCGGCCGGATCAAATGGAGTCAGAATGGTTACAAAAGAGGGTGACGAGTTTGGCATCGAGCCAATCAGGCCCAGGCTTGAAAAAGATGAAACCTTAATGCGCCAGATTGCCAAAATGCATGGCATTAAAAAAGTTTTTCTAAGAAACTCAGTCCCGACGAGGCTGGCAAAAGAATATACCGACGAATACGAAATCACGCCCGAATTTACTTATAATTGGAATCAGGCGGAAAATATTGTAGAAGTTTTTAAAAGGCCCTGGGAGGTTGTTGATAATGACGGAGAAAGGTGCAACAGTCTTATGCCACCTCCTGTAGTGGTGTCGCTGATAAAGCAACTTGTTGAGGTTTTGGATTTATAAGTATAGAATATAAATAGCTCGGGCAATTGGGCATAGCCCTGCGATATATTTCTAACAAACTTTTTCTGGGAGCTTAATATTTGTTACGCCCGTGGGCGTGGCGTGAGAGCACCCACCTGTATTGTGCAGGAATTTATATCGCTGCCTGAGCTATAAAAAACACCCGCATTCAGCGGGCGTTTTTTTGTGGATGTCGGGCATCTACGTGGCTAGACTTCAATTACAACAGGCAATATCATTGGCCTGCGACTTGTGCGGCTGGCCAGATAATCTCCAACTTTGTTGCGGATTTCGTCTTTCACATAGGTCCAGTTTACAGCTCCTCCGTGGCCCGCGGTTTTATCGACAATTTCAATCACTTTTCTGCGGGTTTGCTGCAATAAATCTTTTGATTCCCTTAAATACACAAATCCGCGCGAAATGATGTCAGGACTGCCTTTTACGCGGCCGGTTTTGCTATCTACGACTGCCACAATCACAAACATTCCGTCTTCGGCTAAAACCTGCCTGTCGCGCAAAACAATTTCACCGACATCACCAACTCCAAGGCCGTCAACAAACACATAGCTTGTTGGGACTTTCTCTTTCAGCATTTCTGCCTTAACTTCTGGTCCCTGGCGACTGAATTTGATTACGGAGCCGTTGTCCGGCACAAATATTCTGTCTTTGGGAAATCCCATGCCAATCGCCAGCTTAGCCGCTTCCTTTAAGAAGTAGTGGTTGGCATAAATCGGGATGAAATAAGTGGGCTTGATGTCGCGTATCATTTGTTTTATGCCCTCAATGTTGCTGTGGCCTGAAGCATGCACGTCCATTATGTCTGAGTGATATACATTGTCCGACAGCCTGTATAGGTTGTCTTTCAGTCTCTGCACGGTTCTTTCATTGCCCGGAATTACAGATGATGAAAATATGACAGTGTCTTCTTTCTTGATTTTAATATGCCTGTGATTTCCGGCAACGATGCGTGACATCGCGGCCATCTCTTCGCCTTGTCCTCCTGTGCAAATTACCACAACTTTGTTGTCGGGATAATTTTGGATTTTATCAATGGAAATCAAAACATCTTTTGGGATATTAATATATCCGAGCTTTTGGGCTATTTCTATATTCAGTTTCATTGAAAAGCCGTCTAGGGCCACCTTTCTGTTGGTTTTTGCCGCAAACAGCAACAATTGCCTTATTCTTTCTATTTGCGAGGCAAATGTGGCGATAATCGTGCGTCCCGGGGCATTGGCAATAAGGCTCTGAAGGTTGTTAATCATTTCCTCCTCTGTAACGGCCTCTTCTTTTTTAAGCGAGCCCAAAGATTCAAGCATCAAAATAGTAGGCCTCCTTAAGTTTGACAAATGTGTGTAGTCAATTATTTCTCTGCCAATTGGAGATTTTTCTATTGTCCAATCGCCCGGATGCAGAACGGTTGCGGTTGGAGTTTCCAAGATTACGCCCACTGCATCCATGATCGCGTGGTCAACCTGAAACATTTTTAACTTGAAAGCGCCAAGCCCAAACTCTTGCTTTAAGTCTTTTATATATGTGACTTTAAGCTTTTTGGCCAAACCGCGATCCATTTCTTCAACCCTGTGCTTTATCATTTCTATTGTCAGGGGTCTGCCAATTATCTGCGGGTTACCCAATTTTTTAAGTAAAATCGGGGCAGCTCCGATGTGGTCTAAGTGCCCATGTGAAAAAATAACAGCTCGGATATTTTTTTCTTTGCCCTTTAGATATTCAACATTCGGAATCACATAATCGATTCCGGGCATGTCTTCTTCCGGGAATTGCAATCCCATATCCAAAATTACAATGTCTTTTCCATATTCAAAGCAGGTCATGTTTCGGCCTACTTCTTCGCATCCCCCGAGGGGGATAATCCTAAGAGACTCTTCGCCATTTTGCGAAGGTTTCTTAGGAACCTTTAAATTTTTTATCATTTTTTTAATTTTAATTATTTTGAGATCGTTTCGTTTTGATCGCAATAGCATTATTGCGAACAGCAGATCAACGAATCAATCTTTTTGTGCCGTGGGAGGGACTCGAACCCTCAACCCTTGCGGGATGCGCTTCTGAGACGCACGCGTATACCAAATTCCGCCACCACGGCCGACTACTATCCGTTTTTCAAAAATTCCAAATTGTTTGGCAATGTTTCAAGAGGATTTTCAAATCTTAACTCTGAAACCGATTTATAATTTTCGTTTTTAATCCAGCCTTGTCTTGTGTAAAAATAGCAGGCTCCGCCAAATTTTTCATAAAGAGCATAATCTGATTTGCACTCAGGGCTGACCCAGTTTGCCATTTTCAATTCTTCTGTTGATGAAGGATTTATTGTAGTGTGCCCATAAAAAGAGGGGATTACAATAGATTGGCCTTTTTTTGCCTCGACTGCATAGACATCAGCCACGTTTCCCGCATCGTCAAACTTTTGCATAAGATAAATAGCTTGGCCCTCCAAAACCGTGTAGGTCTCTTGCCAGCGGCCTACGTGGATATGCCCTTTGGTTTTGTTAAATTCCTGTCCCAGCATTATAGCAGGGATTGTCGTTATGTCGTATCTTAGCCCGTTTTCTTCTTTTACTCCTCTGTCCATAAAATACAAATCCAAATCTTGGGCAGTTTTTAACCATTCTTTATCAAAAATGACAGAATTCATCTCACTTAATTTTCTTGTGTCCATAATTTTAATTACCGCTCGGCAACAGCTTTAAAAGTGTACGCTCACTCCGCCAGCGCGGAGTTCGCTC
>CAZQBZ010000038.1:0-4702 GCA_964592355.1 uncultured Candidatus Saccharibacteria bacterium
TAAATATATTTTATTAGACAATAAAATTAAAAAATAAAAAATGGAAGAGGAATTTTTAACAAGGTTAATTAATTCTGATGACGACTTCGAAGAAGATTCGTCATGGGACGACGACTCAGAAGAGTCTAAAGACGATGACGATGACACGGGAGACGACGATGCAGGAGACGATGACGCAGATGATTTTGATGGCGATGACGACGAATCACCATCAGAGGACGAGTAATTAAAAATAATAATAAAACAAAAGCCCGCATCCAATGCGGCTTTTGTTTTCTTGATTAGCCAAAGATTATAAAATATAATTATTAGAATACATTTAATAAAATCCAATGCTTAAAAATCTGAAAACAAAATTCAACCTGAGCATAGTTGGCAAAATCCTTAAATGGGGTTTCTTTGCTTTGCTCGCGATGGCCGGATTGTTAATAATAATGGTGATTTATTACACCTGGGACTTGCCTCAGCCGGAAAAATTTACAGAAACTCCATTTATCCAATCAACAAAAATATATGACAGAACAGGGCAAGTGCTTTTATATGATATTTACGGGGAAGAAAAAAGAGAGGTTGTTAGTTTTGACCAAATCTCAGATAATTTAAAACATTCTGTTTTAGCTTCGGAAGACTCCAGGTTTTATCAGCACGGAGGAGTGGATGTTTTGGGAATATTAAGAGCCTTATGGGTTGATATTAAAAGCCAATCCAAAAGCCAGGGCGGCTCCACCATCACCCAACAACTTGTCAGGTCTGTTTATTTAACGGGCCAAAAAAGCATTTCCAGAAAAATAAAGGAGGCTGTTTTAAGTATCGAACTGGAGGCCAGATATTCAAAAGACCAAATCCTTGACTGGTATTTAAACCAAATTCCATTTGGGGAAAATGCTTATGGCGCAGAGTCTGCCAGTCAGACATATTTTAATAAACACGCCTCAGAACTTACAATTGCAGAGGCCGCCTTATTAACTGCTATTATTCCGGCACCCAGCTATTATTCTCCTTATGGGTCCCATCAAGACGAATTGTATGCCAAAAAAGACGCTATATTAGATAGGATGCAAAAATTGGGATATATTACGCAAGAGGAGTTGGAGCAGGCCAAAAACGAAGAATTTAAGCTTGCTGAGTCCACAATTTCAATAAAAGCCCCAAACCTCGTAATGTATGTGACAAAATATCTATATGACAAATATGGAGAGGATTATTTGAAAGAAAAAGGTTTAAGAGTTTACACAACCCTAGATTATGATTTGCAGCAATATGCCGAGCAAATTGTAGAAGATGCCGACCAAACCAATATTAGCAAGGGCGCCAATAATACGGCAATGGTTGCCATAGACCCAAAAACGGGAGAGATTTTGGCTTTAATGGGCTCCAAGGACTATTTTGCGAAAGCCTACCCGGAAACCGGAAGTGTTTTGTTCGCTCCTAAATATGACGTTGCGACATTGGCATTAAGACAACCCGGGTCTGCTTTCAAGCCTATTGTTTATGCGGCCGCTTTTAAAAAGGGGTATACCCCAAACACCGTTCTTTGGGATGTTAGAACAGAATTCAATACAAGTTGCAATCCAAATGGATACGATGCGTACGGTTCAGATTGGTCAGCTTGCTACCATCCGCAGAATTATGACGGGTCTCAGCATGGCCCGGTCACCTTACGTTCGTCTTTGGCAGGGTCTTTAAACATACCTTCGGTAAAGGTGCTTTATTTGGCTGGCATAGACGACACAATACAAACAGCAAAAGATTTTGGCATCACAACCTTAACTGATACTAAAAATTACGGACTGTCTTTGGTTTTGGGAGGCGGAGCCGTAAATTTGATGGAATTAACATCTGCATACGGGGTTTTTGCTACAGAGGGAAGCTACACCCCACCGGTTGGAATTTTAAAGATCACTGATATTAATGGCAATGTGATAGAAGAAACTAAGCCTCAAACAAGAAAGGTATTAGACACTCAAATTGCACGACAAATTAGTGATGTTTTGTCTGATAACGGCGCCAGATCATTTATTTTCGGAGCCAACTCTGCATTATATGTCCCCGGATATCAGGTTGCTGTAAAAACAGGTACAACTCAAAATTTAATCGACGGTTGGACTATTGGTTATACGCCGTCTGTTGTTATCGGATTTTGGACCGGGAATAACGACAACTCTCCAACAAAAGACATCGGCGTCGGGATTACGGCTCCGATGTGGAATAAAGTCATGACAAAATATGTTTCCACGCATGAAGCCGAGACTTTCACGGCGCCCGACCCGATAACTGACAGAAACCCTGTATTATTAGGCCAGATGCCGACTGGAGACACAAACACTATTCTATACTATATAAATAAAAATAACCCTACCGGACCGGCCCAGCAGGGTTTGACAAACGATCCTCAATATCCGTTTTGGCAAATCGGAATCAATAATTGGCTCTTGGCAACAATGCCTCCGGAATATACCCAGTCTATTGCTCCTGCTCAGAATCAGACAACTCCTTAACTGTTGATTTCCATACATCATTTTGCCACTTCCAGTCCTTATCCATGCCTCCGAAAATCCAAATATCTCCGTTAAAAACAACTGCCCCGAAATCTTCTCTGCCAGTCCACTGAGGATCTTGGTTTGTTTTATGCCAATCTGCACCGTTTTCTGAATACCAAATATCGTTTGGGCCGGACCCATATTGGGGTGTATTTAATCTGCCTATAACAAAAAGGTTCCCGTTATAATCTGTCGCAAAGCCTCCTTGTCTGGCTGAAAAGGGGGCTTTTTCTGTGGCCAAATTCCAATCCACACCGTTTTCTGAATACCAAATATCACTTAAAAGGCCATAATTTTCATCATCATTAAAATCCATGCCGTTGATTACCCATAATTTATTATCAAAAGCTGTTAAATAAAAATCCCATCTGGGAGACCAAGGGGCGCCTGACGTTTCTTGTATCCAGTTTATGCCGTCAGAAGAAGACCAGACGTCATTATAAAGCTTGTGGGTGCTATATTTTACCCCGCCCATCATCCATATTTTATTTTTAAAGACAACCACTTGTTGACCCTCTCTCTCGGGCCATTCGGCTGACTTCTTTTCTTGCGTCCAATCTATGCCGTCAGAAGAAGACCATATATCATTTTTAGTGCCAATTTCCGGGCCCCACCCGCCAAAAAGCCATAATTTATCATTAAATACCTCTACGCTCATAGACCTTCTGTTTTTCCATGGCGCGTTTTTTAAAACCTGTGTCCAAGTTTTGCCGTCTTCTGTGTTCCAGACGTCGTTAAAGTGGGGGGCATTGCCGTAATCCACATTTCCTGGGCCAACAAAGCGGCTTGTGCCATTCACCCCGCCAATAAACCATATTTTATTTTTAAACACGACTGCGGCTCCAGAATCTCTTCCTTCCCATGGGGCCTGAGGCATTTGCTCAAACAAAAGAGTTGAGGCGTCTATGTGCGCTTTTTTTGAATCAATCTCTCCGACGTTTTTTTGATTTTTAAAATTTGTGACCTTATTTATTACTTGGCCGTAGTAGTTATTATAGTAAAAAAATCCAATACCACCGAGAAAGACCAAAAACAAAAACAATAAAAATATTTTTTTCATTTATGATCTTATTGGCATTACCACGTATGTATAACTTGTGTCGCCGACTGGCCTTAATAGGCAGGCCCCCTCTTGGCTGCTGATAGAAAAAGAAACCTCTGAGCTTTTTATCCTTATCAAACCATCTGTTAAAAATTTATAATTAAAAGATATTTCCATTGGCTCGCCTTGGCAGTTGGCCGATATATTTGATCGATTTTGCCCGATTTCTGGGTCTTGCGCAAAAATTTCGGCCTCATTTTTATCGGGATCTATTTTTATCTTAATCTCGCTCAATTTCCCTGAAAATAAAGAGGCTGTTTTTATTTGATCTAAAAACTCATCCCTTTTTAAAACAATCTCTGTTTTAAATTTTGTTGGGATTATTTCTTGGTAATTCGGATATTCTCCCTCTATCAGCCTTGATATCACTTGGACTTCCGGGTGAGAAAATTCTTTCATTAAAAATTCAAACATCACTTGGTTCGGGAGAACATAAACCCTCGTCTCCCCATCTCTATCTGATAAAATATTGATTAGCTCCTTGGCGGGCTTTTGGGGAATAATAAATGAAAAATCCCTTTTTACGGCAGCGTCAAGTGTTATATTTTTTTCAGCTAATCTAAAACTATCCGTAGCCGCTATTTTAACCATATTTTTCGAGAAGTTGAAATAAATTCCCGATATCTCCGGCCTAGACTGGGAAACAGAGGCAATGTCCACAATTTGAGACAACCCTTGGCATAATTTTTTATTATCCATCTCTATAACCTCGGCATCTTTAAATTCTGGAATTATGGGGAAATCTTCGGGATTAAAACCCTGAACATCTGTTTTATAATTTTTACAATCTATGTGTAAACCCAAGCCTTTTTGATCCAAAATAATTTTATCATTAGGAAGGGAAGACACAAAACTTGATAGGAACTTTGCGGGGACCACAACCTTTCCTGGCTTTACTATTTTAGCCAAGACCCATATTTTAATGGCTGTTTCCAGATTAGTAGAATTGATGTTTAAAAAATTCTCTTCTGTATTAATTAATACATTATCCAAAATCGGCAAAGATAAATTTTTCCCCACAATCTTTTCTGTAACACTTAAGCTATTTTTTAAATTCTCT
>CAZQBZ010000039.1:0-4127 GCA_964592355.1 uncultured Candidatus Saccharibacteria bacterium
ATAAAGAATTTATAGATAAGGCAAAACCGGAATTTGATAAAGCGTTCAAGTTTTTTGAAAGCGAAATGGCAAAAATCCGCACCTCCCGAGCCAGCCCAGCCCTGGTGGAAGACATAGACGTATCTGCTTTCGGTTCAAGTTTCACAATAAAGCAGTTAGGATCCATTTCAACACCGTCAAACAATCAAATTTTGATTCAGCCATGGGATGCTTCATATATTGATCCAATACAAAAAGCCATCGAGCAGTCCGGATTGGGTATGTCGGCGGTGCCGGATGGCAATTCAATAAGGCTTACACTGCCATTGCTTACAGAAGAATACAGACATCAGCTCACAAGAACCCTGAATGAAAAAGCCGAGCAGTCGAGGCAAACAATAAGAAGGGCAAGAGAGGATGCATGGAACAGAATTCAGGATGCCCAAAAAGCAAAAGAAATAACAGAAGATGACAAGTTTAAAGGCAAAGAAGAACTGCAAAAGCTTATAGACGAATACAACAAAAAAATCAAAGACCTTATAGACAGAAAGTTGCAGGAAATCGCTTAAATTAAACTAAATGGCGAAGGTATTCTTCGCAAATATAATACAATGATATCCATTTCGGCAATTATAATCTTAGTATTGGCATTTTTAAGCCTTATAGCCCTTATGATTATCCATGAATTCGGGCATTTTATAATCGCCAAGAAGTTTGGGGTGAAAGTTGAAGAATTTGGAGTTGGATATCCTCCAAGAATCATCGGAAAAAAATTTGGAGATACGATCTATTCTGTAAATTGGATTCCTTTAGGTGCTTTTGTAAAAATTTATGGAGAGGAGGGGGGAGTTGACGATTATCGCAGTTTTACCGGACTTAAAATATGGCAAAGGGTTTTGATTGTTATAGGCGGAGTGGCCGCCTTTTGGATAGCCTCCATTGTTATATTTTCCGTATTATTTGCTATGGGATCGGACTTGCCCGTTTCAGATGAGCAAGTTTTGGGTGTTACAAATCCAAGGCTTACGATTATAGAAGTCCAGGCAAATTCTTCAGCCGATGAAGCCGGGTTAAAAAAAGGTGATATTGTCAAATCAATTGATGCGGGAGGCATTGAGACGCAAATTGACACGGTCGCAAAATTCAGAGAAATTACTTCGCAAAACAAGGGCAATGAGATTGGTTTGCAAGTTTTGAGAAATGGCAAAACTCAAGAAATTTTATTGACTCCAAAAGCAGATGTCGCAGAAGGTGAGGGGCCGGTCGGAGTTGGCATCCAAAGAATGGCAACCTTAATAGAAAAATATCCATGGTATCAGGCCCCTGTGCAAGGGGTAATTTACACTTGGGAAGTAACCGTGAATACTATTGCGGGGCTGTGGGCAATTTTTTCGCAATTATTTGCCGGTCAGGGCATGCCAGCCGGCGCCCAGTTTGCAGGACCATTAGGCATAACTGTGTTTTTGGCAAACGCCGCAAGCTATGGCATTGGATTTTTCCTTTATTTTATAGGCTCTTTATCCGTGGCAGTTGCCGTGTTTAACTTGTTTCCAATACCGGCTTTGGATGGAGGAAAGCTTATATTTTTAATTATTGAAAAAATAAAAGGCAAGCCCGTTTCGGTCCAAGTGGAGCAGGGGATTACGGTGTTTTTCTTTTTCCTTTTGATAGCAATGTCAATTTACATCACAGTAAGGTTTGACATTCCAAGGTTTTCAAATTATTTCACTTCGGCAATAGATCAAAAAAAATAGTATGTTGCAATCAAAATTATTTTCAAAAACCCGCAAAGATGCTCTCGCTGATGAGGTTTCAAAAAATGCCCAGTTGCTTATTCGCGCGGGATATATTTATAAAGAAATGGCAGGAGTTTATGCATACTTGCCATTGGGACTTCGCGTTTTAGAAAAAATAAAAGGCATTGTCAGAGAGGAAATGAACGCCGCAGGAGGCCAGGAAATTATAATGACAGCCCTGCAGCGAAAAGAGCTCTGGGAAAAAACCGACAGATGGTCGGATAAAAATGTTGATGTGTGGTTTAAGTCAAAACTGCAGGCTGGTGGAGATTTGGGGTTTGCCTGGTCGCACGAGGAGCCGATTACAGACATGATGAAGAATTATGTCTCAAGCTTCCGCGATTTGCCGATTTTGGCATATCAGTTCCAGACAAAATTCAGAAATGAGTTAAGGGCAAAAAGCGGAATCATGCGAGGTCGTGAATTTTTGATGAAAGATTTGTATTCTTATGCTTTAGATGAAAAAACTCACCAAAAAATTTATGATAGGATAATCAAGGCTTATTGGAATGTGTTCAAGAGAGTCGGAATCAAAAAAGACACATTTATGACCTTTGCCTCAGGAGGAGCGTTTACGCAATTCAGCCACGAGTTTCAGACAATCACAAACGGAGGCGAGGATACTATTTATATTAACAGGAAGAAAAATATAGCTTTTAACGCCGAAATTTTCAATGATGAAACATTAAAAAAACTTGGCATCACAGAGGCCGAACTTGAAAAAGTTGAAACAGCCGAAGTTGGCAATATTTTTAATTTTGGCACCAAAAAATGCGAGCAACTGGGACTTTATTATAAAAATGACAAGGGGGAAAATATTCCTGTATGGCTGGGATCTTATGGTATCGGCATAACAAGACTCATGGGCGTTATTGCAGAAAAATTCGGCGATGAAAAGGGACTTGTTTGGCCAAAAGAAATTGCGCCATTTGCCGTCCATCTTATTTCTATCGGACAGGATAAAAAAGTTTCAGCCACGGCAGAGAAAATTTATCAAGATTTACAAGATATTGGAATTGAAGTATTATATGACGATAGGCGAGACAAATCTGTTGGAGAAAGGTTTGCGGAAGCGGACTTAATGGGAATTCCTCAGAGGGTTGTTATTTCTGAAAAAACTCTGGCCCAGAATTCTGTTGAGTTAAAAGAAAGAGCAAAGCCTGCCGTTAAAATGATAAAAATAAAAGACTTAATCAAAATATTGAAAAATGTCTAAAAAAACACTGAACAACTTGCTTTCTTTCTTATCTATCGATATTGCAATTGATTTGGGAACTGCTAATTCTTTAGTTTATGTTAAAGACAGGGGCATAATCATAAATGAGCCGTCCGTGGTGGCCGTCAACACAAAAACCGGCCAGATTTTAGCTATCGGAGAGGAGGCTAAAAAAATGGTTGGCCGAACCCCGGCTTATATCGCCGCCACCAGGCCACTCGTTAATGGAGTTATTTCTGATTTTGAAGTTACTGAGCAGATGCTGAGATATTTTATTGAAAAAGCCTCAAAATCAAGCAAAAAAATATTCAGGTTGGCCAGTTTTCCCAGGGTTATGATTGGAATTCCCTGCGGAGTGACAGAAGTGGAGAGAAAAGCCGTGAGGGACGCTGCCAAAAATGCAGGGGCAAAATCAGTATTTTTAATTGAAGAGCCCGTGGCCTCGGCCATCGGAGCAAAACTTCCAATTCAAGATGCTGGGGGAAATTTTATTGTTGATATAGGCGGGGGTACCACAGAAGTGGCAGTGATTTCTTTGGGTGGCATTGTGGCATCAAGAAGCCTAAGGGTGGCAGGCGACAAGCTTAATGATGACATTGTGCAGTTTGCCCAAAAAGAATATAAGCTGTTGATTGGTGAAAGAACAGCCGAACTTATAAAAATAAATATTGGATCTGCCATGCCATTAAAAGAAAAAAAAGAAATGGCAATGCGTGGCAGAAATTTAGTAACCGGATTGCCGGAAGAAGTGGTGGTATTTAATGACGATATTCAAAGGTCATTGGATAGGTCTGTAAAGCAGATAGTTTTGGCAATTAAAACAACCATTGAAGAAACTCCGCCTGAGCTTTTGGCCGATGTAATGACAAATGGAATTTATTTGGCTGGCGGAGGATCGCTTTTGCGCGGACTCGATGTGTTGATTGCCAAAGAAACAAAAATGCCTTGCAGGATTATTGATGACCCGTTGACTTCTGTGGTGAGAGGAGCAGGAATGGCTTTGGAAAACATAAATGATGTTGCGGATTTGTTGGCAAAAGACGAAGATTCAGATTTCCCGGGATAAAATTTAATAGCGAGGGGTGTTGCGTCAAATGTGCATATCGCAGGCAGCCCGTTGTGGCTGCCGAGATATA
>CAZQBZ010000040.1:0-3683 GCA_964592355.1 uncultured Candidatus Saccharibacteria bacterium
CCCTGTCACGGAGGAGATCAGGGGTTAATCCCCTTGCCCGCGCCATCAGTTTTTGGTATCTAGTTGATGCCAAGCCCGACTATTTAGGGTAAAAAAGTTCATGTCCCCGACACGTCACCTTGCAGGGATTTGAACTTTATAATAAAAACAGCCTTTTTAAAAGGCTGTTTTTATGTATTTGGAAATTACTCTTTTGCGAGTTTTGTTGATGTGTAAATAAGATATAATGCGGCAATTCCGACTAATACATATACTATTCTTGATAGCGCAGACATTGCGCCAAAAATGGTTGCAACCAAGTCAAAATTGAACGCGCCGACAAGCCCCCAGTTGAGGCCACCGACAATTACTAATATGATTGCTACCCAGTCTAAAATACTTATTTTCATTATTTTTTTTGTTAAATAATTATTTATATTTTCGACCTTTGATAATCTTCATTAATTATAACATGAAAAGAATGGGTGTGATATAATTAAATATGCGCAATGTTGTTGTCAACGACAAAATGCAATGCGGATACCGTTATAAGCTAACAGAGCCTGTTGGGAAGAATTTTGATAAAGATTTTAAGCCTGGGCTTACGCCAAAAGAAATGTTGCAGTTAGGAGTTTTTGGTGGCAGGTATATGAGGGATTGCAAAAAAGAATTTCCAAAAGATTGGTTTTTAAATGCTAAATTTTATCCTTTAGGGCTGCCTGGACACGATGCTAAAATAAATTATTTTGAAGTTAACGCAAGCCAGCCACTTTCGGTTTGGCAAAAAAAGGGCTGGATAAATGAGGAGCACGACCCGCGCGGATGGTTCCAATGGTATTGCAGGTATTACATGGGTAGGCGACTGCCAGAAGAAGATGCTAAACAAATAAAAAGGTGGAAAGCAATCAGGCGCCACATTGCTCAGATTATTAGGAATTGCAAGCCAGCCGATATGTCTTGTAGGAAAAAGCAAAGGCAGGCGCTACTTCATTGGGCGTATGATTCCAGAAAATTATAACTAAAAAGGCGCAGGGATTTGATGAACTGATATTTAGAGGGATGGCGCCAAGGCTTTTTATCTGGTGATGCTGACAGTTCAAATCCTCACGCGGGCGCCAAATTATAAGCCATCCGAGAGGGTGGTTTTAAATTTAGCTAGAAAAGCGCGTAAAAATGTGTTAATGTATCTATTATGGCAAATGATGAAATTATATTAAAATTTAGCGACGTTTCCTTTGAGTGGTCAGCTAGCAAGCCTATTTTAAATCAGGTGTCTTTTTCTGTACGCCGAGGCGCAAAAATTACTTTAATGGGTCAGAATGGAGCAGGAAAAAGCACAATTTTTCAGTTAATAACAGGAGAAGCAAAACCGGAATCTGGCGCAATAAGCATAAACAACGAGCTAACAATTGCAACTGCAAAACAGGCTATTGACCGTGAAGATTTGGAATTAACCATAACGGAATTTTTTGAAAAGTGCTTTCAGGATAAAAAATATAATATTGATAAATTAATAGATGACGCCTTAGAAATTGTAAATTTACATATGCCACACGACAGAAAAGTGGGCGAGCTTTCTGGCGGACAGCAAGCCAGAATTTTGTTGGCTTCGGCCTTAGCGCAAGACCCTGATTTGCTTTTACTGGACGAGCCCACCAACAACTTGGATAAAGCCGGAATTGAGCATCTCACTAAGTTTATTTTGGGATACCCTAAAACCTGTATTGTTATTTCCCACGATGAGGATTTTTTGAACGCTTTTACAGAGGGTGTTTTGTATTTGGATATTTTTTCAAAAAAAGTTGAGCGATACACTGGAAATTATTTTTCGGTTGTGGCTGAAATCAAAAACAGACTGGAAAGGGAGCGAATGAAAAACATAAGGCTGGAAAAAGATATTTCACACAGGAAAGAACAGGCGAATTTTTTTGCGCAAAAAGGAGGGCATTTAAGAGACGTGTCTGCGAAAATGAAAAAGAAAATTGAAGAATTAGAAAGCGAGATTGTAGATGTAAGGCGCGAAGATAAAACAATAAAAAAATTTGATATTCCTTCGCAAAAAGACGCCGGAGGAGTAATTTTGCAGCTTGATTCTGTTGCGGTTGCAAAAGACCATAAATTTATAGACAAAAAAGTAAATGTTACCTTAAACAAGCATGAACGTTTACTTTTAACTGGTCCAAACGGAATTGGTAAAAGCACTCTTTTGGAAAAATTGGCTTCCGGCCACGCAAAAGGGGAGCATATAAAAGCAGATGTAAAAATTGGATATTACAGGCAAGATTTTTCAACCTTGGATTTTAACGTAACAGTTTACGAAACCCTAGCAAAAGCAATGGGTGAAAATGGTACAGAGCAGGGTTTACGTAGCCATGCAGCAGGATTTTTACTGGATGCGGAAATTTTAAAAGCAAAAATTGGATCTCTATCTGAAGGACAAAAAGGATTAGTTGCGTTTGCAGCAATTTCGCTTGAAAGACCAGGTTTGTTGATTTTGGATGAACCAACAAATCACATAAACTTTCGCCATATTCCAATAATTGCAGAAGCCCTGAATGAGTTTGATGGGGCAATGATACTGGTGAGCCATGTGCAGGATTTTGTAGACAAAATTAAAGTTGATTTTATTCTAGATCTGGGTTCGCTGTAAATGAGTATGGAAATAGTAGGAAAGGGTGACTAACACCTTTTTTCCGAGCCCGCAAAAATCGCCTTTATTTCGTGGGCGATTTTTTAATTGCTATTGACAGGGGATAGTTTTGGGTATATACTCAAAATAGAGGAACTAGTCGAGCCTCAATAATAAAATAATAAATATAAAATAATATGCCAAGATTAGATGGAACAGGCCCAATGGGCCAAGGCCCAAGAACAGGTAGAGGAATGGGAAATTGCGCAGGAGGAATGGGGTTTGGATGTGGTCGGGGTTTTGGACGAGGTTTTAGGGGGAGAAATTTCTTTACCAAAAAGGAAGAGTCAGAGTTGCTTAAAGACGAAAAGGAAGCATTGGAGGAAGAACTGAAAGCTATAAAGGAAAGGCTCTCAGAACTTGAGTCCAAATAAAAAAGAAGGCATAGGTCCCGGCCCGAAAGGGTCGGGGGCGCCTTCTTTTAAATAACAATATCATTAAATCTTAGTATTTTCAATTATATGCCAAGACCAAAACACTGTTTTTGCAAGGGAATAAAATTTGAACCAGATGTAGTCTATTTTAAACCACAAGGGGTTCCTATGCGGGAATTGGAAGTTGTGGAACTTTCCTTGGAGGAGATAGAAGCTTTTAGATTGCGCCACATTGAAGATAAAGACCAGCAGGAGGCAGCGGAAAAAATGAAAGCTTCTACTAGCACATATCAGAGGATTCTTTATTCGGCTTCTAAAAAGATTGCCGAAGCCCTTACAGCAGGTAAGGCGATTAAAATCATTAGACATAATTAACATTGTGTTATAATGACATTAGCGCTAATATTTGAGCGATAATGTATTTAATAAAATTTATTAAATTATTAAATCTATGAAAGTATTAAAATTTGGGGCAGTGTGGTGCCCAGGATGCCTTATTATGAAGCCAATGTGGAAAGAAATTGAAATTGAAAATCCGTGGCTTCAAACTAAATATTACGATTTTGACCAGGACAAAGAAATGGTTGAAAAATATCACATCACTGATGTTTTACCGGTTTTTGTTTTTTTGGACAAAGATG
>CAZQBZ010000041.1:0-3277 GCA_964592355.1 uncultured Candidatus Saccharibacteria bacterium
CGGCAAATCAAACATTGCAAATATCCACACCGCTCTATATCCGCTAATTATCATAAATTTTTCATAGCCACCAAGCCACGAAGGCACAAAGTTAAATATATATAACTGGATTCCCGCTTTCGCGGGAATGACATATTTAGTGTCTTAGCGCCTTTGTGGCTAAAGTACCGGCAACTCAATTTCTTTTTGTTCTCCGTTAAAACATCGGACTAATGACGCGGCTGTCCTGTGCAGGCCGACCATCAGCGGGCCTTTATAATCGGCAATTTCAACTTCTTCATACAATACCTCCAACAGTTTCGCTTTAATCGGCTGCGTTAGTTCTTCCCAATCGCCGGCTGCGACAACTTCCCTGACTTTTATTTCAACATATCCTCTGAACGGCTCAACTAAATCATCCGCAAGACAAAACGGATTATATTTATTTTTGTGATGAAGACCAACCGATGGCAAAAGTCCTGCGCTGCAAATCGCACGCGCAACGGCCGCGCGCACTACCATATAGCCATAGTTCAACAAATTGTTCGGCGGCTTACCTTCGGCGTCGCGCCTGAATTCCAAGCCCTGCAAATATGCGCCCCAAAATACTTTGCTTGCTCGTGCCTCGACATTTGAAACATCGCCACTGCGAACCTGACTTATCAATTCCATCAATGCTTTATGAATTGTTGTGTTATCTTTTACGATTTTCGCCTGATGTTTTATTTTCGCGCGGATAATCTGCTGCCACAAACTTTTTCGCAATGGCTCTTTTGCTTTGATTTGCTGCAAACATCGCTGCGTTTGAATAACATTGCTTTCGATGGGAAGCAAACACCCTATCGGCAGATGGTCATTACCGCAAAGGACAACGGCGGTACCTGCTTTTAATAATTCTGTAAAAACGCTGTGGGTATAAACAGTTGCCGGATTATCGACTAAAAGAATGCCAATGTCTTCGCAGGGTATAGAGTTTTCGCCATCTTCTCTTTTTAATATGAGTTGCCCATACCGAATGGATAAAGCAGTCCGTTGCTGCGATATCTCAATTATTTTTTTAATCATTCGCCCAGCGGATTCTGCCTAATGGGTCAACGGTTACCTTTCGTCCAAACAATGTACTTGGTGATTTGCGTTGTATTAAAGGCGGTTTATCATAGTCGCTCATCGCCCCGCCATAAGTGTGAGGTCTGAAAATCAAACTTATACTGCCCTTGGATTGGCTCATCTTTTGGACTCTATGTAAAACTTCTAAACCATCCTCAAGCTTTAATATAAACATCTCGTTTTGTGAAAGTGACATAATAAATTTCTTATCAGGTTCATGTTCCATTTGAATTATTGGTTCACCTGATATTTTTCGCTTATATGCCTCAAAAGTAGTAACCAATTCGCCTTCGTATTTCGTATTTCCTTTTTTATCTTTAGTTTCAAATATTTCAATATGATGGTTCGAACCTGGTTCCACCCAAATATTAGGCCTAATTTGTATCATATTACTTGATGTTTGCCACACTCTTACTTTTCTTATTGGAACTGGCTTGCCATTTTCATTCTCAAGGTACAGTGGGTTATCTTCCGCAAATGCTTTTTTAGGATCATTTCCAAATTCTAAAAGTCTATTCTTTACAAGTTGCTTTATTACATTATCACAAATTTGCTCTGCCCAACTATTTGTAAAGTTGCCGTTTAATTCTTTTCGTGTAATAAATTTGCCTTTTTGCTGACATTCATTTAATTCTTTCCAATAATTTGTCTCTTTATGCAACGCTCCATTTACTTTGCGAAGTACCTTGTGTGAAATATTGATTTTCTCAATCGCTTTGGCCAGTTCAACTCCGAAACCATTCCAAGGTTCATCAACTCTTGCTCGGCTTGGACGTTTTGGCCAGTTGTCTTTCAATTTTTCTGTTATCTTTTTAATTATCCCAGGTTCGGTAACAGCTATGATCGCTGCATCTACGGCATGGTGTCTCAAATCATCGCGATTTTTCGGCCCAAGTTCGCCATCTCTTAAAATAGCATTTAACCCCCATAAATTTCGGAGTTCAGCCGTAATACCACCTTTGGTCGTCTTAACGCATTTTTCTGAATCACTTGCAGAATATAAACGCTTCAAATAACTTCGTACTTCTCTTGCTATATATGATGTGTCCTGCAAAAGCCTATCAGGTGTATATCTTTCGGCAATTTCTTCATTGTGTACAAAAAATCTTTCTCTTTTGGCCTTGTCAAAATTGAACTCCCCCTTATCTATTGCATCGGCAAGTTTTTTAAACTTTTCACTTGTTTCGCCAAGCCAGTCTATCGGTGTATTTTGACCTTTGGTCTGGTTTTCGCCGGAATAGCATACAATCTTGTTGTGCATTGAATTATCAAGACTCATTGAATATGGCAAAATATGATCGACTTCTGTTTCCGTGCTTAAAAGTTTTTCTATGCCGATTTTCCGCAAAGAATATGGGCAAACTTCCTTTTGTTGCTGCCATAACCGATATTTTAATACGTCCACTGGTGAAACTTTGACATCCTCATCCCACTTGTGATATTCTCTGATTCTTTTGATACAATCCTCTTTATCCTTTTGATTTTCATTTTGTTCTTCAATAATTTCTTTCCGCAAATCTTTGCTTGCTTTTAAATCTCTTGCAAATTCAATGACAATTTTTTCCGGCTTGCCTATCTCACGAATTAAAGCATTGACAATCTTCCGCAACTGGAACATAACTGTCGTTACTATCGGATTGGGGATATTTATTCCGTTTTCTCTTGATGGAAGGGGCAGCATTTTTTGTTGTGTCCAACCTTTTACAAATTTTGCCGCTTCTATGGACTCATACAAACCCTTTCCCTGTCTCATAAATGGTAAAATTTTATCAATTGCCTGTTCGCAATAACTTAAATTGCCTTGGGGTTCTGAAAGCTTCTCAATAGCGGTTTTATCTTTTATCTCAAGTTCATATTTCTCTTTTATATTTTTCAGCAGTTGTTCAGACGTAATACGACTGTTGTTTATATAACGCTGTATTTCTTTCCAAATATTTTCTTTTTGTGTTTCATCCAGTTTTAACCATTCCTTTTTGCCAAAAAATTTATTGCCTGACAAAATCGCATCTATCTGATTGCCAATCAATTTATTACTTTTGCTGTGTTCCTGATTTATACGGTCATCTTCTTCAAGCCCTAACAACTTTCTAATCTGTTTAAAATCTCTGTTGCTTGAGACCATTAACTCCTGATATATTTTTTCTTTGTCGAAAGGTATTTCCTTACATTTGCGATACACTTTCATATCGTT
>CAZQBZ010000042.1:0-2896 GCA_964592355.1 uncultured Candidatus Saccharibacteria bacterium
CCCAGATTTTTTATAAAATTTATTCTATTGGTTCGCGATAACTATCAGGGCCTCTTTTCATTTTAATTTTTGGTTCTGGCGCGGCTGTCTCAGGTGCAGTCGGCGCCAGAACTTCTTTTTTAGGCAATTCCCTTTTTCTTGTTGGCTGCGGTTTTTCTTCTGTTGGCGCGGCTACGGGCTTAGGCCCGGGTTGGGGCTGCGGTGTTTGCGGAGCAGTTGTCGTTTCTGGCAATGGTTCTGCTGTTGGCATTACGGGCATTCTGTCGGCTTCTTCTATCTGAATATTTTGTTTTGTTATCTCCGGTTCGGCAGGTTCCACCTCATCTGGAACATCTCCAACTTCGGCTCCAGTCACCAATTTTTCCAAAATGTCTTTTGATAAATTGGTGGCTTCGGTATCAGAGATGTCAAGCTCTTGCTTTAAATAACTAGATAACGTTTGCGGATCTATTTCTCCCAAAACAACACTTTTTGCTGCATTTAAAATTGTTCCGCCGCTAAAATATTTTTCTTCAGCCATCTTTTTTGCCGCCTGCTCTGGGGTCTCTTCCAGTTTGTATTTATCTAATAAGGCGTCGATTATTGGCTCTGTTTCATTCTCAAAAAATACATCTTTTGCCATGGAATATTTTTATTTATTAAGTTTTTTTATTTTGGTCTATTTGCTTGAATTGTTGGGCAATCCTTTCTTCTTCGGCTTTTCTTTTTGCCATATATTCATCGTAGGCTTCGTCAGTTTCTTTGTTTTTCTCTTCGGGCGTCAGTCGGCCCTCTTTTTTGCGGAGCTCATGCATTTGTTTTTCTTTTTCTGCCAAATCATCTTCTTTCATTTGTCTTGCCACGGTTTCTTCCAGAGCATCTGCATCAATAGCTCTATTTAATTCTTCTTTCTGAAGTTGGGATTCTGGTTTTATTCTTCCTACAATTTTTGTTTTATTGCCAACCTTAACCCTTGCCCCTTTTTGAATTTGAGCGATATTTTTAAAAGCTTGAGCATATATGGGGTCTGATTTTTGAACCCCTGCAAGATAGCTTTTCATGCTCGCCGAACCAGCAGTCCTCGGAGTGGCCGCTTCTCTGATAGCCTTAACTTTTCTAGGATCAACCTTATTTTTATTTTTAGGATCTATAAGATAAGATATCTGGTCTTTGGTCATGTTGGCAATAACCTCTGGTGACGACATGGCTTCATGGCTGATATTTTTTACGAATTCAGCGGGAGCCTGTTTCTGTATTGCTCCTCTTACTGCCTCTTTTTGCTCTACTACTGTTTGACTTGGTTTAGCCGCCAGCATTGGATTGGACTTGGAGAGCTCTTCTCTTAACCCCTTTGCTCCGGCTGTTTCGGCATATTGAATCCTTTGATTAAGTCCTTGATAGTCTACATTTCCCTTGCTGTCTTTGGGCGCATATTTCATAATAGCCTTATTGTCTTTTAGGGCCATTGCCACTGCGGCCTGCTGAGATCCCCTTCTTGTCGTGAGCATATTTCCAATCCTATCCATCCCGGCCTTATCCCCCCTTGCCTCGGCAGCTGCATAGGCCGCAGAATAACCTGCTGCATCTTTTTTAACTTTTTCTTGCGCGGCCGTATCTGTGCTTCCGGTTTGCCTAAGTCCAAGTCTTTCCATTGCTCGGCCATAGCTTTGTTTTGTTTTTTCGGCGGTGGCTCCGGCTTGACCCCTTGTTACTTTGTTTAGTGCAGCCATTCCTCCTTTCATGGCTAACGCCGTTCCACCAGATGCAACTGCCACTGCCGCGCCCGCCAATCCCATAACGGCACCCGTTACTGCTGTGGCGCCGGCTATAGACATCTTGTATCCTATATACAAAAAGATAAACATTACAAAAAAGTCGTAAATAAGCAACTCTCTTCCGTTTGCGCCGGCAGCTTCCATCACTTTTATAGCCAAATAAATAAAGAATGCGCCGAAAACACCAACAAAAGCCCATTTTATAAAGTTATCCCACCACTTACTCCAAACTTTTTTAGTTGCAGGGAAAACGTAACAAAAAAATGCTATTGGGGATACGGTGTAAAGAACCGCTAATATGGCATACCTCGCCGCCATTAAAATAGCCAAAATCGCAAAAATGTAAGCAGCTATTAATTCAAATATAGCTAAAGCTGCACACATTCCTAAAAAGCGCCCCGGCTGTAATTCAGTTGTTTGGGTGCCCGTGGAAGGATCAACGCGTATTCCGGCTAACTGATTCTTTACATAGTCTGAGATTGCACTACTTATAGCCGTAAAAGACCCGCTGGCCGACCCTTGTTTTACTAAATATGTGAACGTTATATTTGCCGCATCGATAATGATCCCGCAGAAAACTCCAGAAAAGTTTATAACCAATGCCAGTATTATCAAAGCAGTCAAAGTTTTTTTTGTGCCATATCCTTCTATCCTCAAGGTAAAGGCTATTCCAACAGCGACAAAAGCTAACACAATCAACATGTTTGCAATATCCCTGGAGCTCGCCCAAACCCTTATAAAAACGGGGTCACCAGTAATCGTCCTGCCTGTAAATTCTGGGTTTACGACATAGGCAAGAAATTTGCTTGCATAACCGAATACGCTTTCGGCTAAAAGAATTATTCCCATTCCTAGGCCGATTAGCAGGCTGTCTAGGAAGCCAGCACCAGCCGTAGCTGTGGCCGTAGCAATATCAGATTTAACCTTTGTATATCCCCATAAAGCGGTACCAAGGCCGATGACACCGACAACTGCGGCGCCTATGGCGAGTGATGTACCAGAAATTACAAGACCCCTCTCCGTTTCAGGGTTGTTTACAAATTTTTTCTTTAATTCCCGAAGATTTTGAGAGGCTTTATGATAAAGAATAAAAAGTCTATCTTGAAGGGGCATAGATATTATTTATTAATATTAAAATAAGG
>CAZQBZ010000043.1:0-2561 GCA_964592355.1 uncultured Candidatus Saccharibacteria bacterium
AACTTGATTAAAAACTGCAGATAATAGATTCCCGTTAAAATAAATATTGTAGCGACCCCATATCTGATCCACTTTTCTATTTTTTGAACGACGTTAAAAGCTTTGCTGACTGCTTGCATACTAAAAGCAATAAGAATTGAAAATATAATAACGGGCAGGCCGGTGCCGAGCGCAAATAAGGGTGGCAAGATTAACCCCCCCGTTGATTTAAGCACCAATGGAATCAAAACCCCAAAAAATAATACCCCGCTGTACGGACAAAAGGCTAAGGCAAACAGCATACCTAAAGCCAGCGATCCAAAATATCCTTTATTGGACAGCCACAATTTTATTTTCTCAATTACCTGGTTGTTGTTTTTAAAATTAATTTTAAAAACTCCAAACATTACCAAGCCGATGATTATTAATATCGGGCCCAAAAGTTTATCACCCCAGCCTTGAAAGATGCGAGAAATTTGGAAAGACGAGAGGCCAAAATAAATTAAGGTCGCAAGTAGGGTGTAACTCATGCCTCTTCCCAGTGTATAAAAAAGGCCAGATAGGATCGTGTGTTTTTGGGTTTTAATATCTTTTGAAATGTATGCGACGGCTGTAATATTAGTTGCCAATGGGCAAGGACTAATAGAAGTTAAAATGCCCAACAAAAATGCTGTTAATGCCGGAATATTATAGCAATTGATTAAGGTGTTTATAAATTCCATATTTATAATCCTAATATGGCATTTATCTTGTCTGATAAATAATCCTTATACTTTACAGACTCACCCGAGGCGAGCTGCCAAACCGTAACATCTTCTTTTATATCATCTTGACCGCCCCGAATTGCATTTATAAATAAAGCCGAACCGACGGCCTGAAATTTTTCAGCCAAAAGCTTATTTTCGGGTAAATCAATATTTATTTCCCTAAACTCTATCTTCCCTGACTTTAATTGTTCTGGAAATCTTTCTTCAATGGTGGCTTTTGCCAATTGCCCAATTTTAATGCAGGTTGGGCATCGTTGAGTTGAGTGAAACATAAACACTTCTACTTTATCGGCCCCAGAGCAAGATTGTTGTGGCCCACAGATGGAGGATATTTTGCTTTTGTTGCTTTGTTCGTCCGCTACTGCTTCGGGCGATTTAGATGGACTATAGCTGGCGATGATTAATACCGCCAAAACCCCAATACCAATAATAGATCCGATAATGATTTTTTTATCCATAGTTATAAAATAATGTTAAACAAATATCCCATTATTATTATCCCAACGGCAGTGATGCCAAGGAATATGGCCAATAATTGCCATCGCATTAGCTTTTTAAGAATTAAGGCCCCAGGAATAGAAAGGGTTACAACAGCAGTCATAAAAGCCAAGGCCGTTCCGAGTGGAACGCCTTTGCCCACCATTGCCTCCATAACAGGTATAACGCTTACCGAGTTGGCATAAAGAGGCATTCCAATCACAACCGCCAATGGCACCGTCCACCATGATTTAACCGAAAGATATTTTTCAACAAGTCCAGCGGGTACAAAACCGTGTATAATAGCCCCAAGACCAACGCCCAAAATCACATACGGGATAATCTGCCTAGTGATAATCATTCCGTCTTTCCAAAAATAAACAGCAAGTTGCTTGGACGACATTTTTTTGCCACCGTTATCGACTTCCACCTGAGATCGTGTTTTAAATTGTAATAATTCTGGCATTACATACTTTTCAACTTTAAGTCTTTGAATTAGTATGCCTCCAAGGACCGCTATTGTTAGCCCGAATATATTGTATAAAATGGCAACTTTCCATCCAAACATTGATGGAAATAAATAAAGAGACGACTCGTTTATTAATGGTGAGCTAATTAAAAAAGCAAATGTCACCCCTAAAGGTATACCAGCTCCAACAAATCCAATAAACAAAGGTATAGATGAACAAGAACAAAATGGAGTAACTATGCCCAAAAGAGCGGCAATCAAATAATTCAATCCAAACCAACGCTTTTTAGTGAGTATGTCTCGCGCTTTTTCCATCGGGAAATAATAGCGCATTACAGCCATAATGTAATTTATGACAACCAGAAGTAAACCAATTTTTATTGTATCGTAGATAAAAAAATTAACAGCGTTTCCAAAGTAAGTCCCTTCCGTTAAGCCTATTAAGTTATAGCAGACAATATTTGAAAATAATTGTATGGGGTAAAAAATATCCATACTATTTGGCATTTTCTTTTATTATTTCCTTGATTTTCGCAATATCTGGTATGGAGCCAGCAATAACTGGCTTTCCGTCTATAGCTAAGACAGGGCTGAACATTACGCCCAGTTCTATAATTTTTTGAATGTCTGTAATGTATTCCGCTTCTATTTTTATATCCAGCTCATTTACGGCCTGCTGGGTCAATTCAAATAATTTTTTACAGGTTGGGCAGCCCGAACCCAAAACTTGAATTTTCATAGTTATATAAACTTATTTAATAATTTCAGACTTTTTTTTGATATATTTTTGTTTAGTTTGTAAAAAATTTTTAAACCATCTCTCCTGGAAGAAATCAATCCAAAATCTTTTAACACTTTTAAATGGTGGG
>CAZQBZ010000044.1:0-2482 GCA_964592355.1 uncultured Candidatus Saccharibacteria bacterium
GATATAGGCGCGTTTGAATTTGCATATTATTAAAAACGCAAATTCAAACGACGTCGTGCTCATTTGATGCAAACACCCCGAGCGATAAACTATGATTTCAAAACAAGAAGTTGAGCATATTGCCAAATTGGCAAGGCTTGAATTGACGGAAAAAGAAACTGAAAAGCTGCAAAAGGACATGTCGGCGGTTTTGGATTATTTTGACTTGCTTAAAAAGGCGCCCAAAGTTGAGACCGAAACAAGATTTCTAGGTTTGGACAGCTTAAGAAAAGACGAGGACAGTTTTAATAAAAACGTCAAAAAAGAAGAATATATAAAAGTTAAAAGCGTTTTTGATGGACTTAACTAATCTAACAATAAAACAAGCTCATGATGGGCTTAAAAACGGAGATTTTACTTCTGTTGATTTGACAAAGGCGTATTTAAAAAAAATCAAAGAAGAAAACAAAGAAATAAACGCCTATTTGTCGGTGGCCGAAGAATCTGCATTGCAGGAGGCCGAAATGGCAGACCAAAAAATTAAAACTGGCGAATTCGGAATTCTTTGCGGAATTCCCTGTGCGATAAAAGATGCCATAATGGTTGAGGGTCACAAATGCACCTCCGCAAGCAAGATTTTGGAAAATTATGTTGCTCCATATAATGCAACAGTTATCGAAAAGTTAAGATCAGAGGGGGCTGTTATTTTAGGAAAGACTAATTTAGATGAATTTGCGATGGGCGGTTCTGGTGAAAATTCAGCCTTCGGCCCGACCAAAAATCCTCATGATAAAACAAGGGTTGCCGGTGGAAGTTCATCGGGATCAGCCGCCGCAGTGGCTGCGAATATGGCTTGTTATTCTCTTGGATCTGACACTGGGGGGTCTATAAGGTTGCCATCATCGTTTTGTGGGTTGGCGGGCTTAAAACCGACCTATGGAGCCGTTTCAAGGTATGGGCTTATAGCCTTTGGTTCTTCTTTAGACCAAATCGGTCCGATTGCCAAAACCGTTGAGGATGCAAAAATTGTTTTTGAGGCGATTTGTGGCAAAGACAAGATGGATGCCACTTCTCAAAATTATAAATTTGCAGAAAGTAAAACAAGCCTCAAGGGCCTTAAAATTGGCGTGCCAAAAGAATATTTTGTAAAAGGCATTGACCCGGAGGTTGAAAAGATAATCAAAAATGCCATTGAAAAGGCAAAACAGCAGGGGGCTGAAATTGTGGAAGTAAGCCTGCCATCCGGAGAATTTGCTCTGGCCTGCTATTATATCATAGCTCCGGCCGAGGCTTCGGCAAACTTGGCGAGGTTTGATGGCATAAGATATGGGCTTTCCGAAAAAGCCGACAATTTGATTGACGTTTACAGAAAAACAAAAGGTCATGGCTTTGGATCAGAGGTAAAACGCAGAATAATGCTGGGAACTTATACTTTGTCGTCAGGATATTACGATGCTTATTACAAAAAGGCTCAGGAGGTTAGGCAGCTCATAAAACAAGATTTCGCAAAAGCATTTGAAAAAGTGGATATGATTTTTGCCCCGACATCTCCTGTGCCCGCAATTAAAATCGGTGAAAAAACAGAGGACCCGCTTTCCATGTATTTAATGGACATTTACACCGTGTCGGTAAACTTGGCCGGTCTGCCCGGAATCTCCATTCCGGCGGGTAAAATAGGGGAGCTGCCGGTTGGTTTGCAAATAATCGGAAAGCAATTTGAAGAAAACAACATTTTAGCTATAGCGCAAGAAATGGAAAGTATGCTAAAATAAATAAATGACCTGGGAAGATTTATACAATCTTTTTGGAATTAAAGAATTCATTTATTTTATTTCATCTCCTGTTATTCAAGAGCAGCTTTTGCCTATTAAATTGGTTTGTTTTGGATTTACTTTATTTTTTCTCGTTGGAGTGTTTTATTTTATGATAAACAGCAGCTGGTTGCAGTATAAATTTTTGGAGGACACTACGGAATTTTTCGCATGGCAGTCTTATGGGGCAAAGCAAATATCCAAAAGGCTTGATAAAATAAGAAAAAAGCTTGAATCCGGATCTGAAACAGAATTCAAGCTTGCGATTATCGAGGCGGAAGACCTGCTTATGGAAGTTTTGGATGAAAGAGGATATGAGCAGGAAACTCTTGAGGAGGCTATAAAAGCCGCAAACAGATTGATGACAACCTTAATGATGAGCCAAATCCAGGCTGCCCATCAGACAAGGAATTCAATAGTTTATAACCCGGATTTCAAAATTTCTCAGGAGCAGGCCCAAAACATTTTGTCTATTTATGAGTCTGCCATAAATGCTATTGGCGTAGGTTAAAATACAAAAAAAGCCCCTTTTTGGGGAGCTTTTTTTATGGTACTATCTAAATAACGGGGCGAATAATAATAGTATCATACTGAGAATTATCAATCCCACTATTATTGACCAAGTCATTTTGAATATCTTTCTTTGTTGTTTTTTTGATGCCATGTTGTGTCTCCAAAAAAATACTGAGAGG
>CAZQBZ010000045.1:0-2337 GCA_964592355.1 uncultured Candidatus Saccharibacteria bacterium
GAGAAAATGAAACTGGAGAGTAATGCCGTTAAGTGGCCTAATTTTGAACAACGGCCGAGCAAGGCTGAAGTGCCCGCCTATAAAATGCCAAATTACTGTTCAGTCAAGCGAGGCTTTGGGAGCTTGATGGAACGGTAATTTGGCCTACCACTAGTCAAAGCTGGCATTTGGGTCGAAGGGCGGCTTTGCGCCCGGAGCCAGCCTTGCTTTGTTGTAAGATGTGCCGCCCGTTTTGATTTCTTCTGCCCCAGCGCTCTTCAGGCAAGTGCAAGGACGGCACTTGCCTGTTGTTATTGGGGTTTTGCCTTGCATCCTCTTAATGAAATTCCAGTAAGAGATACTACTCTATTAAAAAAATCTGAATATTCGGGGCTGCTTTTATCTTTGAGGTTTGCAATCGTGTAAAATCTGTCAGTCGAAGGAGACTCATGTTTTGCTTTATCAACATCCATATTTTCGACATTTACAACAGTCCAGCATTCAACAAAACCATTACGTCTGGCTTTCTGGTGGCTTTTTTCGGCTTCACCTATGCGGTTATGGATGTTTGAAAAATCTTTGCCTCCCTTTATTTCAATGGCAATAATGTACCTGAAAGAAGTTTTCGTCATTTCTTCACGTATAACGATATCTGGGTCCGAGGCAAACTCAATAAATACTCTCCGCCGAGCAGCATTTAAAATTTCCATTGAATTATCGTCCGATTTGACAATAGCATGTGCTAAAATGCTACGTAATATTTCAAAAACATCAATTATTGCGGCTATGCCGAATTGGTTGTTTGCACCTCCGCGAAGCTGTGCTCCAAGAGAAAGTAAAGTAAGGTCATGTAGAATATTAGCGGATATGCGTTCGATACCGATTCCTGACAGAAGACTTGCTGCGGATTTGTTGAGATTCGCACATAGTTCCTGTAATAATTCTTCGCATTTATTCGATAGAGCCCCTTTTTCTTCCATCATTTTGAAAATGGAAAGACCGTATCGGCTCACATAAAAAGCTTTCTGGCTAAAACCGAGTAAAAGTCTATAATAACCAAGTAGATATGGCGATTTGGTAAGGAGGTATGGTGTGGCAAAAACAAGTTCGCCGCGAAGGCCTACTGAAGCAAGTTCTGTAAGCACTTTCTTTGGTGCGAACTCGTGAAGTTGTTTATCAATGGTTTCCAAATCGGTTTTCTCAATTGCTTTTCTGAGTGCGTCCTGCAAATAAAGGCCTCGCACGGTAAAAAGCGTCTTGGCAAAATCAGTTTGGAGTTCTGGCAACGGTACAATGATTTTTGTCATTTTAACTCGCAAGTCTATAGATGGCATCAAGGTGACGACGTAAACGACGATATGCGATAGCAATGTATTCCGGGTTTAGTTCAATACCTATAAATTTTCTATCTAAGTCCTGAGCGACCAAACCAACAGTTCCAGAACCGAAAAACGGGTCAAGAACAAAGTCCCCTGGCTTGGTGGATATTCTAACACAAGGCTCAACCAGTGCAGTAGGAAACGTTGCAAAATGAGCTTCTGGAAATGGTTGCGTGTTTATATCCCAAACTGTTCTTCTATTGCGTTTTCCCCCGTTTCCATCTTCTTTTGATGCTTCATAATCGTAGTAGTATTGCTCAGATTTCGATAACAAAAACATGTATTCATGGGACCTGTTGGGACGGTCTTTTACACTCTCTGGCATTGCATTGGGCTTGTTCCAAATTATATCACTTCGCAAGAACCAGCCATCTTCCTGCAAAGCCAGAGCAAGGCGCCAAGGAACACCAAGTAAATCTTTGGGTTTTAATCCAACTGGAGTATCAGGGCGAACATTCATTGCACGGGCTGGGTTCTTTTTGTCCGGAGCACGCCATTTTCTATTTCCACTTGTGTAACCATCACCAATATTAAGCCAAAAAAGTCCATCTTCTCTCAGGATTCTTCGCACTTCTCGAAAAACAATAACCAATGTGTTAATGTATTCAGCAAGAGTTTGCTCTAATCCAATCTGTCCCTTGATATCATAATCGCGCAACCCCCAATAAGGCGGCGACGTAATCGCACATTGGACACTTCCCGACGGAATCAAGCCAAGAACTTTTAGAGTATCTCCCTCAAATATCGTTGGCTCAGCGATCTCAATTTTTTCTGGTGGAATCACTTTGATTTTTTTAATTTTATCCATTCTCTACCTTCTTGTATTTCAATGTCTTACGTCTTGCCCTGCCATGGACGGCAGGGTCTCTTAGCGCTGGGGCTATATTGAAAATACCTTGTACCATATTTCTTTCAAAACGGGCGGCATTTCTTACAACTCCTTCCAGGCAGAAAATCTGCCTGGAAGCCATAAAAATTA
>CAZQBZ010000046.1:0-2179 GCA_964592355.1 uncultured Candidatus Saccharibacteria bacterium
TTAAGGAGGAGCGAAGCGACGACAAGTTCAAGCGTAGCGGAATCTGCGAGGTGGCTCCAAATTAAAACACCCCTTATGGGGTGTTTTTGTTTGCAAAAATATTATGATATAATAAGAATATGAAACAAGAAAAAGTTTTAACATTTCCAGTTGAGCTAAGAAATCTTTATCAGGTTGCGGTTTTTAGCGTAATTTTTATTACTTCATTTTCTGTGCCATTTTTAATGGGCCATCCTCAGTGGCTAGTGGGCACGGTTGTAAATGCGGGCTTGTTTTTAGCTGCCACATATCTACCCAAAAAATATTTTTTGCCGATAGTTATTTTTCCAAGCTTGGCCGTATTGGCAAGAGGTTTGATATTTGGCCAGTTTACATGGTTTTTGATTTATTTTTTGCCTTTTGTGTGGCTGTCGAACTATATATTAGTACAGATATTTTCATTTTTAGCCAACCGTAATAAGGGATATATAATTTCTGTCGTTTTGGCTGCCGCAGGCAAGTTTGCATTGTTATTTTTAATAGCCAATATTTATTTTAAATTTTCTGTCGTGCCGGCTGTATTTTTCCACACAATGGGATTAAATCAATTGGCCACGGCTTTGGCTGGAGGCTTGATATCTTTTTTAATATACAAATTTTATGGCGCAAAATTTAAGCAAGGAGGCTCAAGAGCTTCTTGATTTATTAGAAAAAAAACAAAAAATGGCGGCAATGTTGGCGCCGTCTTTTGTTGTGGATTTTCAGTATCCTGAAATTGTCGGCAGGTTAAGGAGGCTTGGTTTTGAAATCGTGGCCGAAGTAAGTAGGGGAGCTATAGACACAAATAAACAGCTTAACGCCTTGTTAAAACTTCACCCTGACAGAAAAGTTATAACAAGCCCATGTCCCACAATAGTTCGCCTCATTAGAAACAAATATCCGCACTTGGAGCAATATTTAGCAAAGATAGATTCTCCTATGACGGCAACGGCAAAGATATTGAGGAAAGAATATCCTGATTATAAAATTGTTCACTTTTCTCCATGCATGGTTAAAAAATTAGAAGCAAACGAAGATTTTCCAGAACTGGAAATTCTTGCATTGACATATAAAGATTTGGCAGCGGTTTTTAATGCAAAGAAAAATGTTGCTTTGAAAAAAGATTTAAAAGCAAAATTTGATATTGTTGGCGAGGAGACCAGGCTTTATCCGATTTCTGGCGGACTGGCGCAATCGTCCGGAATTACGCAAAATTTTACAGACGAAGAATACGATGTGATTTCCGGTCCAGTTTTGGCAGATAGAGTATTGAAAGAATTCCCTCATAAGCCGGAACTTAAAATTTTGGATATTTTAAACTGTGACGGAGGTTGCATCGCCGGCCCGGGAATGATATCGGTTGATGGGCTTTCGCGACGCCGCCAGAAAGTAATAGACTTTTGGAAAAGTCTGCAGAAATAGCAAACAATTTGGCCCGCATTTTGTTTTAAGGTTTTAGGCTATTGACATAAAGTTTTTTTCTGATAAGATGGACAATGTAACAATTAATTTACAGAAACAAAAAGCTTAAATTAATTTATACAATTTAATCCTTCAAAAATATCCGCGAAGGTGTTTGAGAAATCAAATGTCTTCGCGGGTGTTTTTTACGCCAAGCCTATCAAGTAGCAAGCCTGGCTAAATACCCTGAACATTTTTCAACTGAATACTGAGCACGATTTAAGAAAACCATCTTAAATCGGCAAACAATTGTGCAAACAACATTAGTTTTTTAAAGTTGTTTCGAATTAAATCTATAGTAGTTTATTCTAAGTAATAATCTTACTCTTTTTTGAGAGTTTGATCCTAGCTCAGGGTGAACGCTGGAAACGTGGATACCGGCATGCAAGTCGAGCGGTACTTTTTAGCAATAGAAAGTATAGCGGCGAACGGCATAGTAACACGTGGGTACATACCCCAAAGTGGAGAACAGCTCGTCGAAAGACGGGGTAATGCTCCATAATCCCGCAAGGGTAAAGACGCAAGTCGCTTTGGGAATGGCCCGCGGCCTATCAGATTGTTGGTGAGGTAAAGGCTTACCAAGTCTATGACGGGTAGGGGGCGTGAGAGCGCAACCCCCATGAATGGCACTGCGACACGGGCCATACTCCTACGGGAGGCTGCAGTCGAGAATCTTCCGCAATGGGCGAAAGCCTGACGG
>CAZQBZ010000047.1:0-1996 GCA_964592355.1 uncultured Candidatus Saccharibacteria bacterium
CAAAATTTTTGAACAAGAAGTCCAAAAGTTACAACAGGAAATTTTTGAAGAAATTAAAAATAGAATATAAAAAAAGACGAAGGATTAATCCTTCGTCTTTTTTTTAAGCAGATCGCGAAGCTGAGCTGCTCTTTCAAAGTCTAAATTTTTAGCCGCCTCTTTCATTTCACTTTCCAGAATCTTTTTGTCGTGTATTACCTCGAATTCTTCGGCGATGTCCTCTTTCTTTGACAGCCCCCAGTCTCGGATATCTTTAACTATCGCTTGAGGAGTTATTTTATTTTTTTTGTTATAGGCCTCTTGGATTTTTCTCCTTCTGTTAATCTCGTTGATAGCTTCTTTCATTGAGAAAGTTTCTTTATCGGCATATAAAATAATATGGCCGTTGATATGGCGGGCCGCGCGACCCATTGTTTGGATGAGCGTGGTTTTATTTCTTAAAAACCCTTCTTTGTCAGCGTCCAGAATTGCCACCAGGGCGACCTCGGGCAAATCAATGCCTTCTCTCAAAAGATTTATTCCCACCAGAACGTCATACTTGCCCTGCCGAAAATTATTTAAAATCTCGGGCCTTTCAAGGGTTTTAATTTCCGAGTGTATGTATTGGGTTTTAATACCCTTGTCTATTAAATAGTCTGAAATTTCTTCCGCCAGCCTTTTAGTTAAAGTTAAAACCAGAACCCTATGATTTTTCTCTATCTGTTTTTTTATTTCTTTCTGCAGGTCTTTAATCTGATTTTCTGTTGGTCTTATTTCGATAGAGGGCTCCAAAAGGCCGGTTGGTCTTATCAGTTGTTCTACAATATTTTTGCCTGCCCTGGTCTTTTCATATTCTGCCGGCGTGGCGGAGACGTAAATTGTCTGATTTTGCCTTTTTTCAAATTCGGCAAAGGTTAGAGGCCTGTTATCTATCGCGCTTGGCAGCCTAAACCCAAAATCAATCAGTGTTCCCTTTCTGATTTTGTCTTGAACAGACATAGCCCTGATTTGGGACGTAGTAATATGGGACTCGTCGATAAAAGTTAAAAATCCATCCGGGTTAAAGTGCGAGAAATGGTCCACCAAAGAAAACGGGGCAGAACCCGGTTTTCTGAATTCCAGCTGGCTGGAATAATTTTCAATGCCCTGGCACCAGCCGGTTTCCTGTAACATTTCCAAATCATAATTTGTTTTTTGCTCCAATCTCTCAGCCTCCAATAATTTTCCAAGCTTTTTAAATTCAGCCAATCTGCTCTGCAATTCAAGCTGAATATTTTGGACAGCAATTTTAAGGCGGCTTTGTTCCGCCACCCAGAAGGTTGCCGGAAAAATTTTAACGAAATCGCTTTTTATTTTTTTATATGTCAAATTCAGATGTGGCCTTACCTCTGAAATTATCTCTATTTTATCCCCAAAAAATTCTATTCTTAATATTTTTTCTCCGGTAACCAGGTTAATTTCAATAATATCTCCGCGCACGCGAAAACTTCCCGGCTTAAATTCGATGTCATTTCTCTGGTATTGCAAATTTGAAAGCAATAGCAAAAAATCTTTCCTTTTCATTTTTTGCCCCGCTTTGATTTCCAATGAAACATTTTCATAATTTTCAGGAGATCCTATGTTGTAAATGCAAGAAACGGAAGCCACAATAATCACATCTTTTCTAACGCTGAGATCCTGGACCGCCGCATGCCTTAGTCTGTCTATTTCTTCATTTATCTTTGCGTCTTTCTCTATATATGTGTCAGAATGGGGTATGTATGCCTCGGGTTGATAGTAGTCATAATATGAAACAAAGTAATGTACCCCGTTATCCGGAAAAAATTCTTTGAACTCCTGATAAAGTTGGGCGGCTAAAGTTTTGTTTGGAGAAATTATTAAAGTTGGTTTTTGGATATTTTCTATTACATGGGCCATTGTGAAAGTTTTTCCGGATCCGGTCACGCCTAAAAGCACCTGGTCTTTAATGCCGGACCTTAAATTTGCAGCAAGTTCTTTTATGGCCTTCGGTTGATCG
>CAZQBZ010000048.1:0-1798 GCA_964592355.1 uncultured Candidatus Saccharibacteria bacterium
TCATCCCGAAGCTTAAAAAAATTTTTAAAAAAGAACGGGTTGATTTTTCTCAGATAAATTACAGAACAAAGTCATATTGGTCGACTTACAAAAAACTTTTAAGCAAGAATATGGATTTTAAAAAAGTCCACGATCTTTTAGCTTTAAGAATAATTGTAAAGGACATACCTACTTGCTACAAAACGTTAGGCGTAATACATAAACATTTCAAGCCCCTGACAGAAGAGATAAATGATTACATTGCGAGGCCAAAACCCAATGGATACAGGTCCCTGCACACAACAATATTTTCTGATCAAAATAAGATTACCGAAATGCAGATACGAACACACGATATGCACCAGGTGGCAGAGCATGGAATTTGCGCCCACTGGGCCTATAAGGAAAATATCGACCTGGCAAAACGCGAAAGAGAATTTGAATGGGTAAAAAATATAAATTTCTTTGAAAATCAAATTTTTTCTTTAACGCCCAAGGGCGATGTGATTGTATTAAAAAAGGGGTCGTGCCCCATTGATTTTGCATATTCTATACATTCTGAAATCGGCAACCATATAGAATCTGCAAAAATAAATGGAAAAATTACGGCAATCTCCGAGCCGTTAAAAAATGGCGACATTGTTGAAATAATAATAAATAAAAAGAAAAAGCCATCACAGGACTGGCTTAGGTTTGTTAAAACCAGCATAGCCCAAAGCCATATTAAAAAAGCTGTCCAAAAAGAGGCGTCGTTCAAAATTCCTATTGTCAGTTTTGTTAAAGAAAAAATCATTGAAATTGCCAAAACCGCAAAGCAAAAGCAAATCCAAAAACAGCAGATTAAAAAAGAAGGCCCAAGGCAGATATATCTTGCCGGAGAAAAAGGAATGTTAGTAACTTATGCCAAATGTTGCAAGCCCGAAGCCGGCGACAAGGTGCAGGCCTACCTCACAAAATACAGGGCGGCAGTTTTGCATAAAACAAGCTGCAAAAACTTCCAGGAACTGGCAAAAAAATTTCCTGAAAAAGTAATTGATGCCGAGTGGAAATAGCCCCGCCTTGAATTTTGGCCGAACTTATGTTAAATTTATAGATAAATGCCGCGGTGGCGGAATCCGGCAGACGCGATGGACTCAAAATCCATTGATCGCAAGATCGTGTGGGTTCAATTCCCACCCGCGGCACATGAGAGGATATTTTAGAAAAACTATCCTTAATCCAGACAAAGAGCTGCATGCCTATGTTATAGGCCTTGCGCTTGGCGATGGAAATCTTTCCAATCCAAATGGACGGGCAACACGATTAAGGATATCTTGTGATACAAAATATCCTTTTTTGATGCAAAAAATAATTGTCTCATTAAAAACTTTACTGCCACAAAATAAAATCGGCGTGGTAAATAAAAAAGATAAAAATTGCTCTGATATCAGCGTTTACTCAAATTATTTGGAAGAGTTGCTTGGATGGGGAGCTAAAAACGGCTCTAAATTTATTCAACGAACAACTGTTCCGAATTGGATAAAACAAAAAGATAATCATAAAATAAATTGTTTAAGAGGTTTAATAGAAACAGATGGAGCAATTTACAATGATAGAGGATACAAGATGATAATATTTACAAGTATAATTCCTGAGTTGGCAACTAATTTCTATGAAATGACTTTATCTCTCGGATTTAAGCCACATATTTATAAAATCAGACAATATCATAAACAGACCCTATATCATGTAAGATTGTCTAAAAATGTTGAAAAATTTTTAGAGTTAGTAAAACCAGAGAAAAAATAATTCACCTCGGGCACTAAATAAAATGCTGGCA
>CAZQBZ010000049.1:0-1522 GCA_964592355.1 uncultured Candidatus Saccharibacteria bacterium
GTGGGGTTGGAAAGGAGTAAATTCAGAATACAGAATCTTCGCTTCGTCCGCAGGACGCCCTGCGAGCGCCTACGAGAATCGCCGATGGCGAAGAAATTTTTAGTTAGAGCAGGAAAATTTGAAAGATTTTTTTATGAGTGAGGAATTAGAAAGAATTGGATTAACGATAGGTGGGATATTAGCATCAAGAGAAGCGTTAAATAAGCTTCTTGGACCAACAGCAGAATATTTTGGCGAAAGCACAAAAGAACTCGTACAGAAAAGTGTGCAAAACATTGGCCGAATATTTTCTATCGCATGGGAAAAACTTGGCAACAAGGTAAATGAAAAAGGGAAAGTAAATTCAAGAGTACTTAAAAATATATGGGATGAGGGGAAGTTTGTAGAAGATGTATTTGCGGCAGAGTATTTTGGCGGTTTGCTTGCTTCTTCCCGTTCGGCGGATAATCAAGACGATACTGCTTTGCCATATATCAATATGATAAAAAATATGTCCTCTAATCAACTATATTTGCATTTCATAATTTATAGTATAGTTGCACGTTTACCTTTTGGAAGAGAAAAACCTGAAATTAAAAATTTTTGGGATGGATTGATTATTTCAATTCCAATTAAAGAGACAATTTTCAAAAACATTAAAAATCCCAATTATGTTAAAGAGGCTGTTTTAGGATTGACAAATGTTGGATTACTTCGAAAGAGATACTCTTTTAGTACAGATTCGTTAAAAGTTGAAAAAGCATTAGAATCAAAAAATGGCTGGATTAAGGTGTGTCCAAATGAGTTCGGGGCGGAATTATTTTTGAAAGTTTTGGGATATAAAAATTTGAATGCTGATGTTATTACATCGGTACATGTGGACAGCAGAATTTCCAAATTTATGAAAGATTCTTTTGAATTACCCACAGGTTTTGACTGGGAACATGAACCGATTGAAGATCCATTAGATAACTTGAAATATGATCTTGAAAGTAGAATTGATGACATAGAAAGTAAGGTTGATGACATTGAAGAAAAAGTTGATGAAATAGACACTAATGCTTCTGAACAAGAAAAAGCAGACAACAAAGAAGATTAATATTACAAGGCATTTCATAACCTCCTAAGCGTTATGATAAGGCAAGCTGTATGAAAGAACGCATTATAAACAACAATATCCTTATCCCAGCGGACAACAAGCCGGCGAAAATTTCCCAGCCAGGAAAAAGTCCGCTCAACTTTATAACGCCGTCTGTAACGTCGCATCTTGCGGCCATCATAATGCTTTTGTCCTTTATTATTGCTCCGGTAAGGGCAAATCAATTCAATGCCTTTGCCAGCCAAGCGTTCACGCAATGGGTCGCTGTCATAACCTTTGTCAGCAATCAGTCGTTGAGGATTTCTTTTTGGACGCCCTCTGCCTTTGCGAGGCACAGCAATATTTTCTATCGTTTTTTCGAGGAGCGTAACTTCGCCCGGGGACGCCGAGTCCAGGTGGTTTCCCAAAGGAATACCTTGGCCGTCGACCACCACCATCCACTTC